>SXXH01000001.1 GCA_005789645.1 Planctomycetia bacterium
GCCGTCGCGTTCGCGTCGCGGTCCGCGCGCGGGTCGCTTGTCCCCGCGATGCTTGCGACCACGCTGCAGCGCCGCGCGCTCCTCCTCGTGTCCGCGTCGCCGCTCGTCGCCCTGTTCATGCTGCGTGCGCGCGAGCTCCGCTCGTCGCCGTTGTTCGTTGAGGAAGCGCGCGTCGGCGGCGAGGATCTTCGCCGTGTCGTGCAGGAGTGCGTCGCACAAATCGCGCGTCGCTGGCGTGGCGTGGATCGCGCCCTTGAACCCGTGCCTCGTCAGCATGGGCAGCTTGCCCGAATGGTCGACGTGGGCGTGCGATTGCACCACCGCGTCGATGCGCTGCGCCTCGAAGTGGAACTCGGCGTTCTTCATCCGGCTCCATGCTCGCGGACCCTGGAACATGCCGCAGTCGAGCAGGACGACGCGCCCGTTGGCCTTGAGCATGTGGCAGGTGCCGGTGGTGCCGCCGGTGGCGCCGAAGAAGCGCAGTTCCATGGGGGCGAGGATGAGGGATCGTGGCGAAGCCGGCAAGGATGCTGGCCCCTTTGGTTGTGCGCCGCCCCGGGCGCGCCGCGAGCGAGTCCGCGTTCCACTTGGGCAAATAGTCGATCGGAATGCCGCGGGCGATGCCGCCACGTGCGTCCATGAGGAAATGGACGCAGCCTGGGGCTCGATCTGCCTTTCCACTTGAGGCCCTGACCGCGTCGGCAATGGACCCAGGAGGTCCTCTGGATGCGCTGGCCGTCGAGGCGCCGCGGTGCACCCGGAACGGTCCGCCGAGCATCGGGGTGAATGGTCGCGACAGGTGGTGGAGCTCTCACCACGCGTAGTGGGACATTCAGGCGCCCCGTCGAGGCCTCCACCCAGTTGGGCAGGCGCGCGTCGGCCTTTTCCGGGCCAAGAAGCCACCACGCCAGGCCGAGGCCTGTGCGACTAGGCGAACTCCCTATGTGGATTGGACGCTCAGGGTCGCATGGCAGGCAGCACCCAAGCCTCGATTTCGCTCGGGCCTGCGCACAACCAAGGGGACCAGCATCCAAATCGGGGCCCCCCCCCGGACTCGCGACGGATCGTCGGGAGCCCCGGCGACCTGTGCCGAGTCACGCGTGGCGATGGAGGCTGGCGTTCGCGCACAATTGGCCGAGTCGAATCCGGTGCCCCCGATCCATGACGCGCACACCGCCCACCCTCGGATTGCCCGGCGTCGGGCCCGCGCGCGAAGAGCGTCTGCGCGAAGCCGGCTACTACAGCCTCGAATCGCTTGCGCGGCTCGTGCCCAGCGCGCTGGTCGAGGGACTCGAAGCCACGCCGTTCGTCGAGCTCGAGCCGGGCGTGGAATCGGTGGTAGAGGGCTTGGTCGAGGCGTCCAGCGTGCGACGCTTCGGCCGCAGGAGCCGCGTGGCGCTGCGCCTCGTCGACGCGGGGGAACAGCGCCTCGAGCTCGTCGCGTGGAACCAACCGTGGCTCGCCCGCCAGCATCCGGTGGGGGCGCGCGTGCGCGTGCGCGGCGCGTTGAAGTCCCTTCGCGCCACCGCGCGGCGTGGCGAGGCGGTCGCGGAACAGGCGGTAGACCTCGGCGTTCGCGAGTTCGTCATCGTGCGCTTCGAGAAGCTCGAGGCGCCGCTCGCGCCTGGTGCGGTGCAGCCGCGCTATCCGTCGATCGAAGGCGTCGGCGAGAAGGCGTTGCAGGCCGCCTGCCTCGAGGCTGCGCGACGCATCGCCGAAGGCGTCGTCGAAGAGCTCGACCCCGAGACCTTGGAGCGTCACGGCTTGATGGCGTTGCCCGATGCGCTGCGCGCGTTGCACGCGCCCGCAGACCTGGCCTCGTTCGAAGCTGCGCGGCGGCGCGTGGCGCTCGACGACTGGATCGCCTTGCACCGGCGACTGGTGGCGCGAGCGCGCGAACTGCGCGCCGGTTCGGCGCCCGCACTGGACATCTCCGAGGCCGACTGGGGGCGCCTGCTCGACCATGCGCCGTTCGGCTGGACGAATGCGCAACGCCGCGTCCTCGCCGAGATCCGCGCGGACCTCGCGCAAGCGACGCCCATGCGACGCTTGCTGCAAGGCGATGTAGGAGCCGGCAAGACCGCCGTGGCGCTCGTCGCCTGCCTCGCCGCCGCCACGCGGGGGGCGCAAGCAGCCTTCCTCGCTCCCACGGAACTGCTGGCGCGGCAACACGCCCAAGTTGGCGGCGCGTGGTGCGCCGCGGCGGGCGTGCGCGGGGTCTTGTTGACCGGGGCGCTCAAGTCGCGCGAGCGCGCCGAGGCGTTGCACGCGGTTGAATCGGGCGAGGCGAGCATCGTGTTCGGCACCCACGCGCTGCTTTCCGACGCCACCGTGTTCCGCGATCTGCAGGTGGCGGTCGTCGACGAGCAACATCGCTTCGGCGTGGCCCAGCGCTCGCGATTGCTGCAGAAGGGCCGCGATGTGCACGCGCTACTCACTACCGCGACACCCATCCCGCGCACATTGGCCTTGGCGCTGCACGGCGAGCTCGACTCGAGCATCCTCGACGAGCGCCCGCGCCCCCTGCGCATCGAGACGCGCCTCGTCACCGGCAAAGGCGGCAAGCAGGTCGAGGCCGAACTCGTCGCATCCCTCGAGCGCGGTGGACGCCTGTTCTGGATCGTCCCGCGCGTAGGCGCGGACGACGAGGCCCCCGAAGACGCACTGGCCGGCGTCGGCAAGCCCGCCAAGGGCGCGATCGAACGTCAAGCCCGACTCCTCGCTTCCCCGCTGGCTCGCTTTGGAGTCGAACTCGTCCACGGCCGCCTCGACCCCGAGCACCGCGACGCCGCCCTCTCGCGATTCAAGGCGGGCACGACCCGCGTCCTCGTCGCCACCACCGTGGTCGAGGTCGGCCTGGACGTCCCCGACGCCGACCTACTCGTCATCGAAGGCGCCGAACACCTGGGCCTAGCTCAACTCCACCAACTCCGCGGCCGCGTCGGCCGCGCCGGCCAGCCCGCCCGCTGCTGGCTGTTCGGCGCCAAGAGCGCCCACACCCGCCTGCGCTTCCTGGAAACCTGCTCCGACGGATTCCAAATCGCCGAGGAAGATCTGCGCGTGCGGGGAATGGGCGAGCTGGCGGGGTTGAGGCAGACGGGATTGTCGGATGGGGCGTTGGGGGCGGCGTTGGCGGATCCGCGGTTGTTTGAGTTGGCGAGGAGATTGGCGGCTGGGGGGGGGCGGGGGATGATTTTTGTGCCTTGATCTCGATGCTGGCCCCTTTCGTTGTGCGCGCCATCCTCTACGAGCCGTTCCCCTGACCCTCGAACCACGAACTACCCCGCCGCGTCTACGACGCGGCGGCCCATAGCGGCCGCGCTGCGCGCGTCCGGAACACGCGCTTCTGCAC
>SXXH01000198.1 GCA_005789645.1 Planctomycetia bacterium
CGGGTCGCATGCGCAGCGAGTTGACCAGCAAATCGCGCGCGGAGATGACCCCGCGGCCTTCGACGTTCGAGGGACGCGTCTCGAGCCGCACGATGTGCTCCTGGTCGAGGATCAGCTCGGCCGTGTCTTCGATCGTCACGATGCGCTCGTCGTTGGGAATCGCCTCCGCCAACGCTCCGAGCACGGTGGACTTGCCCGCGCCCGTGCCGCCGCAGATGAGCACGTTGCGTCGCGCCTGCACGGCCAGTTCGAGGAAGGCGACCATGTCCTGGGACACCATCCCCAGGCGCACGAGGTCGGTGCGCTTGAGCCGCGTGCGGCCGAAGCGGCGGATGGAGAGCGTCGGTCCGTCGATGCTGACGGGCGGGATGGTGGCGTTGACGCGACTGCCGTCGGGCAGGCGCGCATCCAGCATCGGCGACGAGATGTCGATGCGCCGTCCGACGCGGGCGGCGATGCGCTCGATGACGCGCACGACATGCTCGTCGTCGCGGAAGCGCACCTCGGTCTTCGCCAAGCGCCCGAAGCGCTCGACCCAGACCTTGTCCTTGCCGTTCACCAGGATGTCGGTGACCGCCGGATCGGCCATCAACGGAGCCAGCGGCCCGACGCCCAGCGTCTCCTCGGTCAACTCGCTGGCGAGGCGCTCGCGCTCCTCGGCGTTGAGGGGCAGGTCTTCGGTGCGCAGGATGCGTTCGACGAACTGGTCGACGGCGCGCGCGATGGCGTCCTCGCCGTTCGAGGCGTGCGCCACCTTGTCGCCGATCTCGTCCAAGAGCCGCCCATGCAAGCGCGTCTTGATCGACAAGTAGTCGACGCCGATGGCGCGGTTGCCGACCACCACCGTGTCGGCGCCTTCGCGCGCGGCGCGCGCGGCCGACTCGCGCTCGTCGGCCGGACGCATGCGCGCGGCGACATCGGTGTTGAGCGAGCGCGTGAAGCGCGCCCGCAGCGCGTCGCGATCCAAGGACTCGGCCATGGCTCACTCCGCTCCGGCCAGCGCGGCCGCGGGATCGCCTTCCATGCGCGCGACCGGCGCCTCGGCGCCGCGCGAGACGGGCAGCGTGTCCTGGATGTCGTCGACGAGCTTCTTGACCGTGCGGCCGAAGCCCCACCAGCGGTTGCCGTGCAGCATGTACGGCCTGCCGGTGTTCAGCGCGGTGATGAGGCGCTTTTGATACGGCACGACGAAGTCGACCTCGCGCTCGAGTCGCGCCTCGACGTCGGAGAGCGTCAGGCCGCCAGGCGCCGACTCGAAGTTGTTGTTGAGCACCACGCGCGTGCGTTCGCGCGGGTAGCCGAGGTGCAGCAGCACCGGCAGGAGGCGCGCGCAACCCAGCACGTTCGGCACCGTGTTCTGCGCGATCACGTAGGCGCGGTCCGACAAGTCGAGGATCGCCATGATCATGCCGTCGAGCATCGGGAAGGTGTCGACGATGACGTAGTCGTAGCTGCGACGAGCCAGCGCCAGGACGCGCGTCAACGCCTCGTCGTCGATGTCGGCCGCCTCTACCGCGTCGATGGGCGCCGACAGCACGTCGAGGCCGCACTCGTGGCGCGCCACGAGCTTCCTGAGCAGTGTCTCGTCAAGGCGGCTCTTCTCGCGCGCCGCCGAGGCGAGGCTGGTCGTGGGCGCCAGGTCCAGCATCGGCGCGCAGCTGCCGAGGTGCAGCGACACATCGACCAGCAGCACCCGCCCTGGTTCCACGCGCCGCGCCAACTCGACCGCGGTCGAGACCGACATGGTCGACTTGCCCACGCCGCCCTTGTTGCTGACGAAGGACAGGATCCGACCGAGTTCGCGGCGCACCTCGGTCGGCCGGCGCAGCAAGCGGTCGAGCAGTTGTTGCAGCTCGGGCGCCGCCAGCGGCCGGCGCAGGAAGTCCTGCACCTGCGAGCGCATGGCTTCGATGATCACGGTGTGCTCGTTCTCGCCGAAGCCGAGGTTCTCGGGGCGGTAGAGCGCCACCACCGAAGTGCCGGGGGACACGGCCTGGATCTCCTCCGCGAAGGGCTTGATGGCGCGCGGGTCGCCCTCGAGTTGCGTGCAGATGATCTCGGGATGGCGACTGCGCGCGACCTCGACCGCCTGGCGGTGCGAACGCGCGTGGTGCAGCACCGGCGTCCACTTGCGCAAGGAGCCGAGGGCCGCCTCGAATTCGGATTGCAGGCTCGAGTCGTTGCCGACGATCAGGATGTGGGGAGTGGTGCTCATCGTGGTGGTGTCATTGGCGGTTGTTCAGCGAAGGAGGGCGGTCGCCAGCAGCACGCCCTTGCGGACGCCGACGCGGTCGTACGTGCGCGCGCCCGCGACGTAGGCGAGCTCGTGGTTGCGGCGCATGACGGCGTCCAACTCGGGCTTCGACAATCCGAGTTCGAGGCCGCCGAAGTTGGCGCTGGCGTTGTGCGGCGCGACCCAAGCATGGACCGTGTCGTGGTTGGTCGGGAAGCCCAGGCGCAAGGCGCGGATCTGCGGCGCGCCACCATTGGCGGCGTACTCGCACTCGACGAAGATCCACAAGACGATGCGGCGCGTGGGGGCGGCGCTTCCGGCGATCGAATCGTAGACGGGGATGTAGCCGCGGCGCTCGGTGAAGGGCGTGGGCGCGGCGCTCGCGGCCGTCGCCCCCACATGCCCGGCGTGCTGCAGGAACGCGCCGCGCGCGACGCCACCTTGGGACAAGGTGCCGTCGGGGCCGACGGAAAGCTGTGCAGAGCCGGAAGCCCCGACGAGTTGCAGGTAGTACTGCGCGTCGATGCCGAAGCCCAGATCGCCCTGCATGTGGTTGTTCGCGTTCGAACTTTCGTCGCGCACGGGCAAGCCCTGCGGCGTGCGCGGCGGCTTGCCCACGCGCAACGCCGGCACGCCGCCCGCCACCGCGGAGGCGCGGATGCGCGTGCCATCTACGCGCGGGTTGGGCTGGCCGGCCTCGCCGCGCAACAAGGTGCCCAACGCGAAGAGCCACGGCACCGTCGGCAAGCTGCTGGCGACATCCGCGATGTCGTCGGCGCCATCGCGGTTCGAGCGCAATTCGTAGCACAGCGATTGGAAGGCCTCGATGCCGGTCGCAGGCGCGAAGTCCGGGGTCGATCCCGCGGCAGTGGGCGCGTAGCGCTGCTCCGGCAGGTAGGTGCCCGAGCGCTGGTTGCCGCGCGGGTCGTTGGCGGGGTTGTGCGGCAACGCAGGGTCGTCGCAAGGGTTCGGGCCCCCGATCTCGACCACGGCGCCGGTGTTCATCGGACCTGTTCCACCCTCGACCCGAAGGTGCGGGCCGGGCGACAGGCGCAGCGCGTCGCCGCTTTCGGGATCGAAGTCGTCGTCGAAGATCTGACGAAAGAACTCGCTGATCAACTGGCGACGGAGGGCGTTGCTGATCGGCTGGTACTCCTCGTGGTCGCGCAGACGCGAGCCCTCGACGGCCAGCGGATCGACCGCGTACTGCATCTCTTGCTGCGTCGACCACCACACTGCGCAGTCGGAGGCGAGGGCCAGGAAGCCCAAGCCCACGAAGCTGAACATGGCGAAGCCGACGAGGACCCCGCCGCGCTCGTCGGATGACGCCCGCGAGGCCGATGCTTGCACGCGCAGGAGCTTCACTTGGAATCGCCCCCCGAGCGCGAGACTTGTTCGCCGAGGTCCTGGGCCGACCGGCTGTCGACAGTGGCTTCCGATTCGATGCCGCCGATGTTGATGCGGATGCGGCGCTCGGTGGGCTCGGCCTGCTGCGGCGTCTCGTCCTCGTCGATGTAGTCGAACTCGCTGCCCTTCTTCTGCGAGACGGGCAGGGCGTGGATCGTGGCCTTGCGCTCGATCGCCTTGAGCATGTCGCCGTGCTGGGCCTTGGGCACGGCGAAGTGGAACAACGAGTCCTTGCCGTTCGGCGCGCCTTCGACATGCAGCAACTTGGCGCGCTGCACGAGGACCTTGGTCGGGCTTTCGAACACCTGCTGCTGGTCGACGCCGGGCTGGACGCGATCGGCCGAGCGCGTGGTCTTGGCGGCCTTGAGCGCCACGACGACGCCGGCGCGCAAGCCCATCAGGCCTTCGACCTGCTCCGGCGTGACGACCACGCCGACTTCGCCCGGCTCGATCGCGTCGGTCCAATGCCCGAGGCCCGTCAGGAGCTCGTCGTCGGTGAAGGCCTTGCCCGCTTCCTTGCCCAGCGGGCCGACGACCTTGCCGCGCAGCTTGAGGATGTCCGTCACGAGACCGCGCTCGACGGCGAAGTCCTGGTCGACCCAACGGAACGACGGCTCGCCTTCCTTCATGAGGAAGTGCTCGAGATCGAGCTTGGTGAACGGTTGCGCGTCGCGCGGCAGCACCCACACCTTGACCTTGCCGGCCTTGGCATTGGCGTCGGCGGCCTGCACCTCCTTGGCCGCGCCCAGCGCCCACCAGGTGCCCGCGCCCGCCAAGGCGACGAGTCCGACGACGATGCCGATGGAGATCATGCCCTTGTTGCGGTTGCGGGCGGCGTGCTTGTGGGTGGTGGTCATGTGCGTGCTTGGTTCGAAGTCCAGATGCGTGGAGGAAGGAGAGCGCGTGTCTCAGCGGCCGAGGACTTCGCGCCGGTGCAGCGCTTGACCGAGGATCAGGCGGCGGTACGGCCGCACCGAATCGCCAAGCGCGTAGGTCTGCCCGAGGCCGAGCGCCCCTCCATAGGGACCGGGCACGCCGACGACGGCCGTGCCACCCAACGCGTTGGTCTGCGCCACGGGCGCTTCGGCGTCGACGAGTCCGTCGTAGCCACCGGTGGTCGAGGCGAACCAGAACAGCGACGCGTACGGCACGTTGACGCGCGTGGCCACCAGTCCGCGCTGCGGACCATTGGCCAGCACCGAGTACGGACCTTCGTCCGTGTTGGCGAACTTGACCTCCTCGATGGGATCGCGCCACTCGACGGACTCGCCACCGCTCGTCGTGGAGACGACCGGCACGCGCACCGCGAGCGTTCCGTCGGCGAGCGCCACGATGGTGCCGGGCCAGTGCCAGATGCTGCGACCATCGGGCAGGCGCGTGACGATGTACAGCTGGCTCATCACCTTGTTGGTGGCCGGCCAGTTGGCGGTGTCCGGCAGGCCCTGCGTCGCGTCGATGGCGAGCAGGCGCGGGTCGTACACGCGTTCGCGCACGCGCGGCAGATCCAGCGCCTCGTTCCAAGTCGCGGTGGCGGGTGCATCCTGGGTGGCCAGCTCGCGTGCATGCACGCGCGCCACCTGGGTGACGACCTGCTTCATGTGCATCATGCGACCGAGCTCGACGATGCCGCCGAGGACGCCGACGAAGGCGAAAGAGATGAGCCCGAACTCCACGAGCGCGGCGCCGCGCCGACGCAGGGCGCGCTCGCGGGATGCCGAAAGCAAGCGGAAGGTCTTCATGGTGCAGGAGTGGTGCGCCCGCCAAGGCGGGGCGCGCGCGCAGCGGCCCCCGTCGCATGCGACAGGGACTCCGAGGCGCACCTCATCCGCAGGCGGGGCGTCGAGCGGGGCAGGAAATCGGAAGGAAAGCGCCAGCTCCCCCGCTTGAGGGCCAAAGCGCGCACGGCTCGAACGCGCTCGACCCTGCTCGACCCGTGCGAGCACCGTGCGCGGAACGGACGCCCCCACGCACCGTCCAGCGGCTATCATCCCCGCCCCCGCGGGGTCCGCCATGCAACGCCTGCTCATCCATCCTCCCTTCGCGGACCCCACGCAGCCCTACCTCAGCCTGCCGACGCTGAAGGGCCACCTGCGAGCCAAGGGGCTCGATGCCACGGTCTTCGACGCCAACATCGAGGCGGCGCGCTGGTTGCTGGCCAAGGAGAGCGCGATGCACGTGGCGCGGCGCGTGGGCTCGCGCTTCGTCGACCTGAACCGCAAGCAGGGGTTGTCCTTCGACGAGGCGCGCGAGTACCGCGCGCTGGAGGCGGCGCGCTCGAAGGTCGAGCACTTCGTGGGTGCCGACGTCGATCCGGTCGAGGTGTTCACGACCCGCGAGCACTTCTACGACGCCGAGCGCTACAGCCTGGCGCGGCGGCGCGTGGATGCGTATTTCGAGGCCGTCTCGGCCGCCTATTGGCCGTTCCGCTACGGCTTCAATGCGGCCACGCACAACCTGCTGCCGTGGAGCTTCGAGCTGCTCGAGCAATACTGCGCTGAGCGGCGCTCGCCGCTGGAGGCGTTGTACGAGCGTTGGTTGATGCCGCGCGACGAGTGGGATTGGGACGAGGGTGCGCCGCCGCCCTTCGACATCGACGAGTGCGACTTCGTCGGCGTCAGCGTGGTGTTCCCCTCGCAGCTGCCCGAAGCGCTGTGCCTGCTGCGGCGCCTTCGCGAACGCAAGCCGTCGTCGTTCCTCGCGCTCGGCGGCCCGGCCATCCACCAGGTGGTCGCGCACCTCGATCCCGAGCGCAAGCGCGCCTTGTTCGGCTGGGTCGACGCCATCGGCATGTACGAGGGCGAGCGCACGCTCGAGGCCTTGTTCCCGCTGCTCGAGCGTTGGAGCGCGCTCGAGGACGCCGGCGAACGCCACGCGCTCCTGCGCGAGGTGCCGAACCTCCTGCTGCTCGATCCCGCGAGCGGCGAGTGCGTGCTCGGACCGCGCGAGACGCTCGACCTGCGCGCGACGGAGATGCCCGACTACTCGGACCTCGACCTCGACCGCTACCTCGCGCCGAGCCGCACGCTGCTCTACGCCCCCACGCGCGGATGCTATTGGGGCAAGTGTTCGTTCTGCTACTACGGCTTGACCGAGACGGGCACGGCGTCCTACCGCGAGGTGCCGGTAGCCAAGGCCGTCTCCGACATGGCCCAATTGGCTCGCCGCCACGGCGTGAGGAACTTCTACATCTCCTGCGACGTGCTGAGCCCCAAGTACGCGGTGCTCTTCGCGCAGGAGATCCTCGATCGCAAGTTGAAGATCCGCTGGTCGAGCGACCTCAAGATCGAGAAGTACTTCACGCCCGAGCGCGCCAAGTTGCTGTTCGATTCGGGCCTGCGCAGCGCGGCCTTCGGCATCGAGTCCGGCTCGGATCGCATCCTCGAACTGATGAGGAAGGGCGTGGACAGGGAGACCCTGACCAGCGTCAACCGCGCCTTCCACGAGGCCGGGGTGGCGACCGAATGGATGACCTTCACCGACCATCCCGACGAGACGGTGGCCGAGGCGCTGGAGACCATCGACTGGATCGAGGAGCAGTCGGAGCAAGTCGACTTGTTCATCGTGGGCGAGTTCGGGCTCGAGAGCGGCTCGCACATCGCGCAGGATCCTGCGCGCTACGGCGTGCGCCGCATCTGGCACGCCGAGGGCGACGACCTGCGCTTGTACGCGCTGTTCCAGCACAAGGACGGCCGACGCACCAAGGCCGCCAACGAAGAGGTCGAGTCCGAGATCGCGCGCATGTCGAGCGCCTGGGAGCTCCATCCCTATCCGTGGGCCGGAGCGAACAGCACGCACCACACCTTCCTGCACTTCCTCGAGTACGGCCAGCGCGCGTTCCGCCATCACTTCCAACGCGCGCAAGCCGCCACGCGCGGCTCGCTCGGCACGCCGCCGGTGGCGCATGTCGCGGGCTTGCGCGAGAAGGTGCGCTTCAACGTCGAGACCATCGCCGCCATGGAGGAGGAGTTCTTCTCGACTTGGCTGCCGAAGGCGCTCTACACGACCGTGCCGGCGCGACGCTCGGGCGGGACGCACCCCGACGAGGTGGCGCCGTTGTCGGCGTCGGAGTACGAGGCCGCCGCGGAGCGCATCGGGCCGCTGCGGCCGGGCTTGCGCTGAGGATCGCGCGCGTCGCGGCCGAGGGGCGCGCCGTGCGCGTTTGCTATCCTGCGTGGATCGCGGCGCGAGCCACGCGCGCGATCCGCACCATGGACGCCGACCACACGCACAGCGCCGGAGCCGGGCACGCGCCGGCGCACCGCCATTTCCTGCACGAAGAGATCGACCGCGACCTCGCCCACGGCGCGAACGACGGCCGCGTGCACACGCGCTTCCCGCCCGAGCCCAAC
>SXXH01000199.1 GCA_005789645.1 Planctomycetia bacterium
GCTGATGCCGTACTTCCCGCTGATCGTGACCTTCACGCAGAAGTACCACCGCGCGACCGGCATCGGCACGCTGATCTCGGTCATGCTGCCGTACTCGCTGACCTTCCTGTCGGCGTGGACGGTCTTCCTGCTCGTGTATTGGTCGCTCGGGCTGCCGCTGGGGCTGGGCGCGAGCTACACGTACGGCGGTTGATCAGCCAGGCGCGCCGCGTCCCCGCTCGTTCACGGTTGGACGAGGGGCGCGGCGCGCTGGCTGGCGTCCTCGAGCTTGAAGTAGGCGGCGGGTTGGAACCCGAACAGGCCGGCCACGAGGTTCGTCGGGAACGACTCGCACTTGACGTTGAGCTCGCGCACGTTGCCGTTGTAGAAGCGCAAGGAGCCTTGGATGCGGTCCTCGGTATTGGCGAGCTCGGCCTGCAGCGCCAGGAAGTGCTGGTCGGACTTGAGCTCGGGATAGGCCTCGAGCCGCGCGACGAGTCGCGACAGCGTCGAGGCGAGCTGCCCCTCCACGGCGGCGAGATCGCGCCGCGGCAGGTCTCCGCGCATCGACTCGGCGCTGGCGCGCAACTCGACCAGGCGCTCCAGCACGGACTTCTCGTGGGCGGCGTGGCCCTTGACCGTCTCCACGAGGTTCGGGACCAGGTCGTGGCGCCGCTTGAGCTCGACATCGACGCCGCTCCAGCTCTCGCGCACATGAGCGCGCGCCGACACCAAGCCGTTGTGCATCACGACCAGCACGAGTCCGGCGACGATGGCCAAACCGACCAGCACGACGAGGATGTCCATGTGTCGAATGTCCTCAGTTGCGCTCGGCGCGACTGGCGCTGGAGGCGTTGCCGGCCTGCATGATGGGTGGCAGCGAAAGGCGTGCGCGTTCCGCGTTGACCAAGGGCCGCGGAACTTGCGCGAGGAATCCGCGCGACCAGGACAGCAAGGCCTCGAAGCGCTGTGGCGAAGCCTTGCCTCGCGACTCCAGCACGACCAGCGCCTGGCGCTGGCGCGATTCGAATTGCACGCCGGGATGGTCCTTGAGCCATGTCATCAAGGCGCCGTCGAGCAGATCCCACGCGTCCTTCTTGCGCTCGGCCTTGACCTTGAAGCGCTGGCTGAACTCGGCGTCCTCGAAGTCGATGTCGTCGAAGCCGAACATCGCGGCCAGCTTGTCGCCGACGCCCTCGGCTTCGAACGCCACGTGGCCTGGATCGAAGGCCAGGTCGAGGATGGCGCACGTCTGCCAGTAGTGGCGGGTGCGACGGTTCTTGCCGCTGCCGCTGGTGATGGCGTAGTGGTACTCGAAGAGCATGGCGGCGGCGCCATCGAGCCCGGGGGTCGCAGTCGGCAGGCGCACGATGGCGAGCGCCTGCGCGCGGCGCGAGTGTCCGCGTTGGAAGAGGTCCCAGTGCCAGCCCGGGTTGTCGCGCCTGCGCGCGACAAGCTCGAAGCCTCGGGCGCCTTGCCACAGCACGAGCGCTTCGACGCGCTTCTTCTCCTGTTCCGCCGCCCACCAGGCGAAGGCCGCGGCCAGCGCAGCCAGGACGATGAAGACGACGATTTCCAAGGGTCGAGTTCCGCTCCGACAGTGTACGGCCGAAGGACGGTGGCATTCAGCGCGGTTGTCGACGCCCGTCATGCCGCGGAGCGTCGCCGAACACCGGCCTGACTCCCACGCGCCGATCGACATGCCCCGCGTCGAGCTTGTCCACCGCCGCGGAGCGCGCGGCGGCTGGCGCGGAGGCGTAGTGCCCACCACGCGCAGTGCGCAAGCGCCCTCCGGCTAGGCCGTTGGCCGCCTGGCCCGTCCATTCGGCCACGTTGCCGGCCGTGTCGTGCAGTCCGAAGGCGTTGGCGCGCAAGGACCCCACCGGCAGGGGTTCCTCGACTCCCAAGCCGCGCAAGTTCGCCGCGCCGGCCAACGACGAGGGCTCGTCGCCCGTCCACCAACGCGCTTGCGTGGTGGCGCGTGCCGCCTGTTCCCATCGAGCCTCGTCGGGGAAGTCCAAGCCCGCGCGCGGCAACAACACGGCAAGCTCGGTCCAGGAGATGCTCTCGCACGGCAAGCGTCCCGCGCCGACGTGCTGCGCCGGAGCGATCGCCCACAAGCGCCACGCCTGGGCCTGCGTCAGCTCGTGCTTGGCGATCCAATACGGCTCGAGATCCACCGCGCCGCGCGGCGCCTCGTCGAGCGTCGCATCCGGATCGGCGCCTGGCCGCGCGCCGTAGATCGAACCCACGTGGCTCTTGCCGCCGGGCAGCAGCACCATGACCATGGCCGCGTCGTCTGGGCCCGCGAGTCGCCCGTCGGAGCCTCGTCCGGGGATCGAACCACTGCCGAGCAGGGCGAACTCCTCCAGTCCGCTGCGCGGATCCGGGCCCAGGGGCCACAGCTCGTCGCGCGGTTCGATGGTGCGCCGGGCGTAGCGTGGATTGGCCGCGATGCGCAACGACGCATCGCGCCAAGCCGACTCGCGCGCGGGTCGCGAGAGCGCCAACTCGTCGAGTCGCGCCAGCGCCGAGCGCGCGGCCGCCAGCGAGCGTGTTCCGTGCGGATCGGAGAGCACCCCCAGATCCGACACCAATCGCGCGAGCAGCTCGGCGCGCAAGCGCGCGTCCTGGTCGTCGATCGCCGGAGTGCCCAAGGCTGCGTGCGCGCGGCGGTGCTCGGCGGCGCGCGCCAAGAGCTGCTCGCAGCGCTCGATCCACCGCTCGATGTCCGCCCTCTTGTGCGCGCGCGGCGGCCAGAACAGCTCATCGGCCTCGTCGCGCAGTTCCTGCGCGAGCACCGTGTCCGAGAGCGACAGCACTTCGTCCGCGGCCTTCGCGCGCCACGCGGCGAACGCCAGCGCGCCACCCAAGGCGAGCACGACCAACGCCAGGCTCGCGGCGGCGAGCAGTCGATTGCGGCGCATCCACTTGGCGACGTGGGCGGCGAAGCCGCGTTCGTGCGCCAGCACCACGCGACCTTCGAGCCAGGCGCGCAAGTCTCGCGCCAGCTCCAAGGCGCTCGCGTAGCGGTCCCGCGCTTCCCGGCGCATGGCGAGTTCGGCGATGGAGACGAGCTCTTCGGGCGCCTCGGGCGCCAGCCGCCGCAACGACTCGGGTGGCCCGGCGCGCACCGCTTCGGCCACGGCGGCCGCGTCGGCGCCCGCATGCGGCGGCGCGCCAGCGAGCAATCGATGCAAGATCGCGCCCAAGGCGTACACATCGCTGGGTGCTCCGACCGCATGCACTTCGCCCCTGGCTTGCTCGGGCGACATGTAGGCCGGCGTCCCGAGCAGCGCGCCTTGCTGGGTGTCCTCGGGACGGCCGGGCAAAGTGTCAAGAGAATTTGACTGAGCCGCGCGGTCGCCGGCGAGCCCCCAGTCGAGCACGACGACCTGCCCGCGTTCACCGACGAGGATGTTGCCTGGCTTCAGGTCGCGGTGCACCACGCCGCGCTCGTGGGCGAAGGCGACTGCTTCCGCGACGTCGGCGAGGATCGCGATGGCCCGCGGCATGGACTCGCGTCCGGCGGCGAGCTGCCGCGCGAACACCTCCAGCGTGCGCCCGGCCACGAGCGGCATGGTGAACCACGGAGCGCCGCGCTCGTCGAGCCCGAGGTCGTGCACGCCGACGATCGAGGTGTGCTCGAGCCGCGCCAGGAGGCGTGCTTCGCGCAGGAAGCGCGCCACGAGCCGCGGGTCGCGCATGGCTTCGTCGCGCGGAGTCTTCAGCGCCACGTCGCGTCCGAGCTTCTTGTCGTGGGCGCGCCAGACCTCGGCGCTGGCGGTGCGCGCCAGCAGCTCGAGGCGGTCGTGCCGGCCCGCGTCGGCTTGCAAGCCCGCGAGCAGCACGGCGACGCGCGCCGCGTCGGGTGTCGCGCGACGCAACTCGTCGAGCGCCTCCTCCACGCGGTCCAGGCCCGCGAACAGCAGTTCGGCGCGGCGCCAGGCCTCGTGCAACCCGTCTAGTTCACGCGCGCACTCCCCGGCGACGGCGCGCAAGGCCTCGAACGGCTCGGCCACGCCGCCTTCGCGGCGGGCCAACCAAGCCTCGAACAAGGTCTGCGCAGCGTTGGCGGTGCCGCCTTGGAGGGCCTCGGACATGGGTTCGGATGGCATCGGCTCGACCGAGGCCGTTGGCGCGCGTCGTTTGGCGCAGTCGGCGCCCCGATCACGCTGCTCGCGGCTACCATACAACCCGCGGCGCGATCGTGCTCCGCGAGGACCTCGGCATGCCCTCACCGATCCCCTACCTGCGCGGCTTGTGGTCCTTGTGCGCCACTGCCTTGTTGACGTCGACGGCGGTCGCCGGGGACGGAACGCACATCAGCTACAACCGCGACGTGCGTCCGATCCTGTCGGACCGCTGCTTCCAATGCCACGGCATGGATTCGGCCAAGCGAGCGGCGGATCTGCGGCTCGATGTCGCGGCCGAGGCGACTAAGGACCGCGACGGGCTGAGGGCCATCGCGCCAGGCAGCCTGGAGCACAGCGAGATCTGGGCGCGCATCCACAGCGCCGATCCCGACGAGCACATGCCTCCGTCGGAGTCGAACAAGCCCGCGCTCGACGAGCGCGAGAAGGAGATCATCCGTCGCTGGATCGAACAGGGCGCGGAGTACGAACCGCACTGGGCCTTCACGCCACCGGCGCGGCCGACTCCGCCCGCCGGCGCGGCGGAGAACCCGATCGACCGCTTCCTCGACGCGCACCTCGCCGCGCAGGGCTTGGTTCCCGCGCCGCCGGCGGATGAAACGCGCCTCGTGCGCCGCTTGTTCCTCGACTTGACCGGGCTGCCGCCGACGCCGGAGGAGCTCGACGCGCACATGGCGTCGCGCGAGCACGACAGGCTCGAGCGGCTGGCGGAGAAGCTGATGACCGAAGAGCCGTGGCGCACGCGCCACGCGGAGCGCATGGCCTTGCCATGGCTCGATTCGGCGCGCTACGCCGACACGAACGGCATCCACATGGACGCTGGCCGCACGCTGTGGCCTTGGCGCGACTGGGTGCTCGACGCGTACGAGTCCAACATGCCCTTCGACCAGTTCCTGGTCGAGCAGCTCGCGGGCGACCTGCTGCCGGGCGCGACTGTCGCGCAGAAGGTCGCCAGCGGCTTCAACAGGAACCATGTCGTCACCGACGAAGGTGGCGCCATCGACGAGGAGTACCTGGTCGAGTACGCGGCCGACCGCGCCGCCACGACGGCCTCGGTCTTCCTCGGGCTGACGATGAACTGCGCCCGGTGCCACGACCACAAGTTCGATCCGATCTCGCAGGACGAGTACTACTCGTTCTACGCGTACTTCAACTCGAACGAGGAGCCCGGGCTGTACTCGCAGCTGCCCGATCCCAAGCGCGCCTTCGAACCTTTCATGGAAGTGCCCGGGCCCGGCCAGGCCGAACGGCGCACGGAGCTCGCCACGCGCATCGAAGCGGCGGCTCGCGCCTTGGAGCAGGAAGATCCCGACGAAGCTCGCCTGCGCGAGGAATGGCTGGCGGCAGCGCTGGGTTCGTCGCGTTGGGTCGAGTCGCGCGTCGTGTCGGCCAAGGCCACCGAAGGCGTCGAGCTCGAGGTGCTGGACGATGGTTCGGTGCTCGCGAAGGGCCCGAACCCCGACCGTTCCGACTACGAGGTCGAACTGGCCTTCGACGGCGTGGGCTTGCGCCTCGTCGCGCTCGAGGCGTTGGCCGATCCGGCCCATGGCAACCGACCGGGTCGCGCGGAGAACGGCAACGCGGTGGTGTCGCGCGTCGTGGCGAGCGTGCGGCCCGCCGACCAGCCGGACGCGTGGCGCGAGATCGAGTTCGAGTGGCTGTGGGTCGACCACGAGCAGATCGACGGCGGCTACCACGCGGTCAACATGCTGCCGGGCATGGGCGACGATGGCTGGGCCTTGGGCGGGCATCAGCGCGAGGGTTCGCGCGTGCTGGTGCTGCTCGCGAAGGACCCGTTCGGCTGGGAAGGCGGCGGCGTGCTGCGCGCCCGCATCGAACAACGGACGGTCCATGCGCGCCACACGCTGCGCCAGGCACGGCTTTCCGTGGGCGCGATCGACGAATCGGTCGTGGCGCGCCTGCCGCTCGCCAAGGGCGGTTGGCACATCGTCGGCCCGTTCGACGGCGCTCGCGCCGACATGTACGAGCGCAGGATCGGCCCGGAGGACGCGCAGGCCATCGATCGCTCGGCGCGCTTCGCCGAGCAGGCATGGGCCTACCGCGCCGACTTCGTCGATGGACAGGTCAACGCCACCGCTGGCGGATCGAACATCGTCTACGCCGCGCGCCAGGTCTTCGCGCCCAGCGAGCGCGAGATCGAAGTGTCCTTGGGCAGCGACGACGGCGTGCAGGTCTACCTCGGCGGCAGGTTGGTGCACGAGAACCGCGTCGATCGCGGTGCGCAACCCGACCAGGACAAGGCGAAGATCCTGGTGCCGCGCGGAAGGCACCTGCTGGTGTTCAAGATCGTCAACACCGGCGGCGCTGGCGGGTACTACTGGCGCGAACAGCCGCGCCCGGACGAGTTCGCCGGCGAGATGGTGGCCGCGCTCCTGCCGCGCGCGATCCGCGGCAAGGCGCTCGACGCCGCGCTCGCCGACGCATGGCGCACGCAGCATTCGCCGGCCTGGCGCGCGAAGCGCGAAGCGCTGGAGGCGGTGCGCGGCGAGCTGACGGCGCTCGAAGCCGCCATGCCGCGCACGATGGTGATGCGCGAACGCGAGACGCGACGCGAGACCTACACCTTGATGCGCGGCCGCTACGACATGCCGGACATGGCGCGCAAGCGCGAGCGCGGCGTGCCAGCCGCGCTCGGACGTATGTCCGAGGATTCGTCGGCGGATCGACTTGGGTTGGCGCGCTGGATGGTGTCGGAGCGGAACCCGCTCGTGGCGCGCGTCGCGGCGAATCGCCTGTGGGAGCAATTCTTCGCGACGGGCCTCGTGCGCACCACGGAGGACTTCGGCCTGCAGGGCGAGTACCCGCTGCACCCGGAGCTGCTCGATTGGCTGGCCGTCGAGTACCGCGAGAGCGGCTGGAACACCCGACACATGGTGCGGCTGATCACGAGCTCGGCCGCCTACAGGCGCAGTTCGAACGCCACGGCCGAATTGCTCGAGCGCGATCCCGAGAACATCGCGCTGGCTTGGTTCCCGCGCAAGCGATTGCCGGCCGAGCACATCCGCGACCAGGCCCTGCACATCGCGGGATTGCTGGTGGAGAAGCAGGGCGGACCGTCCGTGAAGCCGTACCAGCCCGAAGGCTTGTGGCAGGAGGTGGCGATGCTCCAGTCCAACACGCGCGTCTACGAGCGTGGCATGGGCGAGGAGTTGTGGCGGCGCAGCTTGTACACGTACTGGAAGCGCGCCGCGCCGCCGCCGTCGATGCTGACCTTCGACGCGCCCACGCGCGAGTTCTGCAACATCCGCCGCACGAACACGAACACTCCGCTGCAGGCCTTGGTCCTGTGGAACGACGAGCAGTTCGTCGAGGCGGCGCGCGTGCTCGCCACGCGCACCTTGGACGAAGCGGGCGACGATCGCGCGCGGCTGGCGCGCATGTTCCGGCGTTGCGCCGTGCGCGCGCCGCAGGCCGGGGAGTTGGACAAGCTCGAGGCCGCGCTGGCGCGGTTCCGCCAACGCTACGCCGCTGCGCCGGAGGACGCCAAGTCGCTGATCGAGGTCGGCGAAGCGCACGTCCCGGCCCACCACGCGGCGGTGGAACTGGCGGCGTGGACCATGGTCGCCTCGAGCCTCTTTTCCATCGACGCCACGATCGTCAGGAGCTGAAGATGGGATCCTTCCACTCCGATCCTTTGCGCGCCGCGGTGCACGAGCACGAGTTGCTGCTGACGCGCCGCCGCTTGTTCGCCGCCGGAGCGCGCACCTTCGCCGCGGGCGTGGGCATGGCGGCGCTGGGCTCGCTGCTGGGTCGCGACGCGTTGGCCGCCGGTGCTGCGGCGCCGCAGCGCCATTGGCGTCCGAAGGCCAAGCGCGTCATCTACCTGCACATGGAGGGCGGGCCATCGCACCTCGACTTGTGGGACTACAAGCCGGAACTGCGCCAGCGCTACAACCAGGACCTGCCCGAGTCCATCCGCAAGGGACAGCGCCTGACCACCATGACGAGCGGCCAAGGACGCTTCCCGGTGGCGCCTTCGCTGTTCACCTTCTCGCGCTACGCCAACCAGCAAGATGGCGTGTGGATCAGCGAGCTGATGCCGCACACAGGCTCGGCGGCGAACGAGTTGTGCTTCCTGCACTCGATGCACACCGACGCCATCAACCACGAACCGGCGATCACCTTCTGCCAGACCGGCCACCAGCAGCCTGGGCGACCGAGCCTCGGTGCATGGGCCAGCTACGGGCTCGGCAGCGCCAACGCCAACCTGCCGACTTTCTGCGTCCTCATCACGCAAGGCATCGGCAACATGCAGGCCTTGTCGGCGCGCTTCTGGGGTTCCGGCTTCCTGCCGAGCGAGCACCAAGGCTGCCGCTTGCGCAGCTCGGGCGATCCGGTGCTGTACTTGAAGGATCCCGCCGGAGTCTCGCGCACCGATCGGCGCGCGATGCTCGACCTCGTCAACGACTTCAACGAGCGCGAGGCGCAGGCTTCGCTCGACGGCGAGACGCGCGCGCGCATCGCGCAAGCCGAGATGGCCTACCGCATGCAGATGAGCGTGCCCGAGCTGGCCGATCTGTCCGACGAGGACGACGAGACCTTCGCGCTGTATGGCGAGGAGGCGCGCAAGCCCGGCACCTTCGCGGCCAACTGCTTGCTGGCGCGGCGCCTGTCGGAGCGCGGCGTCCGCTTCGTGCAGCTGTACATGCGTGGCTGGGACCAGCACGGCAACCTGCCGGCCGAGATGCGCGCCCAATCGAAGGCCGTCGACCAGCCGCAGGCGGCGCTGATCAAGGACCTGCGCAGGCGCGGCTTGCTCGACGAGACCCTCGTCGTGTGGGGCGGCGAGTTCGGCCGCACCGTGTACAGCCAAGGCTCCTTGTCGGAGACCGACTACGGCCGCGACCACCATCCGCGCTGCTTCACCATGTGGTGCGCTGGCGGCGGCATCAAGCCCGGCATCGCGCTCGGCAAGACCGACGACTACGGCTACAACATCGTCGAACGGCCGATCGAAGTGCACGACCTGCACGCCACGATGCTGTCTTTGATGGGCTTCGACCACGAGAAGCTGGTCTACCCCTTCCAAGGCCGCGACTACCGCCTGACCGACGTCGCCGGGCGCGTCATCGCGGAGATCGTCGCATGAGGTGCATCGCGGCCGGCGCCTTGGCGGCGCTATGCGTAGCTTGCGCGTCCACCAAGGGCGCGGCAGCGGTGGACCACGCCGCGCAACTCGACTTGTTGCGCGCGGCGCTCGTGCATGTCGAGCGCCCCGACCCTGCTTCGGCCCTCTACTTGGCCGATGCCTCCGCCGTGGCGTCCTCGATCGACGATGCGCAGGCCGAGCGCTTGTTCGCGCCGCTCGCCGCCGAGTGGCTCGACCTGTCGCTCGCGCGCACCAGGATCGGAACCGCGTCGCTGGCGTGGCTGGAGCGCTGCGAGAAGCTGGAACGCCTGGATTTGCGCGGTTGCGACGGCGTGGACGACGCCTTCGTGGCCCGCATCGCGCGCCTGCCGCACTTGTCCGAGCTGGTGCTCGCCGGCACGCGGGCGGGCGACGGCTGCGTCGATGCCTTGCTCGCGGCGCCGTCCTTGCGGCGCGTGTGGCTGTGGAAGAGCGGCGCCACCGGCGCGGGGCTCGCGCGATTGGCGACGCGCGCCGGACTGCTGGCCGATGGCGGCTCCAAGCCGGACTCGATCGCCGCCGAGGTCGAGCCCAAGCCGGAGTTCGTCAACTTGCTGCCGCCGCCCGGCGAGTCGCCCCTCCCCGCGACGCAGGTGCCGATCAACGTCGATTGCCCCGTCAGCGGAGCCCCCGTCGACGCCCGGCGCACGCGCGTGCACCAGGGACGATTGGTGGGGTTCTGCTGCGAGAACTGCCCCAAGACCTTCGAAGCCGACCCGAAGAAGTACGAGGGCGCGTTGGGGAAGCCGTGATGCGCGCAGCGACCGAAGGTGCGCACGGGTCCGGCGCGTTGCGAGCGGAAGAGTTGAGGCCGCTCTTGGAGCGGCACTTGGCGTTGCTGCGCGCGCACGTGCGCGACCAAGCCGGCCCGAGCCTCTTGGTGCGCGAGCCGTTGAGCGACATCGTGCAATCCGTCGCGTTGGAGGTGTTGCGGGATGCCGAGCACGAGTCCTTCGCGGACGAGTCGGCCTTCCGCCGCTGGGTCTGGCGCGTCGCCACCAACAAGATCCTGGAGAAGCACCGTCGCTGGAGCGCCGCCAAGCGCGCTGCCCATCGCGAGGTCGAGCTGGCGCACGAATCGGTGGTCGACGCGCGAGCCACCCCCGACCAGCACGCGCAACGCGCCGAGGAACTGCGCGCCTTGGCCGCGGCGCTGGAGCAGTTGGACGACGAACTGCGCGAAGTGCTGCTCCTGCGTCGGGTCTTCGACGTGCCGCCGGCGCTGGTCGCCGCCGAGCTCGGCATCGCCGAGTCGACCGTGCGTTGGCGCACCGCGCAGGCCTTGGCGAAGCTCGCCAGCCGACTCGGCGCGAAGCACGGCGCTGCAGGCTGATGCCGCGTCCATGAAGCGAGGCTCCGCAGGCGTGCGCCGGCGGAGCCTCAGGGGGGGGACAGGGGGAATCGCGATGGGGTTGGACTGCTGGTTGGAGCGTTCGATCTCAGCCGGCTTGCAGCCGGCGGATGAGCTCCTCGAGATCGGTCATCTTGACCTCGTCCTTGGCGATCGGACGCAGCAACTCGAACTTGCGGCGCTCGGCCTCGGAGCTGAACTCTCCCGGTTGCGCGCGGCGCAGCGGTTGCTTCATCTCCTGCGCGGTCTCGCGCACCACCGCGGCGAGGTTCTCGGGCAGGTTGGCCGGCAATTCCTCGCGGCGCTCGAGCGCGGCGCGCGCCCGCAGGCACACATCGAGCGTGCCGCGCAAGTTCGTGCGGATGCGTCCCAGTCGCGCGGTGTCGGCGTCGGGCACTTGGAGCGTGCGCTCGACCTTGGCCGTCGCCACTTCGAGCACGGCGATCAGGCAGTTGAGCTTGCGCATCAAGCGTTCGCGGTACTCGGGGGAGTCGAGGTGCGCTTCGCGGAAGGGTTCTTGGGGGTCGTTGGACATGGTGCGAGGTCTGTTGAGCCTCGGGTTCGGCGTGTCGGGACGCGTCCTTGCGCGCTATGGCAAGACTAGACCGGCTTGGCGCGCGTGCGGCAGCAGACGCGGGGATTCCGAGGCCCGCGGTGCAGAAGCGGAAGGAAGTTCCCGGCGCAAGCGTCGCTCGGACGTCGCGGGCCCGCGTGCGCCCCGAAAGGGGAACCAATGTCCCTGCGACGAGGCGCGCAAGCCGCGCGCCAGTTGCTCAGCGCACCGAGCGCAGGAGGTGCAGCAATTGCTGATCGTCGAGGCGCCCGACGATCATCACCTTGTCGCGCGGCCGGGCGTAGTCGCAGGCCACCCAAGGACCGGCGCGCACATGCAGCGCCTTGCGCGGCACGTCGGGGCCGATGGAGATCTGCTCCATCTCGGGCTGCGGCTGCACCGTCTGCAGGAAGAACAGCGTGTCGATGCCGTCGGTGTAGGTGCGGCGCAGGACGCGCCGCCCCGGGATGTCGAGCACCTGGCTCTCGGCCAACTGGTAGCCGAGGGGCAGCACCTGCGGCATGGCCGGCGCCATGCCCAACTGCGCCGCGCCGTCGTCGCCGGGACGCAGCTCGTCGCCTTCGAAGGGTGCTTGGTGCCACACAGGCGCGTCGAAGGTCGGATTCAGCACGAGGTGCGTGAACTCGACGCTGGCGATCTGCTTGCCGTCGTGGTCGTACTCCTGGTGGGCCAGCACGAGACCCGTGATCGGATCGATGGTGGCGCGGTAGACGAGGCGCGCGGCATGGTCGCGACGCCGCACCTCGACCACGGTCCCTGGGCGCTCGGCGACCGTCGCCTCGCCGACGACCTCGAGTTGCCAGTTCCGATGGAACAACGACAGGTCGCGGATGCGGAAGTCGCGCCAGCGCCACAGGAAACCCTCGCGGTTCTTCTGGAGCAACGCGAAGAGCTGCGCCTGCTCGCTGGTCATCGTGGGCTCATGCACCACGAGCGGTTCGACGAGGAAGCGTCCGTGCCCGTCCGCGCCCACGCGTTCCTCGTGCACGAGGCGCGACTCGCCGGCGCTGGTGGTCCACGCGAAGCTCGCGCGACGCACGCCGCTCAGGGCGGTGGTGAAGGGCGCCTCGGGCACGCGCGCGAGGAAGCTGGGCATCGCCGCGCCCGCGGTGGGCGCGAAGGACTGGTCGGCGCTCGCGCCGGCGGGCTGCTCGCCGGGAGCACACGCGACCACGAACGCCAACGCGAGCGCCGCGCAACCCGCGCGCAAGGCGCGCAGCCGCGCGCGCCACGGGCGGGCGCCGCGCCCAAGGTGGGTGGAGCGCGACTTCACAGGCGCCCCTCCCCCGTCGCTCCGCCGGTGACGCCTTCGAACAAGGCGCGCGTCAGCGGATCGAGTTCGCGCGCCGAACCGACCTCGACCAGCACGATCTCGACTTGTCCGGTTTCCTTGACACCGCCGCCCGCCGGCCAGGCGTGGAAGATGGCGACGACGGCCAGCGCCCCCACGGCGACGAGCGCCAGGCGACGCAGGCGGCTGGCGCTCGCGTCGCTGGCGCGGCGCAAGTCGCCGTCGACGCGCTGGAAGAGCTCCTCGGGTGCGGCGCGACCGACGTCGGCGCCGCGCGCGAAACGCTCGGACTTCTGGGGAGAAACGGCGAAGCCCCCTCGGATCGCTCCTTGGGGGCTTCTGTTTACCGACCCTCGCCGTCGGTTAGCGACGAGATA
>SXXH01000021.1 GCA_005789645.1 Planctomycetia bacterium
GAGGTCAAGGAGCTCGCCAACGCCACGGCGCGCGCCACCGAGGAGATCTCCGGCCGCATCGAGGCCATCCAAGGCGACTCGATCGGGGCGCGCGAAGCCATCGTGCGCATCGCCCACGTGGTCGGCGAGATCAGCGAGATCCAAGGCTCGATCGCCATCGCGGTCGAGGAGCAGACGCGCACCACCAACGAGATCGCGCGCAGCTTGGCGGGCGCCGCCGACGGCAGCCGCGAGATCGTGTCCAACGTCGCGCAAGTCAGTCGAGTGGCCGGCGAGACCAGCAAGCAGGCGCAGGACACGATCGCCGCCGCGGAGTCGCTGGCGGTCGTCGCGGCCCAGCTCGAAGGGCTGGTCCAGCGCTTCCGGACCTGAGACGATCGGCGCGGGAGCACGGCGCGGGAGCACGCTCCCGCGCTGGTGCGCCGCGCGGCGTCGCCCCGCCCCCACGGGATCGACCGGGTGGGGCGCTCGGTTGCACGAGGCGGGCCGCGTCGAAGTTGTTTCCCGCACTCGGATGTGCACGCTCGGGGGGGACGCCACCTAGACTCGCGCGACCAGCCCATGTGGTCCGCCCTCCTGCTCGCCTCCCTCGCGGCCCAAGACGCCGCACCCTCGCGCCAACTGCTGCTCGAACTGACCGAGTCGACGCGCCTCGCCGGCACGCGCGGTTCGCGCTTGGCCGCGGAGCGCTGCGCGCGGCGCTTGGAGCACGCGGGCTTCGAGGTCGAGATCGACCAGCGCGAAGTCGTGCAAGTGCTGCCGCTGCGCACGCACCTGCGCGCGGAGGTCGGAGGCACGCTGCTGTTCGAGCGCCACTCGGCCTTCGACCCGGAGGCCATCCCCACCGGCGACACGCCCTTGCTGAACTCGGGCTCGAAGAGCGGGCGCGTGCGCGCCTTGGTCGTCGATGTCGGCCGCGGACTGCGCGACGACTACGACCGCTTGGCCGCCGCCGGCGTCGAAGTGAGCGGCGCCATCGCGTTGTGCCGATATGGAGGCGCCTACCGCGGCGTGAAGATCGATCTCGCGGCCGAACATGGCTGCGTGGGCGTGCTCCTTTGGAACGATCCCGCGCGCGATGGATTCGAACGCGGTACGCCGTGGCCGCGCGGTCCTTGGAAGCCGTCGCACGAGGCCGAGCGCGGGTCCGTCACGCCCATCGGTCGCGTGCCGGGCGATCCCTCGACGCCGGACGGCCCCTCGAGTCCGCCTTCCGCGACCACGACGCGGTTGGAGGGCGCCGCGCTCGAGCGCACCCTGTCGCGCCTGCCTTGCCTGCCGATCGGCGCCAGCGACGCGCGCAGCCTCTTGGCGCGCATGGAACGGCGCGGTGAAGGGCTGTTCGGTCCGGGCCCCGCGCTGGTCGAGTTCGAGGTCGACGCGCCCCCGCGGCGCGTGGTGCTGCACAACGTCGTGGCGCGCCTCGCCGGACGCGACGCGCGCTACGTGCTCGCCGGCAACCATCGCGACGCGTGGGTGCGCGGCGCCAACGACGCCGCCTCCGGCACCGTGGCGCTGCTGCGCGCGGCCGAGTTGCTGGGCGCGCGCGCCAAGGACGGCTGGCGCCCGGCGAGCGGCATCGCGCTGGCCTTGTGGGACGGCGAGGAGTTCGGCCTCGTCGGCAGCACCGAGTGGGCCGAGGCGCACGCGCAGGACCTGCGCGCGAACCTCGTCGCCTACCTCAACATGGATGTGGGCGTATCCGGCCCGCGCTTCTCGGGCGCCGATGGCACTCCAGGCTTGCTCGCCGCGCTGCGCACGGTGCTCGAGCGCATCCCCGCGCACGACGCGGGCGCGGCCGATGCGGCGCCGACCTTGTGGGCGCAGTGGCAGGCGGCGGCCAAGTCGGACGAACCCGCGCTCGACCTGCCGGGCTCGGGCTCCGACTTCACGGTGTTCCTGCACCACTTGTCGCTGCCGGTGCTGGACCTCGGCTTCTCGGGCAACGCCGGCGGCCAGTACCACACGGCCTTCGACGACTTCGCGCAGGTGGAAGCGCACCTCGACCCGGGCTTCGTCGGCCACGAACTCGCCGCGCGATTCATGGCCGAGTTGCTGGCGGAACTGGCCGAACGGGGCGCAGCCGCGTTCGACGCGGGCGAAGCCGCGCGCGCCTTGGGTGCGCGCGCCCGCGCCGACGCCGAGACGACGCGCGCCAAGCATGGCGCGGACGCTCCGCTGGCGGCGGCGTTGATGGATGTCGCGCACGCCTTCGACGCCGCGGCGGAACGCCTGGCCTCGCGGCCCATGGCGGGCGGCGCGTTCTACTCCGCGCTCGAGGCGCCGCTGCCCGGCCGGCCGTGGTTCAAGAACCAGCTCTGGGCGCCGGGACTCGAGCTCGGCTACGGCAGCGAGACCTTCCCCCTGCTGCGCGCGTCCGCGGCTTCGTCCAGCGACTCGACCGAGCTGCGCGCGCGCGCGGCGGAACTCGTCGCGCGCATCGCGCGGCTGGGCGCTTGAGGCGGCATGCGACGACCCGCCGCGAAGCGCAGGCCATGAAGTCCAGCCCATGAAGATCTTGTGGCGCCACTTCGACCGCTTCCTGCGCCACCGTCGCGACTTGCTGCTGGGCTTCGCCTGCATCCCCGCGGCGCAGCTCCTGGACATCTACTTCACCGTGCGGATCGGAGACGCGCTCGATCGGCTGCGCGCGGGCGAGGACGCCGGGTTCCTGCGGAACTTGTTCGTGTTGCTCGTCGGGATTGCGGCGCTGCGCGGAGTGTTCCGCTACTTCCAGCGCTGGTGGATCGTGGCCGTGTCGCGCTACGTCGAGAACCAGCTCAAGCAGGAGATCTTCGACAAGCTCGTCTCCCTGCCCTTCGCCTTCCACGCCAAGCGCAAATCCGGCGAGCTCGTCTCGCGCGCCACGAGCGACGTCGAGAACGTGCGCATGTTCCTCGGACCCGGCCTGATGTACTCGGCCGGCGCGTTCGTGATGGTCCCGGCGAGCTTGTGGGTGCTCTTCGACCTCGAATGGCGCCTGGCGCTCGCCATGGTCGTGCCGCTGGTCCTGATGGGCCTCGGCATGAAGGCCTTCACTCCGCGCCTGCACAAGATCAGCACCGCCGTCCAGGAATCGCTGGCCGAGCTCTCGCACCGCGCGCAGGAGAGCTTCTCGGGCGTGCGCGTCGTCAAGGGCTACGCGCTCGAAGGCTCGATGGCCGCGCGCTTCCGCGCGCAGAGCCGCGAAGTGGAGCGCCACCAGGTCGAGCTGGGTCGGGTGCGCGGCGCGACGCACGCGCTGACGCACGCCGCGTTCGACTCGACCTTCGTGCTGATCCTCGTGCTCGGAGGATGGGCGATGATCGACCGCGACCTGCCCGCCGGCGACGTCTTCAAGTTCATCGACCTGACGTTCAAGGTCTTCTGGCCCATCATCGCCCTCGGTTGGATCGCGGGCATGTATCCGCGCGCGCTCAGCTCCGCCGAGCGCATCGACGAGCTGCTGGCCACGCGCTCCGACATCGTCGACGCGCCGGATGCGCGGGCGCTGCCGCAAGTGCGCGGCGCCCTGCGCCTCGCGGGGGTGGGCTTCCGCCACGAGGGCGCCGAGCGCGACGCGTTGTCCGGCGTCGATGTCGCCATCCACGCCGGCGGAGTGCTGGGCGTGGTCGGGCCCACCGGAAGCGGCAAGTCGACCTTGCTGCTTCTTCTCGGACGCCTGCACGAGGCGACCCGCGGCTCGATCGAGCTCGACGGAACCGACGTGCGCCGCCTGCCGCTCGAGCAGCTGCGCACGGCGCTGGGCTACGTGCCGCAGGACGGGTTCCTCTTCAGCGACACCTGGCGCGCCAATGTGCAGTTCGGCGCCGACGAGCCGCTCTCCGACGAACGACTGCGCGAGCTCGCCCGCATCGCCTGCATGGACGAGGAACTCGAGCGCTTCCCCGCCGGCATGGACGTCGTGATCGGCGAACGCGGAGTCACGCTGTCCGGCGGGCAGCGCCAACGCACCTGCCTCGCGCGCGCCCTGGCCCGCGATCCGCGCGTGCTGGTGCTCGACGACGCGTTGTCGGCCGTGGACACGGAGACCGAGGCGCGCTTGATCGAGAACCTGCGCCGCGCCGGCGCGGGACGCACCGTGGTCGTCGCGGCCCACCGCTTGTCGTCCGTGCGCCGCGCCGACGCGATCGTCGTGCTGCGCCGCGATGGCACCGTCGAGGCGGTGGGCAAGCACGACGCGTTGATCGCGCGAGCGGGTTGGTACCGCGACACCTGGCGTGCCCAGCAGATGCGCGAGGAATTGGAGGTCTTGTGAGCGTCCACGACGAGAACGTGGTCGGCAAGGCCTGGGACGGCGTGGTCGTGCGCCGACTGTCCGGTTGGGCGCGACCGCATTGGCGCCTGTTCGCCGCCAGCTTCGCCGTCCTCCTCGGGCTCTTCGCCCTCGACCTCCTCGGACCCTGGATGTGGCGCCACATCCTCGACGGGCCGGTGGCGGAAGCGGTCGCCGCGCGCGGCGCGGGCGGAGACTCGACCATCCACATGCGGGAGTTCTGGTGGTGGATCGGCGGCTACTGCCTGCTCGTCGTGGCCCAGGTCGCCCTGCGCCACCTCGAGGTGTCGCAGCTCAACCGCACCGGGCAGGCCGTCATCGCCGATTTGCGCGAGGCGCTCTACGGCCACATCCAGGCCCTCGAGCTGTCCTTCCACGTCCGTCGGCCCACAGGCGCGCTCGTGACGCGCGTCACGAGCGACGTGGAAAACCTCAACGAGATGTTCACCAGCGGCATCATCACGCTGCTGTTCGACTCGTTGAAGGTGGTCGTGCTGCTGGTGGCGATCTTCCTGCTCGACTGGCGCCTCGCGCTGGTCGTCGCCGCCGGCACACCGGTGTTGGTGGGCATCTCGATCGGCTTCCGCGGCGGCGCGCGCAACGCGCACCGCGCCGTGCGCGCCGAATTGGCGCGCCTCAACGGCTACCTGCAGGAGGTGCTGCAGGGGATCCGCGTGGTGCAGGTGTTCCGCCGCGAGCGGCAAGTGGGCGAACGCTTCGCCGGGCGCTTGTCGACGTACTTGGCGGCCAACCTGCGCACGATCTTCCTGTTTGCGCTGTTCTTCCCCGCCATCGACTTCGCGGTGTCGATCATCCAGGGCGGCACGCTGTGGGTCGGCGGACTGTCCATCGCGGAGGGGCGCATGAGCACGGGCGAGTTCGTGCAGTTCTGGTTCTACGTGGCGCTGCTCGTCTCCCCCATCCGCGAGCTGGGCGAGCGCTACAACATCCTGCAGAGCGCCTTCGCCTCGGCCGAGCGGATCTTCGACGTGCTCGACACGCGCGCCAAGGTCGTGGGCCCCGCGAAGAGCCCGAGGGACGCCTGGACCGGCCGCATCCGCTTCGAAGGGGTCTCCTTCGGCTACGACGGCTCGACCATGGTGCTCGAGGACGCCGACTTCGAGATCGCGCCCGGACGCACCACGGCGCTGGTCGGCGCGACCGGCTCGGGCAAGACGACGCTGGTGAACCTGCTGCTGCGCTTCTACGACCCGAGCGCAGGCCGCATCACGCTGGACGGAGTCGACTTGCGCGACATCCCGCTCGACGCGCTGCATGCGCGCATGGGCTTGGTGCTGCAGGAGGACTTCCTCTTCTCGGGCACGGTGCGCGACAACCTCGTGATGGGGCGCGCCGGCGTCGACGACGCGGCGCTGCGCGAAGCCATGCGAGCCAGCCACGCCGACGAGGTCGTGGCGCGCCTGCCCGGTGGGCTGGACGCCCCCGTCGCCGAGCGCGGTGCGACCTTCAGCACCGGCGAGAGGCAGCTGCTCGCCATCGCCCGCGCCTTGGCGGCCCGACCACCGCTGGTCGTGCTCGACGAAGCCACGGCGAGCGTCGATTCGGGCACGGAAGCCAAGATCGAGGACGCGACGCGCAAGCTGCTCGCCGGACGCTCCGCGCTGGTGGTGGCGCACCGGTTGTCGACCGTGCGCCGCGCCGACGAGATCCTCGTCCTGCACAAGGGCCGCATCCGCGAGCGCGGACGCCATGAAGAGTTGTTGGCGCGCGGGGGACTGTACGCGCGGCTGCACGCGCTGCAGTTCAGCGAAGCCGAAGTCGAACCCGAGCACTAGCCCGATCCCTGGAACTAGCGGCGCGCATCGCGCAGACGCGCTCGACGCGCGCGCAGCTCCTCGAGCGCCGGGCCGCCGTGGCTCGCGAGGGCCTGCAGTCGTCCATCGATCTCGGCGAGCAGCGCGGGATCCCCTTCGCCCGCCTCGCCGCGCGCGAGCAGCGCCGAGAGCAGGCCCAGCTCGGCCGTGCCCCCGTCGCCGAGATCGAGCGCGGCGCGGAAGTGGTTGGTGGCCGACTTGGGGTTGCCCAGCCACAGCTGGATCCAGCCCGCCAATCGGCGTGCTTCCGCGCGCAGGCTGCGCGGGGCCGCCTCGTTCGAAGCCAGCGGTTCCAGCCGCGCCAAGGCCTCGCGCGTGGCTTGGAGGGCGACGGGCGAGCCGCGTTCGAGGCTGCGCGCGCGCTCGAAGGCGGCCTGCGCCAGCAACAGCCGCGCCTCCAAGTCGTCGACCGCCCCGCGCAGAAGGAGTTCAGCCTCCTGCGCGTGCTCGGCGCGGCGCTCCGGCTGGGACTCGGCCATGAGCAGCAATGCGCGCGCCGCGCCGCGCCGCAGGTCGAGGTCGTCCCCATCGAAGCCGCGCGCCGCGGCGAAGGCCGTGGACGCCGCGAGTCCTTCGCCAAGCTCGAGGCGGCACCATCCCGCCAGCGCGCAGGCGCGAAAGCGCTCGCGCGGCACGAGCGCGTCGCTAGTGCACCATGCTTCGCCGAGCCGCGCCGCTTCCTCGAGGAGCGCGGCGTCGCGCGTGCGCGCGGCCGCGCGGAAGTCGAGTTCCGCCAGCAGCAGCCTCAAGCGCGCGCTGCGCGGATGGCGTTCGAGGAGCGCCAGCGCGCGCTGGCGCGCCTGCTCTTCGCCTCCGACCTCGTCGCGCAGGACCACGCACAGGTTGTACTCGCGCTCGTCCATGTCCTTGGCGCGCTCGCCCGCGGGCAGCGCCGGCAAATGCACGAAGGCGCCGGCGGCGCACGACGCCAGGCCGGGAACCAGCAGCGCGCGCCAACGACGCTCGCGCGCCAAGGTCCATGACGCGGCGACGAACCAGCCTCCGAAGGGCGCCAGCAGCGGCAAGAGCGGCAAGCGCGCGCGGTCGCTCGTGACCGTCAGCACGATCGTGCCCAGGTACAACGCGAACAACAGCAACGACTCGAGCGCTCCTCCCGGGCAGCGCACGGCGAGCGTCGGCGTTCGGCGGGCCAACCCGAATGCCGCGAAGCACAGTACGCCGGCCAGGCCCACCAAGCCGAAGGTCCCCCACGAAGGCAGATGGCGCGCCAGCGGCACGAAGCGCGCATCCCAGTCGATCATGTGGTTGTCGGGCACCTCGTAGGCTCCGAGCGTCAGGCGCAGCTTGTTCCACAGGATGCGCGCATGCAGGAGCGGGTCGCGGCGCGTCGACTCCAGCACTTCTCCCATCCAGTAGTCGCTCGTCTGCTTGGGATCGAGGGCGCGGCCGGTGCGACGCTCGGCCTCGCGTCGCCAGTCGCCGGCCTCGTGCTCGGGGATGCCGCGGATGAAGCTGAACTCGGTGGCGCGGCCCCACGGATTCTCGGCGTTGTTGCCGCCGTACAAGTTCGTGCCGGCGCCCGAAGTGGTCAGGACCAGGACTCCGCCCACCGCATGGTTGCGCCACAGGACCGGACCAAGGAGGCTCGCCACGCCGAGCACCACGCACGCCGCGTGCGCAAACGGGCCGAGACCTCGACGCCCTTCGACCAAGGCGCGCCCGATCGGCCACAGCGCGAAGAGCGGCGCGAGCACGAGCATGTTGCCGCGCAAGAGCGCTCCCGCCCCCACGCAAGCGCCGAGCAGCCACCATGTCGCCGCGGCGCGGACGCCTCGAGTCGAACGCGACGCGACCAGCAGCCACGCGGTGGCCGCCAAGAGCGGCAGGAACAGGTTCTCCTTCAGGAGCAACGCGGGGAACACCATGCCCGCGCCATGCAGCGCCACCATGCCTGCGGCGACGAAGCAGGCCGCGCGACCGAAGATGCGCCGCGTAGTGGCGCCCACGGCGAGCACGGCAAGGCCCCACAGGATGCACTGGACCACGCGCGCGGCTTGCAACGAGTCGCCCACGAACTTGTAGACCAGCGCCAACGCGTACGGATAGAGCGGCTCCTGGAACCACACCTCGCGGCCGCCCAGCCAATCGCCGGCGGCGATGCGCCGCGCCCATTGATCGTAGCTCGCCTCGTCGATCACCGGCGTGGCGGCGAGCGGATGCGCCGCCTCGTACGAAGCGAGCGCGACCAGGCGCAGCACGACCGCGACGACGGCGATGGCGCAAAGCCAGGCGAGATCGAGCCGGCGCGTCTCGCGCGTGTTCATCGGCGTTCCATGCTCCATTGGTCGGCCAGCGTGGCGCGCCGCTCCAGCCGCGCGGCTCGCGCGATGGTGGCGAGCAACCTCATCCAATGCGCCAGCATGGGAATCGCCGTGAGCAACGCGCAGAGTGCGGCGACCGCCAGCGCGGCCATGATCCCCTGCCACCAAGCGAGGATGGCGAGGCCGAGCGCGAGCAGCGCGACGCAGGCGCGCGGGACCAACCCGGGACCATGCCGGTAGAAGAACGACTGGGCGCGGGCGCACGAGCCGCCCGCGTCGGGCGGCAAGCTGCGCACGGCCTGGAAGTACGCGCGCGCCCTGCGCAGCGCCTGGCCTTGCGCGGCACCTCCACTCGGCTTGACCTCGAGGAACTCGGCCTCGCGGACCAGTTCCACGCGGCGCGGCGACGCAGCGCGTGCGCGCACCTGCCCGACGAGGTCGAGATCGTCCGCCGCGATGCCCAAGGTGGGAGCGAGTCCCAACTCGGCGCGCCAGGCGCACAACTGGCCGTGCAGGCTGTAGAGAGCGCCGAAGCGCGACTCCCACGCGCGCACGCGCGCCGTGGCGCGATCGAAGGGCGCCCCCGCGGGTCGCGGCGCTGCGCCGTCCTTGCCGCGCGTCGTGCCGTCGTCGGCGAGATCCTCCACGAACGACTGCCGTGCGCACGCCAACGCGAGGCGTCCGTCGCGCGCGAAGGCGCGGGCCAGCGCCGGCAGCGATCCGTGCGCGTGCACAACATCCGCGTCGGTGAGCACGACCAGGTCGACATCCCCCGCGCGCGACTCGAGCGCGCTGCGCACCGCGCCCGCCTTGCCCGGGCGCGAAGTGTTCGCGACCACCGCGCAAGCGACGCGGGTGGGTTCGAAGAGCCGCGCGCAAGCCGCGCGCGCCAATTCGGCCGTGCCATCGCGCGAACCGTCGTCCACCACGACGACGAGATGCGGCCGATCGCACTCCGGCCATGCGCCCATGGCGAGGTTCGCCAAGCGCCGCTCGACGACGCGCCGCTCGTCGCGGCAGGGCACGACCACGAGGAGGCGCATCACGATCCCAGCGCCCGCGCGGCGAGTCGCGGCCAAGACGGCGCGTGGAACAGCACGTTGTCCGCCTGCGCGCACTCCCACGTGCAGGCGCAACGCGTGCGCTCGATCTTCGCGCGCAGCTCCTTGGCGCGCTCGCCGTCCCACAAGCGGGCGAGGTCCCAACCGACGTCGTTCAGGTTGCCGATCGAGTCGGGGAGGATCTCGCAGGCGCGCACCGAACCGTCCTCCATGACCACGCACGACAAGCTCGCCGCGGTGCAAGGCAGGTGGCGCTCGGCATGCTCGCCGCGCGCCACGCGCGCCACATGCTCGTACATCAACGCGTCGCGCGCGACCGCCAGGCGCGCCAGCGGGAAGTCGAAGTACGGCAACTTGCCCGCGCGCCGCAGCGCCTCCTTGCGCGCCACGACCTCTTCGTAGCGAGCCACATCCACGGCGAGCAGCGTGGGATCGAGCGCCGTGCCGCGCGCGAGGTTGATCGTGGCGTTGTCCGGCCGCAGTTCGGCGACCAGCTCCTCGAGATGGTCGGCGAGCGCGTGCTGGTTCTCGCGGGTGACGCACACGAGGATCCCGACGCCGAGGTTCCGATGCCGCGCCTGGAGCGCCTTCAACCGCCGCACGCCCTCCATCGCCTGCGCGTGCGCACCTTGCGCGGCGCGAATCGAATCGTGGATCGCCGGCGGTCCGTCGAACGACACCGAGATCGCCACATGCAGTTCCGGATGCCGCGCGCAGACCTCTTCGACGAAGGGCTCGTAGCGCTCGTGCAGCGTGCCGTTCGTGGGGATGGCGAGGTGGCGCAAACCGCGCGCGGCGAAGCACGAGGCGATCGCGGCGAGGTCGCGCCGCAGGAACGGCTCGCCGCCGCCGATGGAGACCCACGCCAACGGCCCCAGGTTCGAGCAGGACTGGGCCAACGCGTCGTAGCGCGCCAATTCGGCGCCTTCGACACCGGCCGCGACCTCCTCGTGGTGGAAGCAATGCCGACAGCGCAGGTTGCAGCGACCCGTCACGTACAGCGTCAGGTGCACAGGCGGGCCCGAGCGCCGCAGCACGCGCTTGGCGAAGGGCAGGTAGCGACTGGCGTCCATCCTTCGCCATTGTGCCGCGACTCGCCCTTCGCGCGCGAGTGCGCGCGGACGAACTACTCGTGCGCGGCGCGGATCCACGCGCGATGGAACGCGGCGCGTTGCAGGCCGGACAACAGGCGGGGCGCCGCTCGCGCGACGCCCCGCTCGTTTTCGATCGCCTTCGCGATCCGCGTGCCGTCAGGTCACGGGGCCCAGGTGACGGACAGGCCGTTCGTGAGGTTGAAGGTGCTCGCCGTGCAGAACGCCGCGGCGTTGCGATACCAGACTTGGTAGTAGCGGGTCGCGCCTGCCGTGACCGCGCCGCGCACCGAGACGCTCGCGTCGGCGCCCACCGGGTAGGACGAGGTGCCACCCACGTTGTTCTTCGTGCCGAGGCGGATCACCGAACCGGCGGCGCAGCGCAGGCCGTCGCCGAACACCGTGCCCGCGCCGGAACCGGCTTGGGCCGTGCCTTGGAAGTACAGCGCCGAGCTGTTGGGCATGCCCGTGCCGGTCAGCACGAGGCTGTCGGAGGCCAAGCTGGCCGAGCCGGTGCCCGCGATGCGGCCACCGAAGCCCAGCGAGCTGAGGCAGCCGGTGCCCGAACCGGCCGCGGCGTTGTTGGAGCACGGGCAAGCCGCGCCCGAACCATCGCCGAAGCAGAAGGGCGTGCCCGTCGCGCCGGAAGTGGCGGTGTAGGTCAGGGTGCCCGTGTTGCCCGTGTTGTTGTACTTGTCGCTCGAGACGACGCGGTAGGTGATCGTGCCCACGACGTTGCCGGGGATCAGGCCGCGGAAGATCTGGCCGCCGACGGACAGCATCGCCACGGTTTGGACCGGGCCGCCATTGACTTGGTACTCGATGCGCGTGTTGTTGTACCAGGTGATGTAGTAGGGCGCGTTGTCGTAGACCTGCACGCGGATCACCGTCGGCGCCGGGCCGGCGACGCGGTTGGCGGCCTGCGTCAGGCGGTACATGATCGGCGCGAAGGTGTCGTTGGCCACGGTGGAGTTCTTCAGGTACCACTCGGCCGTGTTCGTGTCGTTGGCGACGAACACGTCGTAGTCCTGGTCGCCGTCGACATCGCAGCAATCGGCGTCGAGCGAGATCGTGCCGTCGGTCGGCACGACCACGCCGGTGTTCTGGTAGGTCAGGGCGCCCGTGCCGTTGTTGCGGTACACACGCTCCTGGCCGGCGAAGTTCGCCACGAAGAGGTCGATGTCGCCGTCGTTGTCGTAGTCGAAGAAGTCGCCCTCGTTGTCGTCCGAGTCCGAGTTCGTCAGGTTGGTCAACGTGTTGAAGGTGCCCGCGCCCGTGTTCTTCATCGTGACGTCGGTGAAGCCGAAGCTCGCGGCCCAGTTCAGGCCGTAGATGTCGACGTCGCCATCGCCGTCGAAGTCGCCCATCTCCTGTTCGTAGTGACCGTCGCCCGTCGAGTAGCCGGCCGGGAAGTTCGAGCCGGTCACGTCGCGGAAGGCCGTCAGCACGTCGCCGCTGTCGGCGAAGCGGCTCTGGAAGAGGCGCGGCACTTCCTGGCGCGCGCCGTGCAGGATGTCGAGGTCCATGTCGCCGTCGATGTCGGCGAGGTCGATGTCCAGCGCGCTGGACGCGATGTCCGCGTTGGCGCCGGTGGCGTTGGTCGTGTTCGTGGCTTGCGTGCCCTGCGCCCACACGGCCGGGTTGCCGACGACGATCGTCTGGCCCGCCAGTTGGAAGCCGCTCGGGTTGAACTCGCTGAAAACGCCGGCGCCGTTGTTGAGGACCAGTCGCGTCGGCAGTTGGCCGCCGAAGGCGCCGCCGTAGCTCGAGTGCACGAGATCGAGGTCGCCGTCGTTGTCGAGGTCGCCGAAGTCGCAGTCGCAGCTGAAGTCGATGTAGCCGCCGGAAACGAGCACCTGCGAGGGGGCGATGGAGGAACCAGCGCCGCCGAGGCCGGACCAGCGAGCCGCGGTCTGGTCCTGGTAGAAGCCGATCGTGCCGCCCTGCGCGCCGCCCATGTTCGTCCACCACTTGTTGGACTGCTGGGTGATCTGCGAGGTGTTCGACACGTAGATGTCGAGGTCGGCATCGTTGTCGAAGTCGACGAACTCGATGTCGCGGCCGCTGCTTTGCACCACGGGGAACTGCTGCGCGGTGCGGTTGACGAAGATGCCGACCGTGCCACCTTGGGCGAAGCCCTGGTTGATCCAGATCTTGCTCTGGTCGTTCCCGTTGTCGCCGCCGTCGGCGAAGATCGCGTCCCAGTCGCCGTCGTTGTCCACGTCGCCGAAGTCGACGTTTTCCGTGTAGCCCGTGGAGGTCGGGATGTCGGTCGTGTTGCGCGGCATCTGCTGCGCGCTGACCTCGGTGGCGAGCCCGGTGGCGAGGATGCCAAGGCCCAGCGCGGCGGAGCGGAGGTGGAGTTTCATTGGGGTGAACTTGCCGAACGCGCGGCCGCGCGTCCCTTGAGAGGGGGTCCTGGGTGGAGGGAACTGGCCTGGGACGATCCGGAATTCGTCCAAGGCGTAGTCCAAGACTACCCCGAAAGGCGAATCCGCGGCAGGCGGGCCGAGGAACAGGCCGGCCTGATTCGTCAGATTCGATCCCGGGGTCTTGGAACTGTCTTCCGACGAATGCACAGGGCCTGCAGGTTCCTAGGTTTGCTCGCGCCGCATGCGCAGGAGTGGCGAACTCCGCGCGTCCCAACGCGAGAGCCCTAGCGGAGCATCGCGCGGCAAATTAGCCATAAATAATAGCCCAATAACACGTTACGGAGAATCTACACACCCCTGTCGGGGCTCAACTCCAATTGCCGCAGGAGGGCCGGCACTAGACGATCCGGGGTCAAAGTCGAGTTGTCCGCATCCGGCAAGTAGGAGCAGTAGTCCACGGAAGTCGAGGCCACCTTGTCTCCGGTCCCGTAGGTCTCGATTTCCGCGGCCGAGGTGGGCGCGTAGAAGCTGACGCTGCGCGTTCCGCGCGCGATGGCCATGTGCAAGGCCAAGCTATCGGATGTCAGCAGCACGTGCAGGCGATCAACGAGCGCAGCGAAGGACAGCAGCGCATGGTCGACGCCTGCGTCGCGAGCATCCAGCCCCGCGGCGACGAGGCTCGCGTGCAGCGCGCGGTTGCGTTCCGCCTCCGCCGCCCCACCCAGGACGAGGAACCGCAGCGGGCGACCCAACTCGGCCCGCAGTCGGACGCAAGTCGCCACGGTCGCGTCGAGCGGCAGCATCTTGCCGCGCCACCGACCGCCAGCGCCTGTGTTCAACCCGACGACCGGCACGCCATCGTCGAGTCCCAGGGTGCTCCACAAGGCCGCGGCGCCGGCCAGATCCGCCTCCGGCAACTCGAGTCTCGGCCGCCCCATGGCGATCCCCAGCATGCTGGCGTAGATGGCCGGTTGGCTGCGCTGGTTCAGCACCTTCAATTCGTCCGCGCGCCGCTTGCCGTGCCTCGACAAGAGGCCCATGTCGAACCACTCGGCGGCGTCGTCGGTGTAGCCCCGCGCCCCCCGGACCAGCGTGGCGCCCACGAGCCGCGCGCTCGGCAACGCGGCCGCCAGCTCGCATAGCGGCGCCTCGTCGTCCAAGGAGACGACCAGTGTCCAATTTTCTTGACAGAGTTCGGTGCGCAACGCGCCGAGCGCCGCCGCGTCGGCCGGATCGAGCCCATGCACCCGCGCGACCAAGGGATGCGTGCGCACCAAGTCCACCGCGCCGCGCGCTGCCACCCACTCGATGCGCGGAGAGCCGTGGGCCGCGTGCAACCCAGGCAGGATGGAGGTGGTGCGCAGCACGTCGCCCAGCGCCGCGGTCTTCAGGATCAGGATGCGGTCCATGTCGGCGAGGCGGAGTCTACTCGTCGCGGCCGCGTCGGTCATGGCCGACGTGTTCAGCCGCCGGAAAGCGCCAGCACGAGGTCGTAGGTGGCGCCGTGCCGCAGCGCCTCGCCGGGCGGGACGCGTCGACCGCCCGACCACAGGCTGGCGGCCTCCAACTGCGTCTTGAGCGCGGGGCTGGAACCAGCCAACTGCTCGATCAACGCCTGCGCCGTGTCGCCCTCGCCGAAGTTCCAGCTCGTGCCGTCGAGCCCCGCGAAGCTCGCACCCAGCGCACGCACGCGCACCACGCCATGGGTGGGCCTCGGCACGTCGACGAGTCGCGGCGCGACGCCTCCGATCTCCACTTCGTCGTGCTCGGCCTGCCGCCGCCAGGCCATCTCCAGCCCCCACTCGGGGTCCAACCAGTCGAGTCCCTCGCCGCGCAAGCGGCGGTATTCCTCGAGCATGACGCGCTCCTCGGGCGCATCCTCGGCGCGCGAGCGGGGCCCTCGGGCGGCGAGGCGCGCCATGGCGGCCAGCGCCCCGCCCAGCGCGAGCAAGCCGCGACCGGGGGCGGCGCCCAACGCTGCGCGCGGCGCGACCATGCGCGCCAGGTCGTCGAGGTCGACGATGCCGTCGGCGAGCAGTCCCGCCGCCGAGAAGGCGCAAGCGCCCGTCGCGTCGAGGGCCAGGGCGAGGTTCTCGCACCACCAAACGATGCGTCCCTTCCCGCGCGGGTCGCGCGGATCGAGCGCGCCGGCTGGCAGCTCGAGCGGCGCCAAGAGCTCGGCCACCCGACCTTCGCTGGCGAGGTCGACGAGGAACGGCTGCACGCGCATGGGATCCGAGCCCCGCGTCGAGACGCGCAGCGCGAGTCGCGTCGCGAGCGAGCCGCCGGCCAGGCGCTCCACCTCGCGCTCGAGCGGCCCACCGGCGCGCCGCGGATGCTCGATCCATGCGGCCAACTCGCGCGCGATCCAACTCGCGCGCGCGCTGCGTTCGACGGGTGCTTCGGCGAGGCGCGCCTCCAGCCGCAGCGCCGCCTCCTTGGCGTCGAGGCCGAGCTCGTCGCAGGCGCGCAGCGCGTCGAGCCCGTCGACCTCGGCGTCCAGCACGAGGCGCGAGGCGAGCAGGTGCACGGCGCCGTAGCGTCCACCTTGGCGGACGTGCGGACGATCGAACACCAGCCCGCACGGCGTCGGGCAACCGGCGCAACCATGGCGCGCCGCGCGCGCCTCGTCGACCAAGGCCAACAACGCGCGCGCCTCGTCGAGGGGCAGCTCGCCGCGCGCCTGCGCAGCGTCCGCCGCCTCGAAGGTGCCGCCAAGGGCGCGCGCGGCGAGACGTGGCGAGGCGCGGCAAGCGGCGATCCAGTCGCGGAAGCGCTCGTCCACCAGCGGCTCGATCGGTGCGTCGCGCGCCACGATGGCCGCGACGTTGGCGCGCGCCAAGGCGGCGCCGAGTCCGCCGCGTCCCACGCTGCCGCGCGGCTCGCGCAAGGACATGAGCGTGGCGAAATGCAGGCCGACATCCGCCGCCGGACCAGTGGTCCAACCATCGCCGCCCAACTCGTCGACGATCCACTGCGCGCGCGCCGAGACGCTCCACGCCGCGAAGCCGGGCGGGGTCGGCAGCGCGTCGACGCCGCCGTCGAGCACCAGCACGGACGGCTGGTCGAGCCGTCCCTCGATGGCGAGCGCGTCGTGGTGGCGCGCGAAGCGCCGCGCGAAGAGGCCGCCGCCTTGCGCCTGCTGCGGGCGTCCGGTCGCGGGATCGCGCCACAGGAAACTGGTGCGCTCGGCGCCGGGCAACCCGCGCGCCACCGCGTCCCCGGCCGCTAGGACGACGGCATCCTCGGAGCTACGCGCCGCGAGGATCCGGCCTGCCGCGGCGCCGCCGAAGCGCAAGAGCCGCTCCTCCCAAGGCGCTTGCGCCGCATGCCAAGCGTGGACCAGGCGCTGTCCACGCAACTTGACAACCAGCGCACGCTGGCCGCTCATGCCGCCCGCCCGGAGGATCGCAGCCCTCGCATCGCGCCCCATCCTAGCAGGGTGGCCGAAGGGCGTATCGCACCGCCGCGCGCTTGAGTCGGTCGGCCCGAAGGCGCACCTTGCAGGCATGGCCGTGATCCCGATCATCATCCCCACGCCCGAGCGGCCGGCCGCCGCGATCGCGCGGCGCGCCGCCGAGTGGGCCAAGTTGTCGCGCACGCCTTGGCGCGAGCTGCGCCGCATGCAGGACGCACTGGTGCGGCGCCTCGTGGCCGAACGGGTCCACCCCTTCAGCGCGCACTACCAAAGGGTCATGCGCGAGGCGCGCGTCGACCCGCGCTCGATCAAGGGCGTCGACGACCTGCGGCGCCTGCCATTCACGACCAAGCACGACCTGCTGCAGGCCGCCTCCGACGAGCGCACGCGACGCGACTTCGTGCTGCAGCCGACTCCCGAGCTGGTCAAGCGGCACTGGCCGCTCCACAAGCAGCTGGGACTGCTGTCCAAGGCGGCCAAGGAGGAGCTGCGGCGCGAGTACACGCCCAACTTCGTCACCTTCACAACCGGCCGCAGCAGCGAACCCGTGGCCTTCGCCTACACGCCGCACGACATCGACGCGCTGCACAAGGTCGGCGGACGCATGCTCGACGTGCACGCCATCGACGATCCGCAGGCGCGCATCGTCAACTTGTTCCCCTTCGCTCCGCACCTCGCGTTCTGGCAGGCGTCCTTCGCCGGCCTCGAGACCGGGCGCTTCGTGCTGTCGACGGGTGGCGGCAAGGTGATGGGCACCAGCGGCAACATCCGCCTGGTCGACCGCATCCAGCCGCAGGCCCTGATCGGCACGCCCGGCTTCCTGTACCACTTGCTGCGCCAGGCGCAGGAGGAGGGCAAGCGCTACTCCAAGGTCGAGCGCGTGATCCTCGGCGCCGAGAAGGTGCCGCCCGGACTCAAGCGCAAGATCGCCGAGGTGCTGGCGGAGATGGGCAGCGAACGCGCCGTGGTCTCGGGCACCTACGGCTTCACCGAGGCGCGCATGGCCTTCTCCGAGTGTCCCACCGGACACGAGCATTCCAGCGGCTACCACACCTACCCCGACTTGTGCGTGTTCGAGGTGGTCGATCCCGAGTCCGGCGAACCGGTGAAGGACGGGGAGAAGGGCGAGCTCGTGTACACGCCGCTCGACGGCCGCGGGACGACGGTGCTGCGCTACAGGACGGGCGATTTGGCGATCGGCGGGGTCTCGACCGAGCCGTGTCCCTGGTGCGGGCGCACGGTTCCGCGCATCCACTCCGACCTGCGACGGGTCTCGGACCAGCGCGCGCTGAACCTGACCAAGATCCGCGGCACGCTGGTCGACTTGTCGGCGATGGGCTCGATCCTGTCGGGGATCGCGGAAGTGGTCGAGTGGCAGGTCGCCATCGGCAAGTTGCACGACGATCCGATGGAGCTCGACGTGTTCACCGTGCGCGTCTCGCTCAAGCCGGGCGCCGACGCGACGCAGGCCAAGGAGAAGATCCGCCGCGAGCTGCACGACTCGCTGGAGGTCGCGCCCAACGCGGTCGAGGTCCACGACGGGGCGCGCATGCTCGAACTGCTGGGCATGGAGACCGAGCTCAAGGAGAAGCGCTTCCTCGACCTGAGGCCCAAGGCGTGAGCGGCGATCCGCTGGTGCTGGCCTCGGGAGTCCGCACGCCTCTCGCGCGCGCCGGCGGCGCGTTCGCCAAGGAGGACGCGGCGGGCCTCGGCGCGCTGGTCGCGCGCGAGTTGCTGGCTCGCTCGCCATGGAGGGCCGAGGAGGTCGATGAAGTCGTGGTGGGCTGCGTCGGCGTGCCGCACGACCAGGCCAACGTGGCGCGCGTGGTCGCCGTGCGCGCGGGGTTGCCGCACTCGACGCCGGCGCGCACGGTGCAGCGCAACTGCGCCAGCGGCATGGAGGCGGTCGACTGCGCGGCGATGGCGATCGAATCCGGTCGCGCGCGACTCGTGCTGTGCGCTGGCGTCGAGGTCATGTCGCGCTACCCATTGTGCTTCGGCGACTCCGCCACGGCCTGGTTCGAGCGCCTGTCGCGCGCCAAGTCGCCTTGGGCGAAGCTCGCGACCCTCGCCGCCTGGCGCCCGTCGATGCTGGAGCCCAAGGTCGCGCTGCTCGAGGGCCTGACGGATCCCCTCTCGGGGCTGATCATGGGCAGGACGGCGGAGATCCTGGCGCGCGAGTGGTCGATCTCGCGCGAGGACGCCGACCGCTACGCGCTGCGGAGCCACGAGCGCGCGCGCGCCGCGCGGGACGGTGGTCGCCTCGCGCTCGAGATCGCGCCGGTGCTGCCCTCCGGCGCTCGCGGAGGCGCGGCCGCCCTCGTGCACGACGATGCGATCCGCGACGGCCAGACGGCGGACGCGCTGGCCAAGCTGGCTCCGTGGTTCGAAAAGCCCGATGGACGCGTGACGGTGGGCAACAGCTGCGGCATCACCGATGGCGCATGCGCGCTGTTCGTGTGCCGCGAGTCGTTCGCGCGCGCCGCGGGCTTGGCGCCGCTGGCGCGCCTCGTCGGCCGCGCGTGGTCCGGTTGCGATCCCGCGCGCATGGGGCTCGGACCCGTGCAGGCCACCGCGCGAGTGCTGCGGGCGACAGGCCTGGCGCTCGTCGACATGGAGGTGGTCGAGATCAACGAGGCCTTCGCGGCGCAGGTGCTGGCCTGCGAGAAGGCCTTCGACAGCGCGGCGTACGCGCGCGAGCACTGGGGCGGAGCGCCGCTCGGCCAGCTCGACTGGTCGCGCACCAACGCCAACGGCGGCGCGATCGC
>SXXH01000200.1 GCA_005789645.1 Planctomycetia bacterium
AAGGTCGACGTGCGCGTCGTCGCCACGACCAATCGCGACCTGGCCGCGGAAGTGCGCGCCGGACGCTTCCGCGAGGACTTGTACTACCGCCTGCACGTCCTGCCGATCCACATCGCCCCGCTGCGCGAGCGCGCCGAGGATGTCGCGCCGCTGGCGCAGCAGTTCGCCGACCACTACGCCCGCCAGAACGGGCTCGAGACGCCGCGCTTCACCAAGGCGGCGCTCGAGCGCCTGCAGGGCTGGAAGGGGCCGGGCACCGTGCGCGAGCTGGAGAACACCATCCAGCGCGCGGTCGTGATGCTGCGCCAGTCGGTCATCGACGTCGACGACCTGGCCTTCGGCCCGGGTGGCGGCGTCGAGGTCACCTCGAGCACGCCGACCGAGGCGATGGGCCCGCAGCTCGCCAACCGTTCGCTCGAGGAGATCGAACGCGTCGCGATCCTCGCCACGCTCGACTGCGTGCGCGGCAACAAGACCGAAGCCGCGCGCCGCCTCGGCGTCACGGCCCGCACCTTGTCCAACAAGATGAAGCTCTGGCGCGCCACTGGACACGTGGCCTGAGGCTCCCATGGACGCAGTCGGACCCGATCGCGACCAGCTCCTGCTGCGGCTCATGTCGGCCGCCACGCAGCGAGCGAAGGTCCTCTCCGAGAACATCGCCAACCAGTCGGTGCCGGGCTACGTCCGGCGCGACGTGCGGTTCGAGGAGCTCGTGGCCGCGCGCCTGGCGCGCGGCGGCGAAGGAGTCGAGTCCGTGCGTCCGCAAGTTGTCGAGGACCGCGCCACGCCCGCCGGCCCCGACGGCAACAACGTGCACCTCGAGTCGGAGGTCAATGCCATGCGCGAGAACCTGCTGGCCTACCAGCTCTACGCGCAGATGCTCGACAGCCGCCACTCGCTGGTCCAGATCGCCATCCAGGAAGGACGCTGATCCATGAACCCGCTGCAGAAGCTCTTCACCTCGATGCGCACCGCCTCGGCCGGCATGGCCGCCGAACGCGTGCGCATGGATGTCATCGCGAGGAACATCGCCAACGCGCAGGTGACCCGCACCGAGGACGGAGGCCCCTACCGTCGCGAGGTGGTGACCTTCGCCGCCGTCGTGGACAAGCACGCGCGAGGCGGGCCATCGTCCATGCCTGTCGCGCGCGTCTCGCAGGACATGAAGACGCCCTTCGAACTGCTGCACAAGCCCGACCATCCCGACGCGGACGCCAGCGGCATGGTGCGCCTGCCCAACGTCAATCCGACGCAGGAGATGGCGGACCTCATCGCGTCCACGCGGGCCTACGAGGCCAACATGAACGCGCAGGACAACTTCGTGCGCATGGCCGAACGCGCCTTGCGGATGGCGCAGTGAGCCGCGGCTCGATCGTCAGGAGCTGAACAAACATGGTCGACGGGATCGGTGATCGTTCGGGCCTCGCGCGGGCCGCCATCGAAGCGGCGCTCAAGCGCCACTCCGAGGCTTTGGGCCGCGCGGACGGGGCCGCCAAGCCCGCCTCCGGTCCGGCCGAGGCCCAAGGCGCCTTCGCGCCGTCGTTGGGCGAAGCCATCAAGTCGGTCGACCAGACCGTCAAGTCCGGCGACCAGCTGGTGGACCAGGTCCTGTCGGGCCAGGTCTCCGACTTCCACGAAGCGGCGTCCAAGTTGAAGGAAGCCGAGCTCGGCCTGCGTTTTGCCCTCGAGGTCCGGAACAAATTTGTCGATGCCTACCGCGAAGTCATGCGGATGAGCGTCTGAAGCCCTCCGCCAGGCCATGAAGAACCCCTTCGAAGACCTGCTGCGGCAGCTCAAGTCCGCCAGCCTCGCCGCCAAGCTCGCCTTGGGTGCGGGCCTCCTGGCCCTCGCCGGCGTCGTGGCCATCGCGACCACCTGGGCCGACAGGCCCAACTTCGTGCTGCTGGCGGGCAACCTCGACGCGCGCACGTCGGCCTCGATCCAATCCGCGCTGGCGACCGCCGGCGTGCGCTTCCAGGCGACGCCGCCGCCGGGGCCCTTTTCGGTGCACGTCGACGAGGGGCAGTTCTACCAGGCGCAGAACGCCATCGCGCTGGCTGGCGCGCTCGACACGCCGGCCACCGGCATCCGCACCGACCAGTCGGGCGCGGCCAGCGTGTTCCTGTCGGCTTCCGAACGCGCGCAGAGCTCCCTGAAGCGCGAGTGGCAGGAGATGGAGAGCCAGCTCGAGGCCCTCGATTTCGTCGAACGCGCCCGGGTCAGCACCAGCACGCCCGATCGCTCGCCGCTGCGTCGCGCGCAGCCGATGACCGTCGCCGTCACGCTGACCTTGCGCGGGCATTCCGACTTGTCGCGCGCGCAAGCCGCGACCGTGGCGAAGCTCGTGCGCCACCGCTTCAACGTGCCCAGCGAGTCCGTGATGGTCAGCGACCAATCCGGTCGAGCGCTGTGGAACGCCGTCAAGGAGGACGACTCCAGCACCGCGGCGGGCGACCTGCTCGACCACCAGCAGCGCCACGACCACGACCTCGAGGCCAAGGCCAACGAGGTGCTCGAATCGGTCTTCGGACCGGGTCTCGCGCGCGTCGTCGTCGCCTCGCAGTGGACGCACGAAGAGGTCGAGAGCGTCAAGGAGACGATCGACCCGAAGAACAAGGTGGTGGTCAGCGAGACCAGCACCAAGTCCAGCACGCCGCAGGAAGCGCCGGTGGCGAGCGCCGATCCCGCGCAACAGCCCGCGCCGGCTTCGGTGGCCGAGACCAGCGAGTCGCAGAGGAGCACCATCGTTGGGCGCGAGACTTCGCTGCGCCGCGCCAGCGCGCCGCGCCTCGACCGCATGTCGGTGTCCATGTTCCTCGACGAGAGCCAGAAGGACCGCGCCGCGGGCCTCGAGGCCGCCGTCAAGGGCGCCGTGGGCTTCGACGACAAGCGCGGCGACGCGTTCTCGAGCTTCGTCTCGCCGTTCGCGGGCGTGCTGCGCGACGAGAAGGGCCAGCCCCTGCCCACCGCGCCGCTCGCGCCTGTCGAAGAACCCAGCCCGATGCTGGAGATGCTCGTCGAGCGCTCGGTCGAGATCGTGGCCGCGCTCGTCTTCCTCTTCGTCATGTTCCGCGCGCTCAAGGGCGTCGCGTCGAAGAAGCCAGGCGTCGACGCCATGGCGAGCAGCGCCCGGGAAGACGAAGAGATGCTCGAGCTGCTCGCGCGCGGCTCGGTCGAGGAGCTGATCAAGAACGAACCCGAGCGGGTCGGCGCGGTGCTGTCGCGCTGGGCCGCCGAAGACAAGGCCATCGCCAAGGTTGGTGCACGATGACGGACACGATCAAGCCGAGCGGCGCGCGCCGCGTGGCCGCTTTCCTCTTGACGCTCGACAAGGACGCCGCGGCCTCGATCCTGCAGAAGCTCGATCCAGCCGTCGTGGCCGACGTGGCCGAGGCGTTGACCAGCGTGGACGAAGGCTCGTTCGCGCGCGAGGTGCTGGACGAAGTCTGGCGCGACCTCGCGAAGGACCTGCACGCCCCCGCCAAGCCGCGCGCCAAGAAGGAGGAGGAGCTCGCTCCCTTCCTCGAGGCCGGCCTCGGCAAGGACCGCGCACGCCAGGTGCTCGGCGCCATCCACGAGCGCCGCCGCCACGAGCGCCCGTTCCACATGCTCGAGCAGAAGCCCGTGGTGCACGTGGCCGCCGCGCTCGGCCACGAATCACCCGCGGTCGCCGCGCTGGTCCTCGCGCATCTCGATCCCAAGGTCTCGGCCGAGGTGCTCTCGGGCTTCGAAGGCGAGAAGGCGCTCGACGTGGTCGGGCGCATCTCGCGCATCGTGCCGCCGGGCTTCGCCGCCCTGTCGAGCATCGCCGACGAGCTCGTGGCGCGCGTCGACGCCGCCGCGCGCCAACCTGCGCCGCCCGACCCGACCGTGCGCATCAAGACCATCGCGCAGATGCTGAACAACGCCCAGAAGGCCACCGAGAAGGCCGTGCTCGAAGGGCTGGACGAGAACGACAAGGAGACCGCCGAGAGCGTCCGCGAGTGGATGTTCACCTGGGACGACCTTGCGCGACTCGACAAGAAGACCATGCAGAAGGTGCTCGGTTCGGTCGAGACGCGCACCTTGGCCGTCGCGCTCAAGGGCTCGCAGCCCGCGGTCGAGTCGAACATCATGGCCAACCTCTCCAAGCGCGTGCAGGCGATGGTCAAGGACGAGCGCGAGCTCGCCGGACCCATGCCGATGAGCGAAGTGCTCGTGGCGCGCGGCGAGGTGCTGAAGGCCGCTCGCGCTCTGCTCGAGGGCGGCGAGGGCGCCCCCGCCGGAGCGAAGGGGGAGGAACTTGTCGCCTGAAGCCGAAGCGGGCGTCTTGCGCCTGTCCGAGCGACCCGCCGCCGTGCGCATCGCGCGCGGCGACGCGTTGTCCATGCTGGCCGAGGCGACGCGCGCCCAGGTGGCGGAGGCTCGCGCGCAAGGCGTCGCCGAAGGCGAAGCTCGCGCGATCGCCGGAGCGGCGCGCGCGCTGGAAGCCGCCGTCGAGTCCTTCGCCCGCGCCGCCGCCGAGCGCGAGCAGGCGTTGGCGCGCGACACCATCGAACTGGCGCTCGTCGTCGCGCGCCGCATCCTGCGTCGCGAGGTCGACGCCGGGAACTACGATCTGGAACGCATCGTGCGCGAGACCTTGGCGGCCTCGGGCGCGGGACGCGGCGCGTGCGTGGTGCACCTGCACCCCGACGACCTCGTCGCGCTGCGAGGCGTGCCTTTCCGCGCCGGCACCGATCTGCAGGCCGACCACGAGGTCGCCCGCGGCGAAGTCCACGTGACCACCGCGCGCGGCACGATCGTGCGCGACATCGACGCGGCGCTCGCGTCCATCGCCACGCGCCTCTCCGAGGAGGCGTCGTGACGCGCCTCGACCTCGCTCGCGCGAGCGCCGTGGTCGACGCCGCCGCGCAGCCCGTCTTCCGCGGTCGCGTCGAGGAAGTCTCCGGCGTGCTGGTGTCCGCCCACGGCGTGCCGGCCGCGGTCGGCGAGCTGTGCCGCATCCATCGCGGCGACGGGACGCAGACCGACGCCGAAGTGGTGGGATTCCGCGGCAACGCGACCTTGTTGATGCCCCACGGCGACGTGGCGGGCATCGCGCCGATGCAGGAAGTCGTGGCCTTGGGCCGTTCGTTCTGCGTGCCTGTCGGCGGTTTCCTGCTCGGACGCACGCTGGATGGCTTCGGCAAGCCCATCGACGGCTTGGGCGAACTGCCGCGTCGCGAGACGCGCCCCGTGCGCGCCGACGCGCCCGATCCGCTGTCGCGCCCCTTGATCGACCAACCGCTGCAGACCGGGGTGCGCGCCATCGACGGCTTGAACACCATCGGCAAGGGCCAGCGCCTCGGCATCGTCGCCGGTTCCGGCGTGGGCAAGTCGACGCTGCTCGGCCAAGTCGTGCGCGGCACCGACGCGGACGTGGTGGTCGTGTGCCTGGTCGGCGAGCGCGGCCGCGAGGTGGCGGGCTTCGTGCACGAGGTGCTCGGGGAGGAGGGCCGCAAGAAGTCCGTGCTCGTCGTGGCGACCTCCGACAAGGCGCCGATCGAGCGCTGGATGGCGCCGTTCGTGGCCTGCACCGTGGCCGAGCACTTCCGCGACCAGGGACTCGACGTGCTGCTAGTGATGGACTCGATCACGCGCTTCGCCATCGCGGCGCGCGAGATCGGCCTCGCCGCGGGCGAACCACCGACCGTGCGCGGCTTCCCGCCGAGCTTCTTCGCCACCGTGCCGAAGATCGTCGAACGCATGGGCCGCACGACGAAGGGCACCATCACGGGCCTCTTGACCGTGCTGCTGGACGCGGACGATCCGAACGACCCGGTCAGCGACACGCTGCGCGGCCTGCTCGACGGCCACCTGTACTTGTCGCGGCAACTGGCCCAGCAAGGCCACTGGCCCGCGATCGACGTGCTGTCCTCGCTCTCGCGACTCATGCCGGCGCTCGCCGACGGCAAGCACATGGCCGGCGCGACCGCGGTGCGCTCGTGGCTCGCCGCGCACAAGGAAGGCAAGGACCTCGTCGAGATCGGCGCGTACAAGAATGGCGCCAACCCGCGCCTCGACCAGGCGCTGGCGCGTCTGCCCGCCATCGAGGCGTTCCTGCGCCAAGGCGTGCGCGAAGGCACGAGCCTCGCCGAGACCAGGGAGTTGCTGGCCCTCGTGGCGCGCGGCGCGCCCGGCGCCTGAGGAGGATCCGCATGGCCCCCAAGTTCCACTTCCCGCTCGCGCGACTCCTGCGCGTCAAGGAGATCGAAGAGAAGGCCGCGCAAGCGCGCTACTCAGAGGCCGATCTCGCCGCGCGCGCCAAGGAGGAGTCCGCCGCCCGGCGGACGACCGAGGCGCTGGAGGCGCAAGCGCAGCTCTTGCGCTTGCAGTCCGAGGGGGTCGTGCGCGTCGAATCGGTGCTGGGCTCGCTGGGATTGGTCGACGCCGCGCGCCGACGCGCCGACGCCGAACGTCAAGTCGCCTTGACAGGTCGATTCCAGGCCGAACAGCAGCGCGTCGCGTGGGTGGAGCGCCGACGCGACGTGAAGGGGCTCGAGAAGCTGCGCGAGCGCCGCCGGGACGAGTTCCTCGCCGTGCGCGGAGCCATCGAAGCGGCCCTGATGGACGAGACCGCCGCGCTTCGCCACGCGCGCCGCGCCGGCCGCGACGAAGCGACGCAGGGCGCCGACCACTACGACGAGGAATCCAAGCCATGATGAAGAACCTCCTGCTCGTGGGCGCCGGACTGGTGCTGTTCGCTGGTTCTTTCGCCGGCGTCGCGCTGGTGTCCGGACGCCATCCTTCGGAGATCCCCGGCTTGTCGTGGATCGCGCGCAAGCCGTTCGAGGCGCCGCCGCCCGCGCCGGCCCACGAGATGCCCGCGCCGCGCAAGGCGCCGAGCGACGGCGAGGCCGATGGGCCGCAACGAGTCGAACCGGCGCTGGCCGGCGCCGGCGGCCTGCTCGGCGCGTTCGTCATGCCCGCGCCCTACACCGCCTCCGAGATCCACGAGCTGCAGCAATCGCTGCGCAAGGCGCTTGGCGACGCGCAAGCGCGCCTCGTCGACATCGAGCGCCGCGAGACGCGCGCCGCCGAATGGGAGCAGTCCGTCGAGCAACGCCGGGGCGAGTTGGCGCAGTTGCGCACGCTGCTCGAACAGAAGGAGTCCGAGCTCAAGGGTCGCGAGATCGCCTTGAAGAGGGACGCCCAGGCCAAGGACGAACGCGACGAGGCCTCGTGGAAGGAGATCGCCGGGTTCTTCGAGGAAGGCGACAGCGACGAACTGGGTGCGCGCCTCGCGGAGTTCGAGCCGGAGAAGGCCGCCAAGATCCTCGGCCACCTGGAGGACGCCCGCGCGCGGGAACTCGTCAACGCGCTGCCCAAGGACAAGTACAAGGCCTACTTGGAGGCCTACCGGGCCCGCAAGGGGTACTGAGGCTCGCGCAGGCCGTCGGCGCGAGTCGGCGTTGGCGCGGCGGGGAGTCCGCACGGCCTCCTCGTGCCGTTCGTGGCACCGCGAAGATCCAGCCGGCTCGAAGGGCCCCGGGCCGCCCCTCAAGCTTTTCCGGGTTCGAGCCGAACGAAGCTGGAGAGGCCCATGTCCACGCCGAAACTGACCCCGGAGGAGCTCGACGCCCTCGTCTCCATCGCGCGCGAACGCGCCGCGGAGGCGCCGATCGTCGAACCGCGCGACTTCCGCGCGCCACGCCGCCTGTCGGTGGATCAGCTGGCGCAGATGGTCTCCTCCATCGTGCGCGTGCTGCCGGAAGGCTCGGCGCACTTGTCGAGCTGGCTGCGCTGCGACTGCAAGCTGGAGGCGCAGGCGCTGGTCGAAAGCACGCTGGACCTCGCCACGGAAGGCCTCGCCGATCCCCTATGCGCCTTCGCGCTCGACTGCGGCGGAGAAGAAGGCCTGCTCGTGTGGGACGCGTCCGCGGCGCTCGCGGCATCCGAGTGCGCGCTGGGTGGCGCTCCCACCGCCGACCTCGCTGGACGTGCGTTGACGAACATCGAAGCTCGCATGGTCGAGCAGCTGCTGGCTCCGCTCGCCAAGGCGTGCGCCAAGGCGCTCGGCGGCGAGGTCAAGTCCTTGCGCCACCTGCCCGACGCAGCCACGGCGTCGAAGGTGCGCGGCGCGTCCGGTGGCGCGGGACGGGTGCTGCTGCAACTGGCGCTCGATTCGAACCTCGGCCCGTCGTCGCTGCGGATCGTCCTCGCCAAGACCAAGGCGCCGGAGATCCCTTCCGCCGCGTTGCCGGCCAAGGGCGCCAAGCAAGCCTTGCCGCCGGTTCTGGGCGCCGTGGACGTGGGCCTCGGCGTGCACCTCGGCGACGTCGAAGTCCCGCTCGCCGACCTGCTGGCGCTGGAGATCGGCGATGTCATCCCGCTCGAGCTCGAGCTCGACGGCGTGGTCGACGTGCACATCGAGGGACGGCGCTGCATGACGGCGCGCATCGGACACCACCAAGGACGCCTGGCCCTGCGCATCGCGTCGCTCTCGGCGCGCGAGCTTTCGATCTGAAGACGAACATGAAGAGCACCGACGAGACGACGAGCAACCTGGAGTCCGCCATCGACGCCGCGACGGAAGCGGTGCGCATCACGGCATCGAAGCTCGATCCGCTGCCGCCGGGCTCGCCGGGCGCGGAACAACTGGGCTTGGACAGCCTCATGGCGGTGCCGGTCAAGGTCACCGTCGAGGTCGGCAAGTCGAAGATCCCTTTGGGCGAGCTGGTGAAGCTGGCTCCGGGTTCACTCGTGCCCCTCGAGCGCGAGGCGCACGAGCCCGTCGACGTGCTGGTCAACGGCAAGGTGGTGGCGCGCGGCGAGGTCGTGACCATCGACCGGCGCTTTGGCGTGCGCATCACCTCGGTGTTGCCCGGTTGATCGATCCGACGCGCGCGGACTACAGCCCGAAGCTGCCAGCCTTGGCCGCGCCGCGCGCAAGGCGCGCCGGATCGAAGAAGCCCGCGTCGAAGGCCGTGCAAGGCTCGCCGGCCAAGAGCTGCGCCATGCCCGCGCCCACGCCCGGGGCGAGCTTGAAGCCATGTCCGGAGAACCCGACGGCCACGCAGAGGTTCGCCAAGCCCGGCGCGCGACCGAGCAGCGGTTGCCCGTCGGGTGACAGCGTGTACAACCCGACGAAGGCTTCGCGTTCGCCTTGGCGCTCGTACTCGGGCACGCGCTCCACGAGACGCTCGCGCGCCCAGCGCCGGAATCCGGCGCCGACCACGTCGTCGACGCGGTCGGGATCGGACACCGTCTCGTCGCGCACATGATCCATGGCACCCACGCGCGTGCGGCCGGCGTGGCCTTCGCAGCGCGCGTAGGCGCCACCCTCGAGATCGAGCAGCACGGGATGCGCCGCGCGCATGGCCACCACGCGCGGGGAGCTCCAGCGTTCCATGCCTGCGTCGGCGATGGTCGAAAGCGCCTCGACGGCCTCGGGCGCGGAACGCGGAGGTTGGGCGATGGCGTATTGCTCTGGGCGCACGACCCGCAGTCCCGCCTCGACTCCGACCTCCGCCAGCAGCGGCCCGGCCCACGGTCCGGCGGCCACCACCACCTGGTCGGCGATCCAATCGCCTTCGCTGGTGCGCACGCGCACGATGCGGTCGCCCTCGCGCACCAATTCCAAGACGCGCGCGCCGAGGCGCGTCACGGCGCCCGCCTCGCGCGCGAGGGCGGCGAAGCTCTCGCAGGCGCGCAGCGGATCGACTCCCGCGCCGGCTGGTTCGTGGCAGCACACGGCCTCGTCGTCGACCTGCACGCCAAAGCGCCTGCGCGCCTCGGCGCCGCGCAGCAGTTCGGCCTCGACGCCGCATGCCACCAGCAATGCGGCGTTTCTCTCGACCAATTCGCGCGTGCCGCTCGCGCGCGGGCCTCCGATTGTCAAGACGCCTTGACGCTCGAACCCGATCGAGCGGCCCACGAGGCTCTCGAACATGGACCACTCGCGCAGCGAATCGTGGGCCAGCCGCACCAAGGCCTCGTCCGAGTAGAAGCAGCGCAGGATGGCCCCGGAACGGCCGGTCGAGCCGGCTCCCAACTCGGCTTTCTCCAAGAGCACCAACGGCGCCTCGAGCGGATCGCACAGGTGCGCCGCCGCCTTGGCGATGGACGCGCCCATGATGCCCCCACCCACCACGAGGATGCCGGCCGTCTTCGCGGGCGTGGAGCTCATGGCGAAGGGGTGGCCGGGGCGCCGACGGGCTTCAAGGTCGCGTGGCCGGCAGGTCGCGCCGCGCCAGTTCGTAGTAGGCGCCGAAGCCCGCCGACAGCAAGGGCATGCCCACGATCACGAGACCGATGCAGAACAAGAGGAGCGTCGCCATCACCAGCAGCCCGAGGCAAACGAGGAAGGCGAACGTGACCCAGAAACGCCCGCGCGTCAGCTCCCACGACCGCTTGAGCGCCTCGAGCGGACCGCACTCGCCTTGTTCGGGGTCGCAGGCGATCGTCAGTGCGAAATAGAGGCGCACGTTGACGTAGATGGCCGGAATCATGAGCAGCAGCACGCCGAAGAGGATCAACACCACGCCCACCACTTGGTTGTCGCCACCACTGGACGCGGAGGCCATCGCCGCTCCCACCACGACGGCGAAGAGGCCCGGGGCCAAGAGCACCACGATGACCAACATCGCCAGCAAGCCCGTGCCCAGCACGGCGAAGTAGCGCCGGAAGGGCTGGACCGTGTCGGCGATGTCGAGTTGCCCACGCACGGCGCGCACCCCGATCCAGGTCTGGGCCGCGCTCAGCGGAATGCCAAGCAGCACCGAGACCACGACCACGAGAAGAAGCGCCGCGAAGAGGAGCGGCAGTTGCGACGGATCGAAGTCGAGAGTGGCTTGCTGCCACGACCCTGCGCCATTCCTGCCGACTTGGAAGCCACCCGTCAGGTACTGCAAGGGCAAGCCGGCCAATTGGACGACCATCTGCCCGGCGAACACCAGCAGTCCGCAGAACAACAGCATCACCCACGAACGGCGGAACACATCGAAGGCCAGTTCGAACGCGTTGCCGAAGCTGAAGGGCGGCAGCTTGCGGATTTCTGCTGGACCGCCCGCGCTGGTCGTGGTCGTCGCAGTCGCGGTGGCTTGCGCCGCGGGCCAAGAGGACGCGGGGATGGAGGACGCGGACAGCGACGACGCGGGTGTCGACGCGCCGAACAAGCCGCGCAGTTCGTCGATCTCGTCCGCCCGACTCCAGCGGTCGGCCCCCACCTCGCACACCTGCGTGGAGCCGACCAACTTGCCGGCACGCTGCAGTTCCTGCAGCTGGTCCATGCCCACCGGCCCGAGGACCGTCTGGCCGCTCGGCGTCGTCTCGACCACGTACCACTGCTTCATGTCGTCGTGCTTCCTGGAAGAGAAGGTCGCCGGGCGCGACCATGGAAGGACCATGGGTTGCGCCGGAGAATGGAGAGCATACGCAGCGCAAGCTGGCTTCTTGCCGCGCCAAGCCCCGCCGAGCGCTTCGAAGCCATGTAGGCGCGCGACCCCGCCCGGCACAGGCGGGGTCGCGCGTGGATGGATGGGAGGCACCGCGGGGACGCCCGCTGGGCCCGTCGTCCAAATGGGGGTGGGACGACGGGAGGGTCGGAGGGCGGTCTCGTTGCTGCGCTCCCGACGGTTCCTTCCGCAGGAACGGGGTCCGAGGGGGCAGGAAAGCGCGAATTCAATGCGCGTGGACCCCAAGAGGGGCTCCGGGCCGCCCCACGGCTATCCTCAACTGCCCCGAAGACCATGATCCCGCCCCGCAAGACCCGCACCATCCATGTCCGCGACCTGCCGATCGGCGGCTCGGCCCCCATCGCCGTGCAGAGCATGGCGGCCACGCAGACGAAGAACCTCGAGGCGACCGCGCGCCAGTTGCAGCTCATCCACGCGGCCGGCGCCGACATCATCCGCGTCGCGGTCGATTCGAAGGAGGACGTGGCGGCCTTGGCGAAGTTGCGCGCAGGCACCAACGCGCGCTTGTCGGTCGACCTGCAGGAGAACTATCGGTTGGCCGAACTCGTCGCGCCGCACGTCGACAAGGTGCGCTACAACCCCGGCCACCTGCACCACCACGAGAAGCACAAGTCGATCGAGGAGAAGGTCGCCTACCTCGTCGATGTGGCCGTCAAGAACGCTTGCGCGATCCGCATCGGCATCAACGCCGGTTCGATCGCGCCCGAGTACGACGCGCGCTTCCCCGACGACCATGTGTCCGCCATCGTGGCCTGCGCCATCGACCACTGCGCGCTGGTCGACAAGCTGGGCTTCTCCGACTACCTCGTGTCGATCAAGGACTCGGATCCGCGGCTCGTGGTCGAGGCCAACACGCGCTTCGCCGCCGAACGTCCCGACGTGCCCATCCACCTCGGCGTGACCGAAGCCGGCATGCCGCCCGAAGGCATCATCAAGACGCGCATCGCCTTCGAGCAACTCTTGTCGCGCGGCATCGGCGACACGCTGAGGGTCAGCCTCACGCTGCCCTTCGACGACAAGGGACGCGAGATCGCCGTCGGGCGCGAACTCGTCAAGGACATCGAGGAAGGCCGCTTCCGCTCGGTGCCGCCGAACTTCTTCGACGGCTTGAACATCATCAGTTGTCCGTCGTGCTCGCGAGTCGAGAACGACAGGTTCATCGAACTGGCCGAGGATGTGAAGCGCCTGACCGCCTACGCCAAGCAGCACAAGCTGACCATCGCGGTGATGGGTTGCCGCGTCAACGGTCCCGGCGAGACCGATGATGCCGACCTGGGCCTGTGGTGCGGGCCGAACTTCGTCAACTTGAAGCGCGGCGAAGCGGAGCTCGGCGCTTACCGCTACGACGAGATCCTGCCGCGGCTGCGCGAGGAGCTCGACAAGCTGGTCGCGGCGCGCGGCTGAGGCGCGCAGGGCGAGGCTCGATCATCTCGCGCGGCGACGCGCGACGACCCAAGCGATGGCGCACGACGCCGCGAGCGCGACGGCGACGGCGAGCTTCATCCAACCCGCGACGACAAAGGCGGGCGCGCGATCCTCGGGTGCCGCGTTCCGCGGCGCGCCGGGCGCGGGGACCACGACGACCTCGAGCGGCTCGACGCTCGAGCTCGCGTAGCGACCCGACTCGGGGTCGAACCACGCCACGCGCGGCGGGATGACGGAGGCGCGGCCGGCGCGATCGCAGGCGAGTTGCCAGGCGTGCACGACCCCGCCCTCGATGGCGCGCGACGACGAAGCGAGGACTCGCAAGCCGCGCAGTTCGCGCGGAGCCATGGGTGGCATCGCCTGCGCGGCGCCTTCACCGGAAACGGCGAGCTCCAGCACCACCTCGTCGCCTTGCTCGGCTTGCTCGCGATCGAGTCGCGCGAGCACGGACCAACCCCCGACCGCGCCATCCCATTCGACAGGGCGCCCTTCCTCGGGCGGCTCGTCGATGCGCACGGCGAGCTCGGTGCCGCGCAGCAGTTCGTCCCACCGGTCGAGCGGCTGTCGCCCTTGGAAGGCGTCGTCGCGCCACTCAGGCGACCACGCCACGCGCACGTGCGGCGCCTCGAAGCGCGCCTCGCCCGGACGGCGCGCGCGCCAAGCGAAATCGCGCTCGTACGCGGTCCACTCGCGTCCATCGACGAGGCGCGCACCGACGCGATCGAAACGCTCGACGGACTCGCCCAACGCGAAGGTGGGGCCGTCTTGCGCGCGGGCTTCGACGATGGCTTCCACCGCGTCCGTGCCCGACAACCACGGCGCTTGCACTTGCAGCGGCACGCCAAGGTCGCGACCAAAGGGCTGGAGAGCGTGTTCGCGCAACCAACGGTCGTCGACCAGCACGCGCACGCTCGTGCGGAAGACCTGACCCTGCCACGCAGCGTCCTTGGCGCCTAGATGCTCGACGCGCACATGCTCGTCGGCCGAAGCTGCGACAGGCGCTTGGGCGGGATTGGCACCCAACCCCGCGATGACCAGACCACAAGATGCCGCGCAGGCGGCCAAGCGCTTCAGGTCGAAGGGCATGCGCCGCGCACCTCGTGCCCCAGATCCTCCAACGCCGATTTGGCCTTGGCGTGGTTCTCGACCGAGACCAGCAGCCAATCCGTGTCGTAGGTCGACACGACGAAGACCGGCACCGACTTGTCCGCCAAGGCGCGGCACAAGGACGCCAAGAGGCCGACAGTCGTCATGGGCACGACGCCGGCGATGCCGATGGCGATCTTGTCGCGCTCCTGGCGCACCTCGGACGGCACCACGGCTTGCGCGCAAATGACGGACAACTCGGCGCGCGTGCGCGACACCGTGGTCCAAGCCCCCCCGCACCACGGCGGCACGGCGGCATCCGGAGCGAGGCGGGCGATGGCTAGGCGTTCGGGATGTGTTTCGAAGACAAGGCGGTCCATGCGTCGCCTCGGATTCTAGTCGTTGGGTGCCACGCCGCGCGCGCGCCGAGCGTCAGGGAGGGTGGAGGGGAGCGGCGCAGCGGCTGCGTAGCGGCCACAGCCGATCCCCCTTCTGGACGCAGCCATGCCAGCGTGGCCATGGCTGGACTCCGGGACGGTGAAAACGGGGAAAGGCAGGCAAGCGATGAAATGCCAAGACAAGAACACGGGGGGACGCGTGGATGTTCCTGCGGAGATTCTCGCGACGAACCTCGAGCGGGCGCTCACCAGTCGAGTGCAGGAAGAACCCAGTTCGCAATCGTGGTGCGCGCGATCGGCAATTGCGCGTTCGCAAGGTCGCGACTCGCTGGCCAGCCAAGCTGGCGGACGCTCGTGGCGATGGCCTGGAGCATTGGGTGCGGCCACGCTGGCCATGATGGCGAGCGCATGCCAGTCATCGGCCGTCATGGGCAGCAGCGACTGTTACGTGATCCTGCGCCTGGATGCGGACTTGGATGATCCCGTGTTCCATATCTCTGGTGTACGCGCGGATGTGATTGACCCCGAGTGTCCGCCGCTCACCAAGGTCAACTGCACCTTCTGGGACGATCGCAATGGCGACATGAAGATCGACCCGGGTGAACCGCTGACCCGCGGCACCTTCGCTGAATCGAACCCGCCATCCCACACGCTGACCGTCGGCGCCTTCAGTTCCCGTCGTCCCGGCAACGGCCGTTCCACCTGCTGGGAGTGCGTGGCGATCAACTCCAACAATGTGCCGACGCGCTTCGGTGGCAGGTTCTGATTGGCGGCAGTTTTTAACGGAAATCTCGGCAATTCCAGCAATAGGGCATCCAACAAGGAAAGGGACAAGGAGATGAACAACAGCGACGCGACGAAGTTGCAACATGCGGCGATCCAACCGACGACAACCCAACAGCGGCAAGGCTCCGCCTACCGTAGCGAGTCTGGACCAGGCGCCGCGATGCATGCACCCGACACCGCTAATCCCCCGCCCGGCAAACCGAGCAACCGCACCAAGCGCAAGGTGACAGGGCTCGCCCTCGCCGGGCTGGCCGGCGCGGTCGTGGTGGTGGCCGGGGCGGGGCTGGTGCATGCCCTGAACGGTTCCGGCGCTGCGTGGTCCTCCCAGGCATCGCAGTTCAGCGAGTTCACGTCGCACGCCGGCATCGAGTATCGACTCCTTCCCTTGGGGTCGACGATGGGCTCGCCGATGCAGGTCGAGGTGCGAAGGCTCGACCCCCTCGATCACCGCATGGTCGATGAACGCACCGGACTGTCGATGGTCCTTGACCAACGCGCCATCGCCGCGGTCCAGCTGACCCTGAATGACGTGGCCACGGACCTGGTCTTTGATCCTGGCTCGAATGCTTGGAAGACCATCATCGCACCGTCGCAGATCAGCTGGTTCGGCTCGAACCGCTGGGTCTTGGTGGCCAAGGCGATCGATGGTGGTGTGCTGGCTCGATTCGAGCGCAAGCTCACACCCTGAAGCGCGGTCTGAAAGTAGCGATCCGGCGACCTGTTGCAGGTGCTCGCGCTGTGGTGGCGCGAGCACCTGCGCCGGGCGCTGGGTCTGGAAAGCCAGACGCGGCTTGTGCAGTCTGCTTGCTCGATCGAGCAACCGCGGCCCGCGCCAACCAACAGGTGCGCAGCCACGGACGGTTCGACACAACCAGGTCAACGAGATCGATGCTGCAACAAAGCGAACATGTGGATGTGCGACGCGCCGCCTTGGGCGTGATGAAGCAGTCCCTGCATGTCAGCATCGACCAGGACAAGGCTCGCGATCTGGCGCGCCAATGGGAGCCGGATGTCGCCCCCGTGGCGCACGCGGCCCCAGCGACGTTGGCGCCTGAAGGTCGGGCGATGTACCACTTGGTGCAGGCGTGCTTGTCCTTCGGCACGGGCTGGTGCACAGGCTTCCGCGGACCGGACGAACGGACCGGCGATCTGGCGGCTCGGCTACGACAGCAATTCGAGCGCGCGGGCGCTCCCTCCGCGACTCACCTATCGCGCATCAAGCCGGCGGACTGCGAGCGCATCTTGGGCGCGGGACCCGACCCCGAGGGTGCCGCGGCGCCGGAACTGGTGGAACTGCAAGCACGCGCCTTGCGCGATCTGGGTCGGCATCTCGAATCCCACCATGGCGGCGAGGCTCTGCGGTTCCTCGCCGACACGGGTGGACGGTTGCAGGGCCTGGTGGAAAGCTGCTCGGCGTTGCCGTTCTTCCATGATGTCCAGCGCTACCGGGGAGTCGAGGTCCCCTTCCTGTGGCGTTCCCAGCGTCTAGCGCTTGCCTTGGCGACTGAATTCCGCGACACGCCGCAGCAAGGTTGGACCGAGTGGGAGCTGTACGCTCTGTCGTCGGATCCGCGAATCATCGGCGTGTTGGTGGAGGCCGACATCCTCCGTCCAGAGCAGGGGATCCTGGTGCGTCTGCACGCGGGCGAGACCATCCCGGCACATTCAGAGCGCGAAATCGAGTTGCGCGCCGCGGCCATCGTGGCGGTCGAACTGATGGTGCACGCCCTGCGCCGCGAGGGCCGTCCCGCGACCGCGCTGGGAGTGGACGCTTGGTTGCGTGCGCAGCCGCGCTGGTGTGACGCGCCACGGCCGCGCGTGCGCACCGTCAGCTATTGAGAGAGTCGAAAATGGGCGAGTCCTCGGGCACTGGCATGCAGTGCAGCACGACTCTATTGAGACTTGAACGCGACTGTAGTGAGACTGGAGCGCGACTGAGACGCGACCGATGCACAGTGAGACCACGGCTGAAACTCGGCGAGAGCACGGCCGGAGTGCCTTCAGAGTACGGCCGGTGTCCAGCACGGCACCCATGCAGGTCGCGTGGGTTCTAGAAACACAAGCGCGGCTCGCCATCCTGCGCAGCCATGACACGCCCCTGCGAGGCCCGCACGGCCTCGTCGTGGACGAAGCGCGGGCGCGGAAGACCGAGAGCAGCGACGAACTCCCCGAGCTGGTTGGCCCGCTTGTGGTCGGGAGCCCCGAGCGCACCAGCACCGCGCGGGCTCGGAGCTCACACGCCTGCGAACTTCGCAAGGAGTAGACGCAACGCAACGCCCGCCACTAGCAAGACCGGCGCGGACGCTCGCTGCCACACAAGCCATGCTCCCAAAGCCAAGCAGGTCGCGAGCGAGCCGACATCGACGAATCGAGCCGCGGAGGCTCCTTGCCACAAGGTGGCCACCGCAAGCTCGAGCCCCAGCGCGAACAGCACGCCCAGGCTCGCAGAACGCACTCCGGCGAACAGCGGCGCAAAAAGCGGCGCCGAACGGAGGCGTTCGTAGGCCCCTGCGGCGGCGAGCACCCACAAGGCGCTCGGCAAGAAGATCGACCACGCGGCGAGCAACGCTCCCATGCTGCCTGCCAAGAACGGGGACGTGGCACCCGGCTCGTTGGCGAGTGCGTGGTGCGACAGGAATTGCAACGCGAGCACCAACGGACCGGGCGTCGCCTCCGCCACGCCCAAGGCTTCGGCCACCATGGACGGCGCGACCCACGCCCTCTCGACGGCCGCGTCACCGAACCAGGCCACCATCGTGTAAGCCCCACCGAATCCGAAGAGGGCCAATTCCAACAAGACGCGCGTCAGTTCGGCGACGCGTCCCCCCTGCCAAGCGGCAAGCATGACCAAGGGAGCGATCCAAGCGCTGGCGAGGAGCAACAGACCCGATTTGCGCGGAGGGCGCGCCAGGAACACGGATTCCGACTCGCCGCCTTCGCGCTCCTCGAGAGCCAGCACCCTCACCCCTTCGACGTCGCGTCGCGGTGCAAGAGCGCCATGCGAACCGGGGTCGCGCAGCTCGCCCTCGGACAAGGTGGGCGCAGCCGGCCGGTCTGGCGCAGACGAAGGCGCGGACGGCGGAGCGGACGGCCTAGACGACCCGGACGGCCTGAGGGCAGCCGTCGTAGCCGTGGCCTGAGTCGTCTTGGTGGCAGCCGTCGCATTCGCGGCAGGCGTCGCCTTCGCGGCTTCGACGATCGCGGCAGGCCCCGGCGCGGACGCAGACCGCGGGACCGCCAACACCTCGCTGGGGCTCCCCCGCATGATCACGATGCCCTAGAGGGCGCCGAAAAGGAGCGCCAAAGGCACGGCGGAGATTGGCGGCAAGGCCAACACGGCGGCCACGACAGCCACCGCCAAGCCGCGCCCGCGCAAGTGCAACCGTTGCGCGAGTTGGATCACTGAAGCGCACAGCAATCACACGACGGCGCAGCGCAGACCCTCGACCACGCTCGCTCCCACCGCGCCGCCGGACCACAGCTTCCATGTCGCCGCCGCCACCCACACGCACGCCGCCCCCGGCAAGACGAAGAGAGCGGCTGCGATGGTGGTGCCGCGCGCACCGGCCACGCGCCAGCCGATCCAAGTCGCCCGTTGCATGGCCTCGGGGCCCGGCAACACGGTGCACAAGGAAAGTCCATCGGCGTAACTGCGCGCATCGAGCCAACCGCGCGCGTCCACGACAACGCGCTGCAGGAGCGCCGCCTGGCCCGCAGGGCCGCCGAACCCCAGGCAGCCCACCTTGCCGAAGGCGCGCACCAACTCGCGCGTCGATGGAGCCTCCCGCTGGACCATGCGCCCGACAGGCGCGGTGGTGACCGGGCATTCCTCGCGGATGGTGAGCATGGTGGGGAGCGGACCGTCAGACACCGGCGAGTCGTCGAAGCCTGTCCTCATTGTGCGGGTGGATGCGTCTGGGCGCGAATCCCCGTCCAGCTCCATCATCAGGACCGGTAGGCGGAGAGGAATGGGTGCAAGCGGCGGCTAGAGTGGGGCCATGACCGCCATGACTCCGCGCGAGCGCTTCCTCGCCGCCTGCCGCCGCCAGCCCGTGGATCGCACCCCCGCATGGGTGATGCGACAGGCCGGTCGGTACCTGCCCGAGTACCGCGCAGTGCGCAAGCATCACGACTTCCTCGGCATGGTGCGCACGCCCGAGGCCGCCGCCGAGGTCACCTTGCAGCCGATCCGCCGCTTCGGCATGGACGCGGCGGTGATCTTCTCGGACATCCTCGTGCCGCACGCGGCGATGGGTCTCGATGTGCGCTTCGAGGAAGGCGAAGGCCCCAAGCTCGCGCCGTGCGTGCGCACGCCCGAGGATGTCGAGGCGCTGCGCGACTTCGACGCGTGGCGCGACACCGGCTTCCTCGGCGAGGCGATCAGGCGCGTGCGCGCCGAACTCGGCGGGGAGCGCGCCATCATCGGCTTTTGCGGCGCGCCATGGACCAGCGCCAGCTACATGATCGAGGGCGCCTCGAGTCGCAACTTCGAGCACGCCAAGCGCATGCTGCACGGCGATCCGGCCTGCTTCGCGCGGCTGTGCGAGCGCCTCGTCGACAACCTCGTGCCTTACCTGCGCATGCAGGTCGAGGCGGGTGCGGATGTCCTGCAGGTGTTCGACAGCTGGGGCGGCGCCTTCGACGCGCGCACCTGGAGCGAAAGCCTGCTGCCGTCGACGCGCCGGCTGGTGCACGAAGCCAAGGCGTTGGGCGTGCCTGTGATCCTGTACGTCAATGGTTGCAGCCAACTGCTCGAGACGCTGGTCGACACCGGCGCCGACGTGCTCGGCCTCGATTGGCGCGTCGATCCCGCCGATGCGATCCGCCGCACGGGTGGCAAGGTGGCGCTGCAAGGCAACCTCGATCCGTGCGTGCTGTTCGCTCCGCCCGAGGTCGTCGAGCGCGAGACGCGGCGCGTGCTCGACTCCTTCCGCGACGCTCCGGGGCACATCTTCAACCTCGGCAGCGGCATCCTGCCCGGCGTGCCGACCGCCTCGATGGAGGCTGTGTTCCGCGTCGTGCAGGGACGCCAGGCGATGGAGGCGCGCGTCTCGTGAGCGGCGAGGGCGCCAAGCCGGGTGTGTACGACAAGCGCCTCGTGGCCGAGCTCGCGGCCGCGCGCGGCTTGCTGGAGAAGCACGCCACCAACGCGCCGCGCTACACGAGCTACCCGACGGCAGTCGACTGGACGCGCGACTTCGACGCGGAGTCGTACCCGGCGCTACTCGCGCGCGCGGCGAGCTCGGACGAGCCGCTGTCCTTGTACGTGCACCTGCCCTTCTGCGCGAAGATGTGCCTGTTCTGCGGCTGCAACGTGGTCGTGTCGAAGAGCGTCTCGCGCATCGACGCCTACCTCGAGCGCCTCGAGAAGGAGTTCGACTTCGTCGGCGCCAGCGGCATCGGCCGGCGCAAGGTGCGCCAATGCCATTGGGGCGGAGGCACGCCCACGCAGCTTTCCGTGGCGCAGATGGAGCGCGTGCAACGCGCCTTCGAGCGCAACTTCGAACTGGCGCGCGACGCCGAGGTGGCGATCGAAGTCGATCCGCGCGTGACGACGCGCGAGCAGGTCGCCTGGCTCGCCGCGCGCGGCTTCAACCGTGTTTCGCTGGGCGTGCAAGACTTCGATCCGCGCGTGCAGGAGGCCATCGCGCGCGTGCAGTCCGAGGAGGAGACGCGCGCCAGCGGCGACGCGGCGCGCGAGCACGGCATCGGCTCGGTCAACATCGACCTGATCAACGGCCTGCCGCACCAGACGCCGGCGAGCTTCGAGCGCACGATCGAGCGCGTGCTGGAGATCCGCCCCGAGCGCGTGGCGCTGTTCCACTACGCGCATGTGCCGTGGATGAAGAAGCACCAAGCGGCGCTCGAGGACGCGCCGACCCCCGACGCGGCGACCAAGCTCGCCATCTTCGCGATGGCGCTGGAGCGCTTCTCGAGCGGCGGCTGGACCTACATCGGCCTCGACCACTTCGCCCTGCCGCAGGACGAACTTTCGCGCGCGCTCGCCGAAGGAAAGCTGCAGCGCAACTTCATGGGCTACACGACGCGACGCGGCGCCGACATGGTGTCCTTGGGCGTGTCCTCCATCGGCGAGGTGGGCGGCGCATTCGTGCAGAACGCCTCCAACGAAGCCGAATACCTGGCGAAGATCGACGAGCGCGGCTTCGCCACATGGCGCGGCCACGCGTCGTCCGCCGAAGACCGCCTGCGCCGCGACGTGATCGTCGGCCTGATGTGCAACGGGGTGCTGGAGAAGGACGACATCGAACGCCGCCACGGCGTCGACTTCGACGCGCACTTCGCCTCCGAGCTGCGCCAACTCGCGCCCATGGTCGACGACGGGTTGGTCGTGCTCGAGCCGCGCGCCATCCGCATCACGCCCGTCGGCCAGCTGTTCCTGCGCAACGCGGCCTTGCCCTTCGACCAGTACCTCGCCGCGCGCCGCGCCGCCGGCGGGGATGGCTCCAAGACCTTCTCCCGCACGCTGTAGCAAGCGGCGGCGGAAGGACTTTCCAGCCGGATTCGCGCGGATTTCCGCCTGTTTTTTGAGATGCCGCGATGGGGCGGCCGACATCACACCCGGCGCCGGAGGGCAGCGCATGGCGCGTCCGGCCCGAGGAAGACCCCATGAGCGACAAGAAGAACCCCGAGAAGGGCGAAACCGAGACGCCGAAGAAGAGCAAGGCAGGGCTCTTCGCCGGCGTGGGACTCGCCGTGGCCTGCGCGCTGGGCGCCACCCTGGCGACCATGGCCGTGCCCGAACCGCCCGCGCCCGAACCGGTGCTGCAAGGCCCGTTCGTGAGCAAGCTCTCGAAGAAGGACATCACGGTCAACCTCGCCGGCGAAGGCAGCCGTCGCTACCTCGTCATGGCGCTGAACGCCGAGTACTTCGCCTACGACCAGAGCTACGTGGACGCGCGGCTCGGCGGCTCGGGTCCGGAGGATCCGCTGTACACCGCGATGCTCAAGGACGCGCTGCTGAAGCTGGCGGCGACGCGCACCCGCGACCAGGTCGTCGACCTCGCCTTGATGGACGCGTTCCTCGAGGACGTGCGCGAGGCCGTCGATCCGATCCTCTTCCCGGTGTGCGTCGGCGACAGCCACAGCCAGTCGATGGCCGACACCGCGTCGGGCCTGAAGGTGGGCGAATCGATCATGCGCTCCACGCTTACGGGCTTCCTGCACCAGCACAAGCTCGTCGTCGACGCGCAGAAGAAGACCTTGCAGCTCGACAAGGGCCCGCTCGTCGTCTTCCAGGGCCGCGAGCGCGACCTGCGCGTCGAGAACGAGAACAAGCAGACGGTCTACCTCGACGTGACCGGACTGAACCCCGACTACAGCGGGGAACTGCCGATCGGAGTCCCCGGCCAAGTGCGCCGGATCTACCGCGAGCAGTTCCTCGTGCAGTGAGCGGCGACCACGCCGCGACCGACCACGCACCGCGTTTCCCGCGCGGGCGTCCGCCATCCGCGGCGGCCGCCCGCGCCCCTTTTGGCACGTGGATCCGCGGCCATCCGCTGCTTCAGGGAGCGACGACGAACGCGCGCGAGCTGCTCGCGTTGTCCTGGCCCAGGTCGGTGTAGAGGAACTGGGCGTGCACCGTCGCGCCCGGCGCCAGCACTCCGGGCGGGAGCGCGGAAGCCGGCACGCGCACCAGCAGCGAGCCGAAGGCGTTGGCCTGCACGAAGCGCGAGATCCACGCGTTGGACGCCACGCAACGCGAGCCCGCGCCGAAGGGCGTGGGCGCCGCGCCTTGGCCGAGCACGAACTTGCCGCGCGCGGCGACCGGCAGGCCGTCGACGGCCAGCGCCAGGCGGTTGTAGGCGATCGAGATCCCGCCGTGGATCGTCAAGCTGGCGCCCGCGCCCACGGAGTTGGGCGTCGGCGCGCACTGATCCTGCTGGGGCACGAGGATGTCCACCACGCTCGACCACCCGGACTGCACGCCCCACTGCCCCACCGCCACGGCGCGCGTGGTCCCGGCCGCGACGCCGTCGCACCACTGGTAGAACTGGTGCGCGCCGACCGGCTTGACCTCGTGCAGCACCGTTGCGGTGCCGAGGTGCAAGGTGGTCAAGGAACTGTTGCCGGACACGACGGCGCGCACGCCGTCGGACAGCAGCTGGACGTCGGTCGGCCGGGAGTTCGAGACGGACTTGGTCGCCACGAGCACGGGAGCTCCCGAGCGCAAGTCGACGACGTGGATGCGCATCGCCGTGGCGCCGAGGTCGCGCGTCGTGAAGACGGCGTGCGTATCGTTCGCCGCCAGCGAATCGAAGCCCGCGAAGTACTGGTAGGTCGTGGCTGGCGCGGGCACGAAGCCTTGCTGCGGCAGCTCCAGCCCGGGCGGGAACGCGCCTAGGCCGTACTGGGCCAGTCCTTCCGAGCTGCGCGCCAGCACGCGCGTTCCATCCGGCACGATGGCGAGGTCGTGCGGACGCCCGGGGAAGCGCGCATGGCGTTGGTTGCCGGCGCGGTCGTAGACGTCGAGCTGCGTCTCGATGGGCGCGCCCGCAGGCGCTCGGCGGCTGATCGTCGCCACCCGCTCGTTCGTGGCTTCGATGGAGTCCAGGGCCTCGTCGTCGAGCGCGCCGGGATTGCCGTGCAGGCGCCCGACCCAGGCCGGAGCCACGAGCGCGCCGAGGTCGTACGCGCCCACCGCCAGCTCCGAGCGCACGTAGAGCCGCGTTCCATCGGGAGTCGCGACGAGATCATGCGGCGCGCCCGGCAAGTCCAAGCAGTCCACGCAGGCGCCGCCGGTCTCGAAGGCGAGGACCGGAGCGCCGCCGCCGGGGGGCGCGAGATCCACCACCGTGATGCGCGTCGCGGGGCTCGCGGCCGACCCGACCAGCGACAGGAAGGCGGCGTGGCGGTTGGTGATCGCCACCGCGTCGACGTGGTAGGAGGTCGGCGACTGCAGCGCCGCCTGGATCGGCGGTTCGCCCGCGCCTTGCCACAGGAGCGCGCCGGTGGCGGTGGCGAACAGGAACAAGCCGCCTGGATGCTGCGGCTGCTGGGTGCTCGTGTGGCCACCGCGCACGGCGGTGAAGGCGCCATCGGGCGAGATGGCGACGTCGCGCGGCCTGTAGCCCACGCTCGGCTGGGCGACGATCGTCGGCGCGACAGGCTGCGCGATGTCGACGAAGGCCGCCGTGACGCCTCCCAGCACGACCGCGCGCGTCGCGGAGACCGCCACGGCGTCGAGCACCTCGCCACAGGGCACGTCGTTCGTGGGCAGCTCGTGGATCGCCTGCGACTGCAGGTCCTGCACGCGCACGTAGTTGACGAGGTTGTTGACGCGCATCACCGCGAAGCGCTCGTCCGGCGTCACCTCGACGTCGTCGACGCCGCCGATGACCAGGCTGGACTGCAGTAACTTCTGCGGCGCGGCCGTGGCCGTGGCGGACAAGACGATGGACGCCAGGAGCGCTTGGGCGATGTCGGCTCGGTTCATGTCGGTGCGCTCCGTCGCATGGTGGAGCGTGGGGTGTGGTGGTGGTGCGGGAATGGAATCGGCCCCGGCTGCGAAGCGCCGAGGCGCCGAGGCGCCGTCAAGTCGATTGGACAGTCTCGACGCGATTCAGACTAGTCGAGTGCCGCAGGCCGGGCACGCTCCAACCCGACCCTGACGGGCGCCTTCCCGCCTTGGGGACGGCGGCCTGGCGCGCGAGGCGCTAGTCTGAAGCGCCGACACGGCAGGACGCGGTCCAGCGACCGCGAGGCGAAACCACCCATGCGCGCACAGGAACCCCGACTCGTCGACTGGACCGCCACCGCCCGCTACTACGAGTACACCTCGGCCGCGGACCCGAGCGTGCCGGAGATCCCCTTCGCGGTCTTCCCCGCGTCGTTGCACTGCCCCGGCGCCAGCCGCGTGGTGCCGCTCGACTTGTCGCATCGACTGGCCACGGACGCGCCGGCCACCTCGCCGGCCTTGCTGGCGAACTTCCTCGTCCTCGCGGCCGGCGAACCGCTGCGCACGCGCGCGCAAGCAGGTTCGCAGATGGCCTTCGTGCTGCGCGGCGCGGGCCGCACGCGTTCGGAACATGGCGACATCGCCTGGAGCGCCGGCGACCTGTGGACGATGCCGTGTTGCGGCGAGCTCGTGCACGAGGCGGACGGCGACGCGGCCCTGTATTGGGTGCACGACGCGCCGCTCTACGCCTACCTCGGGGCGCGCGCCGTCGAGCCGCGCTTCCAACCCACGCTGTACCCGGCGCGACGCTTGCACCAGGAGCTTGCGCGGGTGAACTCCGAGGAGGGCGCACGCGAACGCAACCGCAACGGCGTGCTGCTCGGCAACGAGGCGACACCGCTGACGCTCACGCTGACGCCGACCTTGTGGTCGCTGTACAACCTGCTGCCGAAGAGGTCGTGGCAGAAGCCGCACCGCCACAACTCGGTGGCCCTCGACCTGTGCGTGTCGGCCAAGGAGGGCGTCTACACGCTGATCGGCGACGCGCTCGACGCCGAAGGACGCATCATCGACCCGATCCGGGCCGACTGGAAGCCGGGTGCGGTCTTCACGACGACGCCCGGGCTGTGGCACAGCCACCACAACGAATCCGACGAGGACGCGCTCGTCTTGCCTGTGCAGGACGCCGGATTGCATACCTGGCTGCGCACGCTCGACATCCGCTTCGCCTAGGATCTGCGGCTAGTGGATGGCGGATCACGCAAGGCGGACTGCGACGCGATCGTGGTGGGTGGAGGCTTGGCGGGCCTCGCCTGCGCCCACTCATTGGCGCGCGCGCGGCTCGATGTGCGCTTGTTGGAAGGCTCCGCGCGACTCGGGGGCGTGGTCGGCACGCGCAGAGGCGACTACCTCTTCGAGGAAGGACCCAACACCGTGCAGGCCGGTGGCGCGCACTTCCGCGCGCTCGTGGACGAGCTGGGCTTGTCCGAACGCCTCGTCTGCACGCGCGACGCGCATGGAAACCCCAGCGCGGGCGGAGAGCGGCATCTGTGGCACGCGGGACGGCTGGTGGCGCTGCCCGCCAAGCCCGGCGGCTTGCTGACGACGCCGCTCTTGTCTTGGCGCGCCAAGGCGATCATCGCCACCGAACCGCTGCGCCGCTTCCATGCGCCGGACCCCGACGAAGAAGAGCCGAGCTTCGAGGCGTTTCTCGGCGAGCGCATCGGCCGGGAGGCCACCATGCGCCTCGCCGGAGCCTTCGTGCGCGGCGTGCACGGAGCCGAGATCGGCGCCTTGGGCGCGCGCAGCGCCTTCCCGCGACTGTGGGAGGCGACTTGCCGGCACGGCTCGCTGCTCAAGGCGGCGCGCGCGCTGCAAGCCGCCCCCGCGTCGCGCCTGCCAGGCCCCGATTGGCCGCGCGGCGCCTTGGTGTCCTTCCCGCTGGGACTGCAGGAACTCGTGGAAGCCTTGGCGCGCGATCTCGGCGTGCGCGCGAGTGTGTCAAGTTTAGTTGACAAGATCGAGCGCGCGGGCGCGCTGTGGCGCGTGCGACTCGCGGATGGCGCGACGCACCACGCGCGCGCCGTGGTGCTGGCGACGCCCGCGCCGACCTTGGACCGCTTGTGCGGCGACTTCCTCGACCTGGACTTGCGCGCGCGCGCCGCGGCCATCCCCCACGCGTCGTTGGTCGTGGCGCACCTCGGCTGCGCTCCGGGCGCGGTGCCCGAGCACGCGCCACGCGGCTTCGGCTACCTCGTGCCGCCCGAGGCGCGCTCGCGACCCGATGCGCCGTTGGCGCTGGGCGCCATCCACGCCTCCGAGTTGTTCGCAGGCCGCGCGCCGCGCGGGGCGCGCAGCTACGCCGTGTTCCTGCCGCCGGCCGCGGTCGAAGGCCTGGACGACGAGGCGGTCGCGCGCTTGGCGGCCGCCGACCTGGCGCGCGCTTCCGGCCTGCCCCGCACGCCCGCGCTCTCGGAGTGGTGGGTGCGGCGATGGCACAATGCCATCCCGACCAGCGGGGTCGGGCACATGCGGTTGGTGGCCGACATCCGCGCCGCGCTGGCGGCGCAGGCGGACGGGCTCGAGGTGGCGGCCTCGTGGACCGACGGCATCGCCGTGGACTCCGTCGTGGGCGCGGGACGCGAAGCGGCGCGGCGCGTGCAAGCGCGCTTGCTCTCGCTGGAGGATGCGGCGTGAGGGAACCGCTGCAGCTGCTGCAGGTCGCGCTGCCGGTGCTCTACGCGCTGGCCGCCGCGTTGTACGCCTTCGCGTTCGCTTCGTCGGACGCGCGCGTGGCCAAGCTGCGCCGCGCGCTCGTCGTGGTCGTGGTGCTGGCGCACGGCGCGTGGTTCGCGTTGCGCGCCTCGCTCGCGGGCGACACGCCGCTCGTCGGTCCATGGCCGACGGTGTCGGCGGTCGTGTACTCGGCGGTGCTCTTCTGGCTGCTGGTGGCGCGCGAGGAACGCAACGCCGGCTCCGGGGGAGTCGTGCTCGGCTGCGCCGCGTTGTTCCAACTGCTCGCTTCGGGTCTCGCACCCGTGGAGGTGCTGCCCGACGCGCCGCGCGGCGCGTTGTCCATCGTGCACGGCCTCACGAGCGTCGTGGCCGCGGCGGGCTTGGCGGTGTCCGGCCTGCACGGGGCGCTGTGGCTGCTGCTGTACCGCGAGATGCGCGGCCGGCGCTTCGGCGCGACCTTCGGGCAACTGCCCGACCTCGAGACCTGCGCGCGCATGATGCGGCGCGCGGCCTTGTTCGGGTTCCTCGGGCTGACCATCGGCTTGAACGTGGGCATCGCCTTGGCGCACACGGGCGGTGGTTGGAAGCTCGACTACGCCAGTCCGGAAGTGCTGGGTTCGCTCGTCGTGTGGCTCTACTTCGGCGCCATCGCCTTCTCGGCGCGCATCCCCGGCTTCGGGTCGCGCCGCGCCGCCATCGCCGCCGCGGCCGGCTTCGTGGCCTTGGCCGCGTCGCTGCTGCTGGTCTTCGCCCCCTGGTCCATGCACGGAGCGCGTTGAAGCATGCAAGACGCGCCCACGCTGGTCCTCGTCGGCTTGTCGCACCGCACCGCGCCGGTCGCGGTGCGCGAGCGCTATGTCGTCGCCACCGTCGACCTGCCGGTGACGCTGGGCGCCCTGCGCGGCATCGATGGGGTCGAAGAGGCGCTCGTGCTGTCGACCTGCAATCGCACCGAAGCGTTGGTGTCGACCACCCGGCCCGAGGCCGTCGCGTTGGCCGTGCGCACGCGACTCTTCCGCAACGCCGCGACGGACGAGGTCTACGAGTGGCACGGCGCGCAGGCGCTGTTCCACCTGCTGCGCGTGGCCGCCGGGCTGGACTCGCTGGTGGTGGGCGAAAGCGAGGTGCTCGGTCAATTGAAGCGCGCGGCCGACGTGGCGCGCGAACATGGCGCGCTGGGCGCCCTGCTCGAGTCGCTGGTCGCGCGCGCGTTGCACGCCGGCAAGCGCGTGCGCGCCGAGACCGACCTCGGGCAAGGCACCTTGTCCGTGGCGCGCGTGGGCGTGGATGTCGCCCGGCGCGCGCTCGGACATTTCGCCAACAAGCGCGCGCTGGTCGTGGGCGCAGGCGAGACGGGCGTGCTCGTGGCGCGGCACCTGAAGGGCTTGGGTGTGCAGTCGCTGTGCTTCGCCAACCGCACGGCGCAACGCGCGAGCGAAGCCGCCGCGGAGTTCGGCGCGGAGGCGTGCGGCCTCGACGAGCTGCGTGCGCGCATCGTGGCCTGCGACCTGCTGGTGGCCTGCGTCGAGGGACAGAGCGCCGTGGTCGAGCGGTCGCACTTCGACGCGCGCGCGCTGCAGCGGCGCGACCTGCCGCTGGTGGTGCTGGACTTGTCCGTGCCGCGCGCGGTCGAGGCCGCGGTGGCCGAAATCGGCGGCAACGTGCTGCTCTACGACCTCGACGACCTGTCGCGCGTCGTCGCCGAGAACCTGCGCGACCGCTCGGCCGCCGCCGATGCCGCCACGCCGATTCTGGTGCACGAGGCGCACGAGTTCCTGGGCCGACGCGCGTACCAGCAACTCGCGCCCGTGCTCGGCGGCCTCAAGGGCGAGTTCGAGACGCTGCGCGACGCGACGCTCGACGCCGTGGCGGGCGCGCAGGCGACGCCGCGCGAAGTCGAGTTGGCCCACGAGTTGTCCAAGCGGCTCCTGCACGCGACGCTCGAGCGCATCAAGGACGGCGCCAAGCGCCTGCGGCCGGAGGATGCGCTCGAACACGAGTACCGCCGCTTCCTGGAGCGGCTCTGAGGAGCGGCGCGCTATCCTGCGCCCACCATGGCGATGCGATTGGCGACCCGCGGCAGCCCGCTGGCCTTGTGGCAGGCGAACGAGACGCGGCGCATGCTGCTCGCCGCGGCGCCCGCGCGCGAAGTGGAGCTCGTCGTCGTGCAGTCGGCCGGCGACAAGGACGCGCGCACCGAGTTGTCGCGCTTCGGGCTGACCGGCATCTTCACCGCCGAAGTCGACCATGCGGTGCTCTCGGGCCGCGCGCAGGCGGGCGTGCACAGCCTGAAGGACATGCCCACCACGCTGCATCCGGACCTGATGCTGGCGAGCGTGCTCGCGCGCGGCGCGCACGAGGACGCCTTCCTGTCGGCGACGCACGACTCGCTGGCCGCGCTGCCGCCCGGGGCGCGCGTCGCGACCGGTTCCGTGCGACGCGCCGCGATGGTGCTGGCGGCGCGACCCGACCTCGTTGTCGTCCCCATCCGCGGCAACGTCGACACGCGCCTCGGCAAGCTGCTGGCCGGCGAAGCCGACGCGTTGATCCTCGCGCGCGCCGGGCTCGAGCGCCTCGGTCTCGAGGTCCACATCAAGGAAGTGCTGCGCTCGCCGCGCTTCCTGCCTGCGCCGTCGCAAGGCATCGTCGGACTCGTGTGCCGCCGCGACGACGGCGCGACGCAGCGCGCGCTCGGGGCCATCGGGGATGTGGAGTCGTTCGCGGAGGCGTTGGCGGAACGCGCGCTGTTGCACGACCTCCATGGCGGATGCAACGCGCCAGTCGGCGCCTTGGCGCGGGCCAGCGAGAACGCCTTGGCCATCGAAGCGCGCGTCCTGTCGCGCGATGGCACCGAGGTGCTCGAAGACCGCGTGCATGGCCTGCTCGACGACGCCATCTACCTCGGGCAGGAGCTGGCGCGAAGACTGTTGGCGCGCGGCGCCAAGCGACTGGTCGACGCGGCGCGCGAGCAATGAAGCGCGTGCTGGTCACCGGTCCAATCGGACGGCTGGACGAGTGGCGCGCGGCGGCCGAATCCGCCGGCTGGCGCGCCGAATCGCATCCGCTCGTGGCCGTCGCATCGACCGGCGTGGTCGTCGACCCAGCCGACGCCGAGGCGCTGGTGGCGACAAGCGCCTCGGCGCTGTCAAGTTTACCTGACAGCGTCGCGCGCCTGCCGCGCCTCGCCTGCGTCGGCGAGCGGGTGGCGGCATGGCTGCGCGCGCGCGGCTCCGTCGAGCCGCTGGTGGCGGCGGACGCCGCCGAACTGGTCGAGCGCCTCGCCGTGCTC
>SXXH01000201.1 GCA_005789645.1 Planctomycetia bacterium
GAGGTGTAGAGCAGGAACAGCAGGTCCTCGCTGTCCATGGGCTCGGGCGGACAGTCGGCCGACGCGCGCGCGGCGGCCTCGTGCAGCCACACGTCGCGACGCGCGTCGAAGGCCACGGGGTTGCCCGCGCGGCGCACGACGAACACCGTGTGCACGCCGCTCGTCTGCGCCACCGCTTCGTCGACCTGCGGCTTGAGCGCGAGGAGCGCCCCGCGCCGCCACGAGCCGTCGGCGGTGATGACCGCGACGCAACCGCCGTCCTCGATGCGGTCCACCAGCGCCTGCGCGCTGAAGCCGCCGAAGACCACCGAGTGCGCCACGCCGATGCGCGCGCAAGCCAGCATGGCGATGGCGGCCTCGGGGATCATGGGCATGTAGACGGCGACGCGATCGCCCTTCTTCAAGCCGCGCGACTTGAGCACGTTGGCGAAGCGCGCCACCTCGAGCTGCAGCTCGGCATAGGTCAGCGTGCGCGCGTCGCCGGGCTCGCCCTCGAACACCAGGGCGCGCTTGTCGCCGCGACCCTCGCGCACATGGCGGTCGACGCAGGCGTCGCAGACGTTGATGCGACCGCCCACGAACCACTTGGCGAAGGGCGCCCCCGACCAGTCGAGCACCTCGCCGAAGGGCGTCGACCACGGCAACTCGCGCGCCACGCGTCCGAAGAACTTGGCGGGATCCTCGACGGATTCGCGCCACATGCGCTGGTAAGCCTCTTCGGTCCCGATGCGGGCCTTGGCGCTGAACTCGCGCGACGGGGGGAAGAAGCGGTTCTCCTGCAGGATGTTCTCGATCTGGCTCATGGGCTCCGTGCCGCGCGGGAGTGAGGATTCGCGCAGGCGCCAAGGATAGGCGACCGGCTCTCCGCAGGGAACAGCACTCGTCCGGCAGGCCCCATCCTGGCGCCGCGGCCGCTCAGCGCGAGCGGAACAAGGTCGCGTAGCGCGCCAACTTGCCGGCGAAGCGCAAGGGATGGCGCAGCTCGCGCACCAAGCGGCGCGGCCGACGGTAGAAGCGCCGGTAGCCCTCGCGGATCTTCTCCTCGATGCGCGCGGCGCTCATGTGCTCGTTGCCCTCGAGCGCCTTGAAGCCAGTCATCGTCGCGTAGTCGAACTCGCGCGTGCCGTGCAGCATCTTGAAGAGCGGCGTGCCCGGGTACGCCGTCACGGCGCAGAACTGCACCTGGTCGGGATCGCAGCGCTCGACCAGATCGAAGGTCTCCTCGACCATCCGCTCGGTCTCCTCGGGGAAGCCGACCATGCAGAAGGCGCGCGTCTCCACGCCATTGCGTCGCGCGGCCTCGAAGACCTCGACGCAACGCGCCACGTCGAGCTCCTTCCTGCCGTCGAGCAGCTTGGATCCGCAGTGCTTCTTCTGGATCTCGACGTTGCCCGACTCGACGCCCAGCGAGATGTGCGTGCAGCCCGCCGCCGCCATGGCGCCCACCAGCTCGGCGTCGAGCGTCTTGACCGCCGTCTCGCACTGCCAGGACAAGTCCAGCTTCTCGCGCCGGATCCCCTCGCAGATCGCCAACACGCGGTCCTTCCTGGTCGAGAAGATCGGATCGCGGAACACGACCTGCTTCACGCCATGCACGCGCACGATGTCGACGAGCTCCGCCAGCACGTGCTCGGGCGAGCGGAAGCGGAAGCGCAGGCCTTGCGCCAGCGTGTACCCGCAGAAGCTGCAGTTGAGCGGACATCCGCGCGAGCTCTTGACCGTCGTCACGGGACCGTCGATCCCCGGGAAGCGGTAGGCCGCGTTGTCCAGCAGGTGCCGCGCCGGCAGGGGCAGGTCGTCGAGGCGTTCGATCTTCTCGCGCTCGGGCTCGTGCACCACGTTCCCGCCTGCCTTGCGCGAGGTGCCGGCGATCCCGGCGAAGACCGCGCCGTCGCGCACGGCGCGCGCAAGGTCGCGCACGGTGTGCTCGGGCTCGCCGCGCACGACCACGTCGACCGCGTCGCGCTCGAAGATCTCGCCCGGCGTGTAGGTCACCTGCGAACCGAGGATCGCCACCGGCACGCCCAACTCGGCGCGCAACGCGCGGCACAGCTCGAGGTCCAAGTCGAGCGAAGTCGACGACGAATCGACGCACACGAAGTCGGGCCGCTCGAGCTTGATGGCTCCGAGCGCCCCCGCGGCGTCGAGTCCGCGCGCGTCGGCATCGTGGATCGCCACCTCCAAGCCGTCCTGCAACAGCACGCCGGCGATGTGCGCCAGTTCGATCGGCGGGTACAGGAGTCCCGGATTGACCGCCATGCCGAAGCCACCCATCAACCCGCGACTGACGCGGTATTGGGACGGCGACGGCGGGTTGACGAGGACTACCTTGACCATCGGGCGCGGGGAAGTATCGCATCTGCGCCGCCTCGTTGCAGGGCCGCCGACCGTCGAGGCCGCGACTTGGCCGGACTGGGCCCGAATTTCCTTCTACCCGCCCGGCAATAGTGGCCTTCGGGGACCGTATTTGCGAAGTCTGGGACTGCCAGACTCCCGGGGCCTCCCAGCAGAGATCGTCCAGCACAGTCCGTCCAGAGTGATGACCGAACAAGCCAACTCGCCCGAACTACCGCCGCAGCCCCCCCCGCAGCCCATGCCGGAGCCCACGGGCTGGGACCTGCCCCTAACTGGTGCAGGCCAACGCGATGCAGGCCAACCCGATGCAGGCCAACCCGATGCAGGACAGGGCGATGTTGAGCCTGCCAGCGCGGAAGGAGCTGGCGCGGAACAAGCCTGCCGAGAGCAGGTCGCCACGAACCCGCAGTCAGCGCCAAGCGCAGCACAGCCGCATGGGTCGGGAGGCGGAGCGACAACATCAAGCACAGCGTCCTCGCCGTCCTCACCTCCGTCGCCTCCTTCGCAGTCGCCGAATCCGCCCCCGCTGCCCCCGCAGGCCGCAGTGGCTCTAGGGCCGGTGTCCACGCAGGCGACCAAGGGTGATCCTGCTCCCGCGCCTGCCGCTTCGCACACACCACAAGCCATGCCCCCGCCGCCGCCGCCCGCGACGCTAGGCAGCGCGACGAGCGCCGCGACCCCCACCGCCACTCCCCCGCCACCGCCTTTGCCTCTGACGGCGGCGACATCCAGCGCGTCGGCTGCCGGTCAAGCTTCGCTCGAGAACTCTCGCTTCGGCCCCATCTCGCCCATCCCCATCTCTCCCGGCGCCTTCGCTCCCGGCGCCGTCGATGCGCTCCCGCACGACAGCAAGCGCGTGCTCGCCGGCGTGCTGGCGATCCTCCTGGGCTTCGTGGGCGTGCACAAGTTCGTGCTCGGCTACCGCGAAGCGGGAGCGGTCATGCTGCTGGTGACCTTCATCGGCGGCCTGTGCACTTCGGGACTCAGCATCCTCGCGGCTTGGGTCGTCGGCGTGATCGAAGGCATCGTGTACCTGAGCAAGAGCGACAGCGAGTTCGTGCGCGAGTACCAGGTCGGCCGACGGGAGTGGTTCTGAGCGCGCGGCTCGCGCGCCGGTTGCGCTCGAGCCCTTGGCTCCAAGCCGCCGCTTGCGTGTGGCTGCCGCCGCTCTCGGCGTTGCTGCTTGGCCCGCTCGCCGAGTGCGCGCACTGCGTGCGCTTGTACGCCGCGCTCTACCTCTTGGCGCCGGGCGTGGGCGCGGGCTTGTTGGCCGCGCCCCTCGGCGCCTCGTCGACGACGGCACTGTGGCTCGCGGCGCCAGCGAGCCTTGGCCTTCTCTGCGCCACGCGAGCCGGCCTCGTCTCGCGCTCCAAGCAGGTGCGCGCATGGACGGCGACGCTCGCGGCCGTCGCGTCCGGGACCTCCTCGATCGTGTTCGCCCACCTGCTGCGGATGTGAGCGCGGCGTGCGCTCACTGGCGCCGCAGCGTGCAGCCGATCTCGCCCAGCGCGCGTTCGACGCGCTCGAGGAACTTCTGCACTTCGGCTTCGCCCAGCGTCTTGTCGTCCGCGCGCAGCTCGACATGCCAAGCCAGCGAACGCGCTTGCGGCGGCAGGACGCCACCGCGATACACGTCGAAGACTTCGAGCGCGCGCACGAGCCCCTTGCCCGAGCGCGCCAGCAGCTCCTCGCAACGCGCCGCGGGCACCGCATCGGGCACGACGACGGCCACGTCCACCTTCACGCCCGGGAAGCGCGGCAAGGGCTGGTAGCCGCGCGGTTCGGACGCGGCGGAGAGCAGCGCGTCGATCGACACGACGGCGCAAGCGACGTCGCTCTTCAAGTCGCCCGCGAAGCCCAGCCGTTGCGCGAAAACGGGATCGAGCGCCATGGCGACGGCGAGCTCGTGCGCGCCATCGGCCGAACGGAAGGCCGCGCGCACGATCGGGTGCGCGCAGGGTTCGCACGCCTGCGCGGGGCCGGCGACGGCGCGCTCGTGGCCCAGTCCGGCCAACAGGTCTTCGACGATGGCGCGCACCTGGGTCCACGCCGCGCCGTCGGAGCGCTGTTCCTTCGACGGCGGCAGGGCGAGGACGATGGCGCACTCGTGGATTTCGCGCGGTTCGCCGCGCGCGTTGGCCTGCTCGGGCAAGTAGCCCTTGCCCACCTCGAACAGCGCCACGCGTTCGGCATGGTGGCGGTTGTCGCGCGCCTTCTCGAGCACGCTGCCCAGCACGCCGCGACGGATGCGGCTGAAGCCCTCGGCCACGGGATTGACGACCGCGACATGCGGCAGGGCGGAGAGCGACAACTGCTCGAGCAGCGCGTCGGAGACGAAGCTGTAGCTCAACGCCTCGAGGAGGCGCGCGTCGCGCGCCAAGCGATCCTGCACAGCGCGCACGAGCATGCGCCGGCGCCAACCTTCGTCGCGCGGCGGCGGCTCGACTGGCGCCACCAGCGGACGCGTCGGGATGTTGCCGTAGCGGTGGATGCGGCCGACCTCCTCGACCAGATCCTGCTCGATGCCGATGTCCTTGGTGGCGCGACGCGACGGGACGGAGACGACCAGCTCGCCTTCCTGGGCGGACACGCCGAAGTCGAGGCTGGCGAGGATCTCGGCGATGCGCGCGTCGGAGAGGTCCACGCCCAGGAGGCGCCGCACGCGCTCCGGTCGCACGTGCACCTCGCGGGCCGGGTCTCGCCACGCGCCGACGTCGGCGCTGGCGCCGGCCACGCGCGCGGCGGGCTCGATCTCCTTTAGGAGCCGCACGAAGTGCGCCGCGGCCTGCGCGGGCAGCGTGGGATCGAGGTGCTTCTCGAAGCGCGTGGACGAGTCCGTGCGCAAGGCGAGGCGCTGCGCGGTGCGACGCACGACCGCCGGCAGGAAGCAGGCGACCTCGAGCAGCAGCGAGTCGGTGCCCGCCTGCACCTTGCTGCCTTCGCCGCCCATCACGCCAGCCAAGGCGACCGGCTCGTCGCCGGCGCAGATCAGCATGTCGCCGCTCGACAGTCGGCGCTCGATTCCATCCAGCGTGAGCAGGCGTTCGTCGGCACGCGCGTCGCGCACCACGATGCCGCGTCCCGCGAGCTTGGCGCGATCGAAGCAGTGGTTGGGTTGGCCGAGGTCGTGCATGACGAAGTTCGACAGGTCGACCAGCAGGTCGATCGGACGTGCGCCCACGGCGAAGAGCAGCGCGCGCAACCAATCGGGCGAGCGGCGCGGAGCGACGCCGTCGATGGGCACGGCGATGTAGCGCAGGCAGCCGGCGCTGCGGATCTCGACTGGAGTCGCCGCGCCGGAACCCGACGCCAGCGGCGAGGGATCCAGCGGCTTGAGCGGGCGCTTGCGCATGGCGGCGATCTCGCGCGCCAGGCCGCGATGCCCCCACAAGTCGGGCCGGTGCGTCAACGACTTGTTGTCGATCTCGATGATCCAATCCACGAGGCCCAGCTCCTGCGCGACCGGCGCGCCGGGCTTGGTGGAGAGCGGCAATTCCCAGATGCCGTCGTGCTCTTCGCCGAGGCCCAGCTCGCGCTCGGAGCAGATCATCCCGCACGACTCGACGCCGCGGATCTTGCTCTTCTTGATGTGCAAGTCGCCAGGGAGCCTCGTGCCCGGCAGCGCCACCGCCACATGCAGCCCCGCGCGCACGTTCGGCGCGCCGCACACGATCTGCTGCGGCTCGGCGAGGCCCACGTCGACCTTGCACACCGACAGCTTGTCGGCATCGGGGTGCTTCTCGCGCTCGAGCACGCGCCCGACCACGACCGCGTCGAGGTGCGGCAGGAAGCGTTCGACGCCCTCGACCTCGGCGGTCGAGAGGGTGAAGTCCTGCGCCACATCCTGCGCGGTGAGGCCGGACAAGTCCACATGCCGCGCGAGCCACTGGTAGCTGATCTTCATCGCCGTGCCTTTCTCAGCCGATGCGGTGGAACTGGCGCAGGAAGCGCGCGTCGCCGGACAACAAGTGGCGCACGTCGTCGATGCCGTAGCGCAGCATGACGAGGCGCGACAAGCCCAGCCCGAAGGCGAAGCCCGAGTACTTGGCCGGATCGATGCCGCCGGCGCGCAGCACGTTCTCGTGCACCATGCCGCAGGGCAGGAGCTCGATCCACGTCGACTGCTTGCACACGCTGCAGCCCGACTTGCAGAACGGGCAGCGCGCGTCGAGTTCGAAGCCCGGCTCGACGAACGGGAAGTAGCCCGGACGCAGGCGCACCTCGATGTCCTTGCCGAAGACGCCGCGCAGGAGCGTCTTCATGGTGTGGATCAGGTGCCCCACGGACACGTCCTCGTCGACGACGAGCCCTTCCATCTGGTGGAAGGTGTGCTCGTGCGAGGCGTCGGTGGTCTCCTGGCGGAAGACCTTGCCCGGCGCGATGGCGCGGATCGGCGGACGGCGCTTCTCCATCGCGCGCACCTGCACCGGCGACGTGTGCGTGCGCAGCACGAGCTCGCCCGCCGGATCGCAGCGGAACGTGTCCTGCATGTCGCGCGCCGGGTGGTCGCGCGGGATGTTGAGCGCCTCGAAGTTGTACCAGTCGAGCTCGATCTCCGGCCCGTCGAGCACCTCGAAGCCCATCGAAGTGAAGAGGTCCTCGAGCTCGCGCACCACCTGCGTGATCGGGTGCAGCGCGCCGCGCTCCACGCGCGGCGCGCGCAGCGTCGCGTCGAAGCCCTCCACCTTGCGCGAGGCGAGGAGCGCCCCGTCCTCGAGTTCGCGCTTCCTGGCGTCGATGGCAGCCTCCAGCTCGGCCTTGATGCGGTTGGCGGCCTGGCCGGCGCCCTTGCGCTCGGCCGGCGGCAAGGTCGGGATGGAGGCGAGCAGGTCGGCCACCACGCCGCCCTTCTCCAGCGCCTCGCGCCCGATGGCGCGCAGGTCCTCGGCGGCGGAGGCCGCGGCGACCTGCGCCAGCAGCCTCGCGAGCGTGCTCGCGTGTTCGGGGGACAAGTCGGTCATGGTTTGGTGCCGGGCGAGATTGCGAACGGCTGGGGAGGTTCGGAGTGCGTGGTCCGTCTGCGTGGAAATCTAGCCGAGCGAGGCCGCCAAAGTGGAACGGGGACGGCGCTGCAAGCGCACGGGCCGCGCCGGTGGTTGCCGGAGCGGCCCGTGCGACGGTTCGGAGCCGGCTGGGCTCAGCGACGGGCGCCCTGCGCTTCGGCGACCAGCGCGTCGAAGCCGGAGGGATCCTTGATCGAGATCTCCGACAGCTGCTTGCGGTCGAGCTCGATGCCCGCCTTCTTCAAGCCGTCGACGAAGGTCGAGTAGTTCATGCCGCGCACGCGCGTGGCCGCGTTGAGGCGCACGATCCACAAGCGGCGGAACATGCGCTTCTTCGTGCGACGGTCGCGCGAGCTGAAGGCCCACGCGCGCAGCAGCGTCTCGCGCACCGTGCGCCACAGGGTCGAACGACCACCGCGGAAGCCCTTGGCGGCCTTGAAGTAGCGATTCTTCTTTTGGCGGCGCGGAGCGCCGATCTTGATGCGGACCATGGCTGATCAGGGCTCCATCATGCGGCCGATGAGGATCGACCAGGTCTTGTTGAGGACCATGCGACGACGCAGCTTGCGCCCCGTCTCGCCATTGAAGCTGGCGTGCATGTGGCCGCGGCCGGGCTTGGAGCAGACGGCCTTGCCGTGCTTGCTCATGCGGAAGCGCTTCTTGACCGCTCCCTTCGACTTCATCTTGGGCATCGTTCGTCCTCGATTCCGTGACTGGCTTGGTTTCGACTCCCCGCTCCCAGGCATGCCCTGCCGGTTGCGGGGGTCCGGACTGGGCCGGACTTGGAGGGCCGATATCCTACCTGCAGCCTGCCGCCAAGCCAAGGCCTGGCCGCGCCCGCCGCTGGTTCGGCCGCAAGCATGATCGGCCCGGCCGCCGCAGCGCCTGTAGGGACAGCGCCGTGCCGACAAGGGCCCAGCGCTCCCGCGCGCGCGGTTCATCCGCGCGGTTCATCCGCGCGGTTCATCCGCGCGGTTCATCCGCCCCGCATGCAGCGGCGCCCCCGCGGCCGTGCCTGGCCTCGGGGGCGCCTTGGATGGCGTCGACGCGGTTGGTCGCCCTCGCCGCTCCATTCTCGCCGCACGCGTGCTCTCCCTCGGGCGTGCGCCTCATCGGCTCAGTGCGCGAACGACGCGGCGGTGGAGCCAGGCCAGGCGCGGGCCGTGGCCAACCCGCACACCACGCCCGCCAGGCGCACGGCCTCGAAGACCTGCGACTCCCCCATGCCGGCGGCGGCGAGCACCGCCTCGTGGGCCTTGACGCAGTGTTCGCATCCATTGATGGCCGACACGGCCAGCGACATCAACTCGAAGGTCGCCTTGTCGGTCCTCGGCGCCGCGAGGCGCTGCATGCGCAGGCGCACGGGCAACGACTCGTAGCCCGGCTTGCCGATCTGGTGGCGGAAGCGATAGACGACGTTGTTCATCGCCATCAAGGCCGCCGCCGCCTTGGCGTCGTCGACGAGCGCGTCGTCGCAGGACTCGCCACCAGCGACGCGCAACGCGGCCGCGAGCTGCGCGTCGCCCCGCGACCACGCGCAAGCCAGGGCCACGCCGAAGCGCGCGCGCGCGGGCAGCTCGCCGCCGCCGAGCAGGTTGTCGAGGTTGACGCGCAAGTCGCGCGCGGCGTCGCCCGTGGAGGCGAGCAGGGCTTGGAGCGCTTCCATGCTCAGACCTTCAGCGTCGGATCGCCGCTCTTCCAGTTGCACGGGCAAAGCTCGTCGCTTTGCAGCGCGTCGAGCGTGCGCAGCACCTCCTCGACGTTGCGACCGACCGACAAGTCGTTGACGCACACCCAGCGGATCACGCCCTGCGGATCGACGATGAAGGTCGCGCGCAGCGGCACGCCCTCCTCCTTGTGCAGCACGCCGAGCGCCGTCGACAACTCGCGCTTGGTGTCCGACAGCATCGGATACGGCAGGTCGCGCAGGTCCGGGTGGTGCGTGCGCCAAGCGTGGTGCACGAACTCCTGGTCCGTGCTGACGCCGAGGATCTGCGCGTCGCGCTCCTGGAAGCGCGCGTGGGCCTTGCCGAAGGCGGC
>SXXH01000022.1 GCA_005789645.1 Planctomycetia bacterium
AGGAACGGCTGGCTCGCGGAGGAGCGGGTCATGCGCGAATCGCTGACCTGCATCAAGCGCGCGGGCGCCGACTTCATCCTCACCTACTACGCGCGCGAGATGGCGCGCCTGCTGAAGGCCTGAGACGCGATGCGACTCGACGAATCCCGGCGCATCTTCGCCGCGGCGCAGGAGATCATCCCGGGCGGGGTCAACTCGCCCGTGCGCGCCTACCGCTCCGTCGGCGGCACGCCCGTCCACATGGCGCGCGGGGAGGGCGCGCACGTCTTCGACGTCGACGGCAACCGCTACGTCGACCTCGTGATGAGCTACGGTCCGCTGATCCTCGGCCATTGCGATCCGCGCGTCGTCAAGGCGATCCAGGCCGTGGCCGCCACGGGCACGTGCTTCGGCACGCCCTCGCGCGGCGAGCTCGAGATCGCCTCCGAGATCGTCGAGCGCGTGCCGGGCTGCGGCATGGTGCGCCTCGTCACCAGCGGCACCGAGGCGACGATGAGCGTGCTGCGCCTCGCGCGCGCCTGCACCGGTCGCGAGGTCGTGGTCAAGTTCGACGGCTGCTACCACGGCCACGGCGATTCGTTCCTCGTCAAGGCGGGCAGCGGCGCGCTGACGAACGGCGCGCCCGACTCGCCCGGCGTCCCCGCCAAGGTGGCGGGCCTGACGCTGGTGGCGCGCTACAACGACCTGGCGCACGTCGCCGAGCTGATGGAGCTCCACGGCGCCTCCGTCGCCTGCATGATCGTCGAGCCCATCGTCGGCAACATCGGGCTCGTCAAGCCCAAGGCCGGCTTCCTCGCCGGCCTCGCCGAGTTGTGCCGGCGCCATGGCGCGCTGCTCGTCTTCGACGACGTCATGACCGGCTTCCGCGTCGCGCGCGGCGGCGCGGCCGAGTTGCATGGAGTGGCGCCCGACCTCTACGCCTTCGGCAAGGTGATCGGCGGCGGCTTGCCGGTCGGAGCCTACGGCGGTCGCAAGGACCTGATGTCGCGCGTGTCGCCCGCGGGCGACGTGTACCAGGCGGGCACGCTGAGCGGGAACCCGCTTTCGGTCGCGGCGGGCCTCGCCACCTTGCGCGCCTGCGACGAACCGCTCTTCCATGCGCGGCTCGAGGCCATGGGCGCGCGCCTGCAAGCCGGGCTCGAAGGCGCGGCGGCGCGCCACGGAGTGCCGCTCCACGTCGGCCGCGAAGGCTCGATGATCTGCCCGTACATCTCCCGCCGGCCGGTGGACTCGCTCGAGAGCGCCATGGCGAGCGACCGCGCGCTGTGGACGCGCTTCTTCCACGCGATGCTCGCGAACGGCGTGCATCTGCCTCCGTCGCCCTTCGAATCGTGGTTCCTGTCCATCCGCCACGACGAGGCCGTGGTCGACGCCGGGGTGGAAGCGGCCGACAGCTCATTCGCCGCGGCGACTCGCGCCTGAATACTGCGGGGTCGGCGCGCCTTGCCGCGCGGACCCCGCGGCCCCATGATGACCGCATGAGCGGCTCCGACCCCGTGCTGCGGTCCTTCCAAGACGCGCGCGCCACACTCGACGCATTCCTGGCCGACCCCGAGAACCTCGACGGCGTGCGGCGCTTCGCGGACGCGGCGCACGACACTCTGCGTGGCGGCGGCTTGCTGATGGCCTGCGGCAACGGCGGCTCGATGTGCGATGCGATGCACTTCGCCGAGGAGTGGACCGGTCGCTTCCGCGCGGATCGAGCGGCCTTGCCGGCGTTGGCCTTCAGCGACGCGTCGCAGCTCACCTGCATCGCCAACGACTTCGGCTACGACGAAGTCTTCGCGCGTTCCGTCGAGGCCTACGGCAAGCAGGGCGACTTGCTGGTGGCGATCACGACGAGCGGCGGCTCGCCCAACATCCTCAAGGCGATCGAACGCGCCAAGGCGCGCGGCATCGCCACCGTCGGCTTGCTGGGCAAGGGCGGCGGCAAGGCGCGCGCCATGGTCGACATCCCCATCGTGGTGCCCTTGGCGACGACCAGCGACCGCATCCAGGAAGTGCACATCAAGGTGCTGCACATCGTGATCGAGGCGGTGGAACGACGCCTGCACCCGGCGAACTACGCGGATTGAGGCGCGAGGCGGCGCGATCGACCGAAGGTCAGATCGAGTCGAGGCCCCAGGCGAAGGGTCGCATGGGCGGCACGGGCTCGAGACCGAGGCGCGCGGCGAAGGTGCGCGCGACGGCCTGCGATCCGCGCGGCGCGGCCAGCAGGTCGAGCAGCTCGGCGGCCGCCAGCACGCAGCGCTTGGCGTCCAACTCGAACTCGCAGGCTCCTTGCGACAGCTCGGGCAGGTCGATCGAGCGATGTTCGCGCCACGAGAGCTTGCGCCCCGCGCGTCCATGGCGCCGCGCGATGGCGGCGCACGCCGCGGCCGGATCGACGATCTTCGCCATGCCCAGGATGCCGCGCGAGGCGGGCGCGCCCAGATCCTCGAGCACCGCCACCAGCGGATGGTCGGGTTCGTCGGCGCACATCAGGAACAAGTCTCGATAGTCGCCAAGCGTCGTGCGCAAGTCGAGGTGCATGCGCAGGAGCGCCAGCACGTCCTGCACCGCGCCGCTCCATTCGTGGACGACCTCCTGCAGGTCGCCACCCCGGCCGAGGCAACTGTAGGCGACGACCTCGCCTTGGCGCTCGCGCACGAGCACGTCCATGCCCGGGATGGCCAGCAACTTGCGCGTCTGGTCGCGCGAGCGGGCCACGCGTCGGCGTTGCATGGCGTACAGGCGGTGGATCGCGGTCGCGTCGGAGGCTTGGGCGAGGCGCACGCCGGTCGGATCGGGCAAGTGCGCCACCAGTTCGCGCGGCAGCACGAAGTCGATCTCGCTGCCCCACGGCCGCCAACCACGCTGGGCGTAGTACTCGGGGTCCTCGGCCCACAACGCGGCGACGAGGCAGCCGCGACGCGCGAGCTCGGACTCGGCGCAGGCGAGGACGCTGGCGGCGAGGCCCTGGCCGCGGTGCGAGGCGCGCGTGACGACCGAACCCACCAATCCGACGCGCAAGCTCTCGCCGTCGACGACGAACTCGCGCGGCAGGATCGAGCACGCCGAGACCAGGCGCCCTTCGTCCTCCACCACCGACCAACTGGCGCCGCTCGACGCGTCGAACGACAGTGGTTGCTCGCGCGCCCACGGTCCACCGTCGCGCATGACGAGCTCGACGAGCTCGCGCACGGCGTCGTTGGGCTCGCACAGACGCGCGACCGCGCGACTCACGCGCCTTGCTTCCTGTCGGCGTGAGCCGACTGGTCGACGCGACACTGTTCGGCGCGGCACGCCTCGAGCAAGCGCTCCGACAAGGACAGCACGGCGTCGAGGGAAGCACGCGCATCGCCCACGGCGGTCGACAGGCTGCGCGGATCGCTGGCCGATTCGGACGAGTGGGCCACGCGCTCGGCGCCGGCCTTCAGCCGCTCGAGCAGCGCGCGGAAGGCGACATCGGGCTCGCCGTTGGCGTGCGCAGTCGAGCGCGGGGCCTCGACGGAGCCGATGGAACGCAAGTCGGACTTGACGGGTTCGACCATGGGATCACCTCAAGTAGTCGAGCAGGCTCGTGTTGATCAGGCGCGAGCCGGTGGCTTGCGCCAACTGCAGGGTCTGCTCGGCCTTGCTCATCTCGAGGATGGTCGAAGCCAGATCGGCGTCCTCGGTCGAGGAAAGCAGCGACGCGAGGTGCGTCTCCATGTCCTGCAGGCGACCGTCGGCGTCGATCAACCGCTCGGCGCGAGCGCCAAGCGTCCCCAACGCCGACAACAAGGCGTCCTGGTTCTTGTCGAACTCGACGAGGCGCGCGGCGAGACGTTGCTGCACGTCGCCGGCCGACAAGCCTCCAGCGTTCTCGAGGTCCTGCGCCATGCCTTCGAGCACGTCGAAGACATTGGCTTGGCCGGAGAACGTGGCGAGATCGTCGACCGCGCGCACCATGCCGGACAGGTCGAGGTGCAGCACGGCGCCGCTCGCCGGATCCTCGAGCTCGAGGTCGGTCTGCGCGGGATCGATGGTGGTCCAGGTCGAACCGTCCAACGACACCGAGCCATCGCCGTGCAAGGTCGAGGTCGAGCTCGTGCCGTCCCATCCAGCGAAGTCGAGGTGCACTTCGGCGCCATGCTGGTCGACGAGGACGAAGTCGGCGGCCGCGCTGGAGCCCGCCGCGGGGATGGGCTTGGCGGGTCCGGAGCCCAACTGCACGGTGCCCGCCACCGCGTCGATGACGAGATCGCGGTCGCCCAGCAGCGTGTCGCCCGCCCCCACCAACGCGACGCCGGAGCCGGGAACGCCCACGATGCCGTCGTGGCGCACATGCAGCGTCTCGAAGCCCGAGCCCATGTCGGCGGTCGTGCCGGCGCGCACGCCGGACAAGCCGCTCCAGCTAGTCGAGCCGGGTTGGTCGGGCGCGAAGATCATGTCGCCGGGCAAGTTGACCGCGAGGTCGACTCCGAGGCCGATCGCGACCTTCTGCAGGTCCGTGTTGCCGAAGTAGGCCACGCGCGTCTCGCCGCCGATGCGCACCTCCTCGAAAGGCGGACGATCGGTGGCCGTGCCGCCGAACAAGTAGGCGTCGCCGGAACGCGAATTGGCGAGCTCCAGCAAGCGGTCCTTCAAGCCGCGCACTTGGTTGGCGATGGCGCGTCGGTCGGCGTCGTTCAGCGTGCCGTTCATGCCCGACACGGCGAGCTGCTTGGCGTCGGAGAGCAGCCCCGAGGCGTCCTGCAGCGCGGCGGTGGAGAGCTCGAGCGTGGGCGTGGCCGCCGCGACCGAGCCCATGTAGCGTCCGACGTCGCCGAGCTGCCTGCGCAAGGCCAGCGCGGCCGAGCTGCCGATCGGATCGTCGGAGGGGCGCAGGATGCGCTTGCCGGTGGAGACCATCTCCTGCGCGCGGATCAGCTTGGCGAAGTTCAGGTTGAGGCCCGACTGCACCAGCTGGTAGCTCGTCGTCTGCGTGGGTCGTACGTTCATCTTCGTCCTCGCGGCTCAGATCAGCCGCAACAGTTCGTCGTTGATCGAGTTGACGGCCTGGATGTAGCGCGCCGCGGCCGAGTAGGCCTGCTCGAAGCGCACCATGTTCACGAGCTCCTCGTCGACGTTGACGCCGGAGACCTCCTCGCGGCGCGCCACCAGCGAGTCGAGCAGGAACTGCTCGGTGCCGCGGGCGTTCTCCGCGCTCTGGATGTCGAAGCCGACGTTCGAGACGAAGTCGCCCCAAGCTTCGCCCACCGTCACTCCGCCCAGCGCGTCGAGCGCCAGTTCCTTGACGGACTCGAGCTCGAGCAACGCCTGGTTGTCGCCAGCGGCGCCCGTCAAGCTGGCGGCGAACAGCTGCGGATCGTCGCGCAGGTCCTCGCGCACTTCGATGTCCACCGCCGTCGTGCCCGCGTACAGGGCGTTCAAGCCCATGGCCGCGAGGATGTCGCTCGTGTCGGAGTCGGCCCAGCCCTCGACCACGAAGGCGTCGCCATGCGAGGCGGAAACATCGCCGAGGCCGAAGGACACCTTCAGGCCGTTGGGCAGGTCGAGCTCCTCGCCCGGCGTGTAGCCCGCGCCGATGTCGAGCGTCGCGACCAAGGCACCCGACGCGTCGCGCACCTCGACCGCGAGGCCTTGCGTCGTGCCGACGACGCCGTCCATCGTGGGCGTGAACACATAGGCGTCGTTGGCGTCGCCCGACCAGGTGCCCGAAACCTCGATGGCCACGGCGCGATCGCCGCCGGACACCACGCCCGGTTGGAGGCCCAACGCACCCAGCGCGCTGCCGCCCAGCACCTCGAACGAAGCCGTGGCGCCGCTGGTGGTGGTCTGCACGACGAGGCGATCGCCGACCACCTCCGCGCGCAAGCCGGCGGCCTGCACCGACGCGTCGGCGTTCAGCACCGCGGCGAGCTCCGCGGCGGTCGCCTCGCCGATGTCTTCGAAGTCGTTGACGGACAAGGCCACGGTCGCGACGCCGCCCGGCCCTTGCAGCTGCAGCGTGTCGCCGGCGGCGAGCTGGTACGGACCAGCCTGCGCGCCAAGCGAAGCGGCCGCGCCGCCGAACGCACCGATGGCATCGGGCGCGACTTGCGTCTTGCGCGAGAAGTCGAAGCCGTGGCCGGACTCGGAGACGAGTTGGAGCCGGCCGTAGCTGTCGAGCGAGGCCGACAAGTGCGGGATGTCGTTGAGCGCGGCCAGGAACTCGTCCACCGTGGTGTCCGGTTCGATGGCGATCGCGTGCGACGTGAAGGCGCCCGTCGAAGCATCGGTCATGTTGACGCGCAACACTCCGGCCGAAGCATCGAAGGGCAGGCCGGCCTGGACCAGGCGCTCGTCTCCGATCTGGCCGTCGCCGTCCATGTCCTGCAGCGCGTGCAGGGCCGACAGCTGCGTGAACGGGCCGGTCTTCGGGATGCCCGTCGCGTGGGCCTTGTTCGATTCGAAGATCAGCTGCTTGGCGAGGCCGTCGAGTTGCTGCGAGACATGCGGCAGGAACTCCTTGGCGAACGACAGGAGCCCGCCGATCGAGCCGGACTTGGGCTGCAAGGCCTGCGTGCCGCCGGCGAGCTGCAGCGTCACCGCGCCATCCTGCGCCACCTGCGCCGACAGGTCGTAGCTCTGGTTCGCCCCGACCAGCAGTCGGCCGCCGACGGAGACCATGACCTTGCCGAAGCCCGCCTCCGAGGTGGAGACGTTCAGGTATTGGCCAAGGCGCTTGATCGTCTCGTCGCGCTGGTCGCGCAGGTCGTTGGCCGGCACCCCGGAGGCCTCGATGTTGGCGATCTCCTGGTTCAGGCGCACGACCTCGTCGGCCAGCAGGTTGACCTGCTTGGCCTGGGCGCGGATCTGGCCGACCACGTCGTCCTGCGCGGCGGCGAAGCTCGTCGCGAGGTGGTTCATCTGCGAGGTGGTGGCCACGGTCGACTGCACCGCGCTGGTGCGCAGCACGAGGTCCGCCGGGTCGGCCGCCAGCGCCGCGTAGCTCGAGTGCATCGCCTCCATCAGGCTCGACAGGCCGAACTCGCCAGGCTCGCCGAGCAAGGCCTGCACCTGCGACATGCCGGCGAGGCGCGCGTCGATGCGCGCGATGGAGCCGGTCTGCGCCACGATGCGCGCTTGGATCAGGGCGTCCGTGGTGCGCATGACGCGCAGCGCGTCGACGCCCGAGCCGATGCCGAGGCCCCGCACGAGGAGCGACGGCGACGCGGCGAGGTCGAGGCGCTGGCGCGAGTAGCCGGCCGTGTTGGCGTTCGAGACGTTGTGGCCGATGGTCTCCAGCGCGGCTTGCGCCGACAGCAGGGCCTTCAAGCCGGTGTTGAGTCCGATGGATCCCATGATCAGGCCTCCGCGTCCACCAAGCGACCGCCGTCTCCCGCCCCGGCGGCGACGCCGGCCAGGACTTCCTCGACCAACTGGCGATGCACGCGCACCAGCGCGGCGAGGCGCCGGTTCTCGCGCAACACGGCCGAGGTCGCCTCGCGCAGCTCGCCACGCAACGAGCCGAGCTTGCGGCCTTCGTCGCCGGCGCGTTCCGAGACGCTGCCCAAGGTCAGGGCGCGCGCATCGCAGCTCCAATGCCGCGCCAGTTCGACCAGCGCCTGCAGGCGACGCAGGTCGCGCGGTCCTTGCGCCTCGAGCTCGCGCTCGAGGTCCGCCAGCGCGGCTTCGAGTTCGACGCTCTTGTTCGACTTGACCGCCTCGACTTGGCGCTCGACCAGCGCCAACCGGCGCTTCTGCGCGTTCGTCTCCTCGCGCGCGTCGTGCTCCAGCACGTTCAACAACGCCTTGACGGTCTTCACGGCAAGACCTCCTCGTTCGAAGCCAGCTGCTTCCGCTCGATCGAATGGCGCAGCATCTCCTCGAGATGCAGCGCGTCGCGGTCGGCGAGCGACTTGCCGACCTGCTCGTCCAGCCAACCCGAATACACGTCGCCGGCGTTGCCGCCGCCGAAGAAGCCCTCGGGCAGCGCGCGGCGCATCTCCTTGACGAGCATGGTGGAGAAGACCTCCTCCATGCGCGCGGCGGCCTCGGCCGGCGATCGGCCGGCTCCGGCGACGTTGGCCAGCGGATCCAGGCCGGCGCGCAAGCTCGAGACGTTCCCGATGCCGTCCATCACATCCTCCGGATCTCGGCCTCGAGCAGGCCGCCTTGCGCCATCGCCTGCAGGATCGTGATCAACTCGCGCGGCGTCGCGCCGAGCACATTGAGCACGTCGACGACCTCCTGGAGCGTGGTCGCCCCAGGCGTCGCCACCAACGCGTTGTCCTGTTCGGCGACCGCGATGTCGGTGCGCGGCAGGACCACCGTCTGGCCTGCACTCAACGGACCGGGCTGGCTCGCCTCGGGCGTCTCCGCGATGGTCACGGTGATGGCGCCCTGCGCGATGGCGCCCGGTCGCAGGCGCACATCTCCGCCCATGACGATCGTTCCGGTGCGTTCGTTGATGATGACGCGCGCCACGTCGTCCGAGACGATGCCGCGGCGCAGCAGTCCGTCGACGAACGCCGCGTGCGAACCCGTCGGCAAGTCGGCGGGCACGCGCACCTTGATGGTCTTGCCGTCCGCGGTGCATTCGGCGCTGCCTGGATAGGCCGCGTTGACGGACTCGGCGATGCGCACCGCGTTGCCCAAGGTGTCGTGGGCGCTGCGCAGGTCGAGGTGCACCCAGCCGTGCTCGCTGACGATGCTGGTGGGCACTTCGCGCTCGCACTTGCCGCCGTTCGACAACGTGCCGACCGTGGTGTGGTTCTTGGTGGCCTTGGCCGCTTCGCCGGAAGCCGTGAAGCCGCCGATGGTGATCGGACCCGAGGCCGTGGCCCACACCACGCGACCGGAGGCGTCCGTCAGCTCCGTGAACGCCAGCACGCCGCCCTGCAGGCTGGTCGAGTCGCCGATGGCGCTGACCGTGGCGTCGATGCGGCGCCCGGGCTTCGCGCCGGCGGGCAGCGTCGCCTCGACCTGCACGATGGCGATGTTCTTCGACGAGAGCGTCTGCAGGTCGAGGTTGATGTTGCGCGTCAGCAACAGGTTCGACAGCAGGCGCCGCGCGGCCTCGATCGAGTCGCCAGTGCCCTGCAGGCCGACCACGAGGCCGATGCCCATGATCGCGTTGTCTTCCTGTCCGCGCACCGCGACCAGCGACGCGATGGAGGACGCGCGGTCGCCGGAGGTCTTCGCCAGGCCGAGCGGCGCGAAGCGCGGGTCGCGCGTCCACGTCGAGGTCGAGTTGGCGACGGGCTGCGTGGGCGCTTGCACGCCCGACGGCACGAAGCCCACGGGGACGACGGGCGGCTGGGACTGGCCCGCGGACGGATCCTGCGGCTGTCCTTGCTGGGCCGCGGGCGCCTGCAAGGCGGCCAGCGCGACGATGAGCAGTGCATTGAGCATGGAGTGGTCGCCTTCCTCGGATCAGAACGGCCAGAGCCAGTCGAGGGCGTCGTGCAGCCAAGCGCCGAGGCCGCGGCGGTTGGTGCTGTCGGTCAAGGGACCGCTGCCCGTGTACGAGACCTTCGCGTCGGCGACGAGCTCGCTCGCCACCGTGTTGTCGGCCTTGACGTCCCAGCGACGGATGACGCCGCTGAACTCGATCAGCTTGGTCTCCTTGTCGATCTTGATCTCGCGGCGACCACGCACGACCAGGTTCCCGTTGGGCAGCACATCCACCACCACGGCGGTCACGCGCGCGGTGAAGACGCCCTTCTTGGCGTAGTTCGCCGTGCCCTTGAACTGGTCGTCCGAGCTGCCGGCGATGGCGGGCAGGGTAGAGAACGCGCTGGGAGCGATGTCGAAGTTGCCGAGCTGCTTGTCGAGCGAGCTCTGCTTCTTCAAGTCGCTGGTCTCCTCGTTCTTCACGTCCTGCTGTTCGCTGATGACGATCGTCACGAGGTCGCCGGCGCGCTGGGCCGTCTTGTTGGCCACGAGGCCGATGGGCCCCGCGTCGGCGTCGTAGATCGAACCGCGACGCTGCGCCGAGGCGTCCAGCGCGAGGCTGGCGCAGGCGAAGCACAGGATCAAAGCGAGCTTGTTCATCATGTTCGTGTTCCTCACAGGTCGACCCGCACGCTGGAACGACCGACGACGTGGGCGACGAGCGTCGTGCGCTTGTCGCCGGACAGCACCTTGACGCGGTCGCCGAGCGATCCGTCCTCCTGGGCGAGCATGGTCGAGCGCGCCACCACGGCGCCCTTCTTCACCTCGACCACGATCGGTTCGCCGCGGCGCACGAGGCGCTCGCGCTGCACGTCGCCGACGCCCACCACCGCGCCGGGCGCGAGGTCGCGCATGGCCAACGCGCCGGCGGCCTGTTCGG
>SXXH01000202.1 GCA_005789645.1 Planctomycetia bacterium
CCTCGCGGCGACGGTGCGCGCGGCGGCCGGCCGGGCGAGCGTGGCGGTGGCGGCGGTCGCGGCGGTCGGCAGGATCGTCCGCAGCGCGAGCCCGAGCGGCCGCAAAACACGCGCGCCGTGCAGGCCAAGCCCCAAAGTCGCTTCGGCGGCCAAAAGCGCGGCGGACCCGGCGGGCGCGGCGACAAGCGCGATGATCGCGGTCCGCGCGACGAGTACGTGCGCCTCGAGGACGTCGCTCCGAAGCCGAACGTGGTCAACAACCCGTTCGCCAACTTCTTCAAGAAGCAGGACTAGGGCTTCCAGTCGAGGGAGGATCCGAGCCTGCGGTCGAGCTGCGCCGCACGGCTCGAGGTCGTCAACCTGCCCGGCGCGTCGCCTCCAGCGCGGCGCGCACGGCGGGATCGCCCATCAGGTCCTTGAGTGCGGCGAGCTTGGCCTCCAAGCTCCCTTCGGGCAGGGCCGGTCCGGGTGAGGGGATCGAACCCGTCGCGCGTCGGCCTTCCTCGATGTCGTCGAGGATGCCGAGTCCCGGACTGTCGTCGTCTTCGTCCTCGAGTTCGACCACGATCTCGAGGTCGTCTTCGTCGGGTTCATAGCCGGTCTCCAGCTCGATCTCCGGCTCGGGAGTCGACAGCCAAGGATCCGCTTCCTCCTCCGAGCGCGCCGCGGCGGACTGTTCCATGGCGGAGGAGGAGATTGGGGGCGTCGAGGCGCTGCGCAAATGCGCCAGCTCCGCGACCAGTTCGCCGTGCTGGATCTTGAGGCGCGAGTCCAAGCGCGCTCCCAACTGGTCGATGGCCGCTGCCAGGCGGAACAGCCGGTCGTCTTCGCCGGTCGAGTTGCGGCTCGACAGGGAGGAGTCCGCCGGCAGGGCCTCGAGGCGCGCGCGCAGTTGCACCAGGTCGGCCGCCACCTGCTCCATCACCAGATCTTGCGCGTCGTCTTGGCGATTGGGGCGCGTCGAACCCAACGCGACGAAGCCCACTCCCGCCACCGCCAAGATGCCGCCGTTCGAGAGCGCCCGGCCGATCGCGGCCGCGTACTCTCCCGCCATCGGGTGCAGGTGCTTGGCGACGGCCAAGGTCGCGCCTGCCACGCAGCAAGCGATGCCGGTGGCGACGAGGCCACGCTCGAGAATGCGGTTCTTGTCCATGGAGGTGACCTGAACGGCGCTCTGCGCGCCGATCAGTTCTGTTTCGCCGCCCCGATCGTCGGATCTTGAATCAGGACACCATTTGCAACGGCGGCCGACGAATTCAGCCACGGGACGCTCGAAAGCCCTTTTCCCGACGATGAAGCATGAGTAAATTGGGCAATCCAATCCATCTCCCCCCCCCGCCGGGAGGTCTTGGAAGGGCGACAGCCATAGGCAATCGGGCGCTTCCCCCGCGCCCAGTGCCACCTATGCAACCGGCATTCTCGCGCCGGCCGCCCCTCCTGTCCCTCGGCGCCATCCGACCCCCCGAGTCCACCGCAATGGCCCAGATGAGGACCGTCAAAGGCGTAGCCGTCGCCCCCGGTCTGGCCATTGGTCCGGTGCATGTCGTGCACGCGGCGCGCGACGCGGCGCCCACGTGGTCGGTGCCGGAGGAGGACGTCCCGCGCGAGTTGTCGCGGTTGCACGCGGCCATCCGCGAGACCTCCGGGGCGATCGAGCAGCAGCAGAAGCTCGTCGCGCAGCAACTGGGCGAACGCGACGCTTCGATCTTCGGACTGCACAAATTGATGCTCGGCGATCCGGTGGCGCTCAAGGAGGTCGAGACGACCATCCGCGAACAGCGCATCAACGCCGAGGCCGCCGTCCAGCACATGGTGGATCGCGTGCTCTCCTCGCTGGCGGGCGATGGCGGCGATCGCGTGCGCGGGAGCTGGTCGCAGGAGCTGATCGATCCGTGGCGGCGCGTGCTCGACGCGCTGATGCGCACGGACAAGATCGAGATGGAGAAGGAGAGCGAGCAGGTGGTGATCGCCGCCGCCGAGCTGACTCCGCAAGTCGTCACCTTCCTCGAGCGTTCGCGCGTGCTGGCCGTCGTGTGCGAGACGGGCGGCCGCTACAGCCATGGCGCGGTGTTGGCGCGCTCCTTCGGGTTCCCTTGCGTGGTGGGGCTGCCGAACCTCTTGTCGCGCCTCGAGCAGGGCATGCGCGTGTGCGTCGATGGCGACGCCGCCACGGTGGGCTTGCGCCCCGCGTCCGAGGATGTCGATCGCTTCCTGGCGCGCATCGAGCGCCGCAAGGCGCGCCAGAAGAAGCTCGCGCTGCACGCCGGCGAGCCCGCGGTCACCACCGACGGCCACGCCTTCGCGACGCAGGTCAACATCGAGAGCGTGCGCGACCTCGACGCGTTTCCGTTCAACCATTGCGACGGCGTGGGTCTCCTGCGGACCGAGTTCATGTACATGGAGCGGCCGCAGTTCCCCAGCGAAGAGGAGCAGTACCGGCTCTACCGCCGGGTGCTCGAGCGCATGGGGGGGCGGCCGGTCACGCTGCGCACGCTCGACATCGGCAACGACAAGCAGCTGCCGTACTTCAAGACGCCCAAGGAGGCGAACCCCGCGCTGGGCTGGCGTGGACTGCGCATCTCGCTCGAGTGGCAGGACCTGCTGCGCGTGCAGTTGCGCGCCGCACTGCGCGCCTCCGCCCACGGTCCGCTGCGCGTGCTGCTGCCGATGGTCTCCAGCCTCGAGGAGGTGCAGGAGGTCCATCGCGTCTTCAACGGCGGCACGAAGCAGCTGCGCGACCAAGGCTTCGAGGTCGCCGCCGACGTGCCGGTGGGCGTGATGGTCGAGGTGCCCTCGGCGGTGTTCGCCATCGAGCAGCTGCTGCTCGAGGCGGACTTCGTCAGCGTGGGCACCAACGACCTCGTGCAGTACCTCTTGGCCGTCGACCGCGACAACCCGCGCGTCGCGCGCCTGTACGACCCGCACAACCCGGCCGTGTTCGCGGCGCTGGCGCACGTCGCCCGCGCGGCGCGAGCCGCCGGCAAGCAGGCCTCGGTGTGCGGCGAGATGGCCGGCGACTACGCCACGGCGCTCGCCCTGCTGGGCATGGGCTTCCACTCCGTCAGCGTGGTTCCCACCATGCTGCCGGAGATCAAGTACGCGGTGCGCGAGACCTCCTTCGTCGAGGCGAAGGAGATCGCGCGCGCGGCGTGCTCGCAATCCACTGCGGAAGGTGTGCGCGGCGTCCTCGCCGCGGCGCGCGAGCGCCTGCACCAGAAGCAGCTATCGGACAGGAACGGCGACGATGCGTTCGCGGAGAGCGACGTCGCCACGGACGACATTCGAAGGGAAGGCCGCTGATCCGCGCCCGACAAGCGCGGATTGGACGGGACTCGCTATCCCGCCAAGCCGACCCGCACCGCAATCGAAGGAAACGACCGTGCGAAGGACAACCTGGGGAACTGAACGATCCGCCACGCCGCGGCGGGGACGCTGGTCTCAAGCGGAAATCGCCCGTCTCAAGGAGCTCTACGGGCTCCGGGACGAGACGGCGATCGCCCGCGAATTGAACCGTCCCGTCGCGAGCGTGAGGAAGATGGCCGAACAGGCCTTCCAGATCGCCGCGCGCACGGGCCCGTGGACCGCGGCCGAGGTGCAGAACCTCAAGCGCTACATCGGCGGCACCACGCCCGAGACGATCGCGCGGATCCTCGGTCGTCCGCTCGAAGAGGTGCAGTCGCAGATCATCGAGCTGCGGCGCATCCAGACGCCCAAGTCGCTGTCGCAGGACGAACTGGTCGAGTTCAAGCGCCTGTACGGCACGCGCACCGACGAGGACCTCGCGGTCATCTTCGGCCGCCCGCTCGAAGTCGTGATGGATGTCGCCGCGCGCCTGCGCCTCGCCAAGGACAAGGCCTTCCTGCGCCGCCTCGCCGGCTCGCCAGCCAGCCGCATGCCGCGTTGGGATTCCGAGGCGATCGAGAAGCTGCGCCAGCTCTACCCGACCACCCCCAACCTCGAGATCGCGCGCCAGCTGCAGCGCTCGGTCAAGAGCGTGGTCTCCAAGGCCCACAACCTGGGCTTGAAGAAGGAAGCCGAGCGCCTGCGCGAGATGGGACGCGAGAACGTCAGCCTGCGCTACCACCGCGGCGACGCGCCGCCCGAGGCGTGATGCGGCGCGGAGCGCGCGTCTTCCTCGCGTGCCTCGTGTGTTGCTGGGCTTGCGTGTCTCCGCGGTCTTCGTCGGACTCGGCGCGCGCACCCGACTTCGATCCTGCGCCGCTCGTCGGCCTGTGGCGCGGGCGAGTGGGCGGCCAACCCATCGAGGAAGCCTGGAGCCTGCAACCCGATGGTTCCCTGCGCGGCTTCGGTCGCTGGGCCGCGCCGAGCGGCGAAACCGTCTTCCACGAGTTCCTCGCGCTGGAGCGGCGCGACGGAGCATGGTGCTACCTCGCCAGCCCGCTGGGCGCTCCCGCCACGTCCTTCCGGCTCGACTCCGCCAGCACCGCCGCGCATTGGATCTTCCTCGCCCCCGCGCACGACAACCCGCGCCGCATCGCCTACCGCTTCGACGGCGACGCGCGTCTCGTCGCCGAAGTCGGCCAGGAACTCGACGGCTCCGACGCGCGCCGCCACGAGTATTCGAAGGCGCGCTAGGCGCGCGACCTCACTCGACGCGTTCGGCGTGCAGCGTGCACGAGCCGAAGCGCTCCTCGACCACGCCGACGACGCGCAGCACGCCGCCTTCGGCGAGATGCTCGGCGTCGCGTTCGTGGACGTCGGGGAAGACGACCACTTCGGCGAGGCCGCTGGGATCCTCGAGCGTCAGGAAGCGCATCGGGCGGCCGTCGGCGGCGTGCACGCGGCGCGAGGCGGAAAGCCACCCGCGCAACGCGATGCGCGCGCCGGCCATGCGACGCAGCTCGCCGCAGGGCGTGGCGGGACGCAGCGCTCGGCCGGCGCGAGCAGCGCGCAGTTCGGTGGCGCAAGGGAACAGCTCGGTCGGATGCGCCTCGA
>SXXH01000203.1 GCA_005789645.1 Planctomycetia bacterium
ATCCTCGGCATGGGCGACGTGGTCGGTCTCGTGGAGAAGGCGCAAGCCGCCATCGACGAGAAGGAGGCGCAGCGCTCCGTCGAGAAGATGGTGATGGGGGACTTCACCCTCGAGGACATGCTGGCGCAGCTGCGCATGCTGCGGAAGCTGGGCCCGATGAAGAAGGTGCTCGGCATGTTGCCGGGCATGGGCGACATCGCCAAGCAGATCAACATCGACGACAAGCAGATGAACCGCCTGGAGGCGCTGTTCACCTCGATGACGCCGCGCGAGCGCCTGCAACCCGACGTGCTCGACATGAGCCGCCGTCGTCGCATCGCGCGCGGCGCCGGGCAGGAGGTGGCCGCCGTCAACGAGCTGTTGAAGCGCTACAAGGACATGAAGCTCGTCATGAAGCAGATGGGCAAGATGGGCTTGGCGTCCCAGCTCGGCTCCAAGGAGAAGGCGGCGGCGTTGCGCCAGTTGGGCGGTGGCGCACCGACCGGCGGAAGCGGTGGCGGTGGCGGGCTGCTGGGTGGGATGTTCGGTGGCGGTGGCGGCGCGGGAGGCTTTCCCGGCTTGGGGGGGCTGGGCGGCATGGGCGGCAAGGGCCTGCCCGGCGCGGGTGTTCCGGGTGCTGGACTGCCCGGAGGTTCGCCCCTCGGCGCGCGCCCTATGGGCCAGTCTTCCACGCGCCAAAGCGGCAAGAAGAAGGACAAGAAGAAGCGTCGCTGAGGCGTCTTCGTGAGGTGTCGCGGGATCGGTGGGGAGGCGGGTACGCCTGCGTCGCGGCTGTTCGAAACTTGACAGGGGCGGCGCGATCTGGTCTTCTTTTCGGCCCTCCAAGCCGCAGCCAAGCCGCCGCAAGGCGCGTCCGGAGGTCCAACAAGACGCACATGTCAGTCGCCATCCGCCTGAGACGAACGGGTCGCAAGAACCTGCCCTGCTTCCGCATCACCGTGACGGACTCGCGCTTCCCGCGCGATGGACGCTCGCTGGAGACCTTGGGTCTGTACGACCCGCTGCGCAAGGACCCGGCCCAAATGCTGAAGCTCGACCACGAGCGCACCCAGCACTGGATCAGCCAGGGCGCCCGCGTCAGCGACATCGTGCAGTCGCTGTTCAAGCGCATGGGCGTGTTCCCGCCCAAGCCCAAGGTCAAGCGCGAGCGCCCCAAGCGCAAGATCAAGACCTCGACCTACTCGAGGAAGAAGGCCGCCCAAGACGCGCGCGCCGAGGCGAAGAAGGCTCGCGCGACGCAGCGCAGGGCCGCCAAGAAGGCCGCCGCGCCCGCCGAGAAGGCCTGATCGCGACGCACCCACCGCGCAGTCGGCCCGCGTGGCCGACTGCGTGGACGACTTCCAGCCGACGGCCCGCGGGATGACTGCGGGCCTCGTGCATCCCGGAGGTTCCGCCGCGCGCGGACCCGACCCGCGAGCCCTCCGCCACGCTGGCGCCCAAGTGGCGCCGTCACCACCGCGCCGCGAGCGGCGCGGCCACCATCGCGCCGGGAACGGCGCAGGCCGTCGAGCCCCGAGAGCCCTCACTTGAGCAAGAAGTCCGAAGCCGTCGCCAAGCTGCTGGAGAAGGTCGTTCCGCGCTCGTCGCTGCCCGAACCCGTCGAAGGACTGACGCTGCTCGAGCAGGGACTGTTGGTCGTGCTGCGCCGGCACCTCTCGCAAGCGCAAGCGGCCTCGACCCTCAGGAAGATGCGCGGCCTCTACCCGGATTGGAACGAGTTGCGCGTGTCCCAAGCGCAGGAGATCGCCTCGTTGATGACGAGCGGCAAGCTCCACGCGCCGCTGGCGGACATCCAAAAGCTGCTGCCCATCGTGCGCGACACGCGCGAGTACCTGCAGGAAGTCTTCCAGAAGACCCACGGCTTCGATCTCGACTTCCTCAAGGACGACGCAGGTGCGCTCAAGCTCGTCACGAACATGCCTTTCCTCGGGACCGCGGGAGCGTCGTGGCTCCTGTGGTTGGCGAATGGCCGCCAAGTGCCGGTCCATGCCGCCATGGTGCGCGCTCTCGACCGCATCGGCATCGTGACGCGCGGTGCAGGCTCGAAGAAGCAGAAGGAGCTGGTCGAACCGCACATTCCCAAGGGCGAAGAACTGCGCTTCGTGGCGGCGGTGGGCGAACTGGTCGATCGCTGGTGCACCTCGGCCAAGCCCCTGTGCCACGAGTGCCCATTGGTCGACGACTGCATCTTCGGCAAGAAGAACTTCCAGGAGTGGAAGGTCGCGCAGGCGCGCGCCGAGGCGCAGCGCATCAAGGACGACGCGCGCCGCGCCATCCTCGAGAAGAAGGAAGCGGCCAAGCGCGCGCGCGAGGACGCGCGGCTCGCCAAGCTGGCCGAGGCCGAGGCCAAGAAGAAGGCGCGCGACAGGGAGCGCGTAGAGCGCGAAGTCGCCAAGCGGAAGGAGGCCGAGCGCAAGGTGCAGGCCATGGCCGAGCTCGCCAAGAAGAAGAAGCTCGCCGACGAGAAGGCGCGTGTCGCCGCGGAGAAGCAGAAGGCGCGCGACGCGGAGAAGAAGGCGGCGGCCGACAAGAAGGCGGCCGAGCGGAAGGCAGCCGAGAAGAAGGCTCTCGAGCAGAAGCAGAAGGTGCTCGAGTTGAAGAAGGCGGCTGACAAGAAGGCGGCCGAATTGAAGAAGGCCGCCGAGCAGAAGAAGGCGGCGGAGAAGAAGCAGGCGGCGGAGAAGAAAGCCGCCGCCGAGAAGCTCGCCGAGAAGAAGCGCAAGGAAGCCGAGCAGCGCAAGAAGGACGCCGAGAAGAAGGCGGACAAGTCCAAGAAGGATGCCGAACGCAAGAAGGTCGAGGCCAAGAAGAAGGTCGAGGCCGCGAAGAAGTCCGCTCGCAAGAAGCGCTGATGGAGCCGCGTCCAGCGGCGTACGCATGCGCCTGATCCTCGCCTCTGCTTCGCCACGTCGTCGCGATCTGCTCGCGGCGGCGGGCCTCGCCTTCGACATCGAGCCCTCGAGGGTCGACGAGGACTTCGCCGGCCGACCCGAGTCTCCGCGCGCAGCCGCGCTCGAGCTGGCCGTGCGCAAGGCGCTTTCCGTGGCCGCGCAGCACGCGGGCGAGGATGTGCTCGTCCTGGGCGCCGACACCATCGTCGCGGTGGGTGGCGAGCGCGAGTTCGAGTTGCTGGGCAAGCCCTTGGACGTCGAAGACGAGCGACGCATGCTGCGCTTGCTGTCCGGCACGCGCCATCAAGTGGTGACCGGCGTGTGCGTGGTCGCCTGCACGACGGATGGCGCGGGCCCGCCGCCCATGGTGCATGCCGACGCGGAGGCGACCTATGTCACCATGCGGGTGCTCGCGCAGTCGGACATCGAGGCCTACGTGGCGAGCGGCGAGTGGACCGACAAGGCAGGTGGATACGCCATCCAGGAGGGCGCTGAAGGTTTCGTCACCAAGCTCGAGGGCGGCGGCTTCGACAACGTCGTTGGCTTGCCGGTGCGCCTCGCGCTCGATCTGCTCGCGCGCGCGCAATGTGGAGCGCAGGGTGGGCGATGAGCGGTCGCGGCGACCGCGCAAGGCCCTTGACGAGGCCCCGGTTGCGGTTCGACGCGCTCGGCCTTGCCCTTGCGGCCGCGCGCGCCTATGCTCTCAGCTCCTGTTGATTCGGGGAAAGAGGCCGCGACGCGGCCCCAGGCCCCGCCACCTCGCCCATGAAGCCCAAGATCCACCCGAACTACCGTACGACCAAGGTCGCTTGCGCCTGCGGCAACACCTTCACCACCCGTTCCTGCTTCAAGGACGAGCGCCTCGCGGTGGAAATCTGCAGCCAGTGCCACCCGTTCTTCTCCGGCAAGGAGAAGATCGTGGACATGTCGGGTCGCGTCGACCGCTTCCAGAAGAAGTACGCCAAGAAGGCCTGAGCGCGTTCGCGCGCCGGATGGGCCGCCATGGCGGCCCGGGGAGGAGCCGCCCACGGGCGGCTTGAAGCCGCTTGGCTTTGCCCGAGATCGCCCTGCGCCGATTGAAGGAGCGTGCCGACAGGCACGCGGAGCTGACGGATGCCTTGTCGTCGCCCGAGTTCCTCGGCGATGGCAAGCGCTTGGCGCGCGCGAGCATCGAGCGTGGCACCTTGCAACGCGCCGCCGACCTGCACGAGGAGTTCCGCGCGCGAACTCGGCGCGAGGACGAGGCGCGCGCCTTGCTGCAAGGTGCCGACGCGGACATGGCGCAACTCGCCAGCGAGGACTTGCGCGAGCTCGAGGGCACGCGTGCTGATTTCGAGGCGCGCGTGCTCGACGAATTGGTGCGTGAGCCCGAGGACGAGCGCACCAAGGTGATCGTCGAGATTCGCGCCGGCACTGGTGGCGACGAAGCCACGCTGTTCGTGGCGGACTTGCATCGCATCTACCGCCGCTGGCTCGAAGCGCGCGGGTTGCGCATCGAAGAGCTCGAGCTTTCGACCAGCGAAGTTGGTGGCTGCAAGGAGGTCATCTTCGCGGTCGAAGGCGAGGGCGCGTGGCGTCTCTTGCGCCACGAGTCGGGCGGGCACCGCGTGCAGCGCGTGCCGGCGACC
>SXXH01000023.1 GCA_005789645.1 Planctomycetia bacterium
AAGGCGCCGCCGCTCGCGCGCCAACCCGCGAAGTCCGCGCCGTCGAAGCGCCACAGGGTGCCCGGCGGCGCCGCGGCGACCGGGAGATCCCCGGCCGCTGACGCGAGCGCACCGCAAGCAGCCTGCAGCTCGAGGCGCGCCGCCTCCGCGTCGGCGAGCAGCCGCGCGGCGCGTGCGTGCGGATCCTGCCACGCGTAGACGCGGCGAGTGGAGCGCGCCACGCCGAAGAGCGCCGTGTAGTCGCGCTGCGAGACATCGTCGAACTTGTGGTCGTGGCAGCGCGCGCACGAGATGGTCGTGCCGAGGAAGGCCTTGCCCAACACCTCGATCTGGTTGTCGATGCGCTCGGCCTCGTCGAGGCGCACATCGACGGGCGCGTGCGTGCCTTGCGACAGCCACCACCAACCGGTGGCCACGAGTCCTTCGTCGTGGCCGGTCGCGGGATCGACGCGACGCTCGAGCAAGTCGCCCGCCACCTGTTCCGCGACGAAGCGGTCGTAGGGCAGCCCTGCGTGCAACGCGCGCACCACCCAATCCCGCCAGCGCCAAGCCTCGCGGATGGCGTAGTCGAACTCGTGGCCGCGCGTCTCGGCGTAGCGCATGACATCCATCCAGTGGCGCGCCCAGTGCTCGGCATGCGCCCGGTCGGCGAGCATCGCGTCGACGATCAGCTCGCGCGTGGCGGGCTCGTCGCGCTCGAGGATCGCTTGCAGCCACTCTTCGCGCGGCGGCAGGCCACGCAACGCGAAGCTCGCGCGCCGCAACCAAGTTGGTCCAGCGCAATCGCCCGCGGGCGCGAGCCCCTCGCGCGCCAGCGAGTCCTCCACGAAACGGTCGCTCGCGCGCCAAGCCCAGCCCCGCGACACGGGCGGTTCGACCTCCGCGAGCCGTGCCCAGGACCAGTGGCGCTCGTAGATGGCGCCACCCTCGATCCAGCGCCGCAACACGTCGACTTCGCCGTCGGAGAGCGGCTCGTGGCCGTCCGGCGGTGGCATGCGCTCGTCGGGATCGGCGCTCAGGATGCGCTGCAGCATGGCGCTGCGCGCTGGATCACCCGGAAGGATGGCGGGATCGAGGCCCTCTTCGGCGCGCAGCGCGTCCTCGCGCCTATCGAGCCGCAGTCCGGCCTTGCGCGAGTCGGGATCGGGACCATGGCAGGTGAAGCATTTGGCGGCGAGGATCGGCGCCACTTCGCGCGACCACGAAGGCGCGCGCTCGCCCGCGGGCATGGCGAGGCCATGGAGCTGCACGGTGGCCAACACGAGGCCGGCGATCAAGGTCCGGAGGGGCCGCATGCGACGAGGATAGCGCGCTCGACCATCCTTCGGGACCAAGCGCAGGGCTTGGATCCCGCGTGCGCCGGCGAAAACGACGCGGGCCGCTCCGATTCGGAGCGGCCCGCCAAGCAGGAGCGGTGGTCGGAGCTGTCAACTACACGCGACAGCCCCGTCCAGTGACGAGGGCGTTCCGCTCAGGGCACCCACACGGCTTCGAGGCCGTTCGAGAGGTTGAAGGTCGACGGCGTGCAGAACGCGGCGGCGTTGCGGTACCACACCTGGTAGGTGCGCGTGCCGGTGCCCGTCACGTTGAAGCTGATCGGCAGGTCGATCAAGCTCGGGAAGCTCGAGGCGCCAGCCGCGTTCACCTTGGTGCCGAGGCGGATGACCGAGCCCGAGGCGCAGCGCAAGCCGTCGCCGAAGACCGCGCCCAAGCCGCCGTTGTTGCGCACGGTGCCTTGGAAGTACAGCGCGCTGCTGTTCGCCATGCCCGTGCCTTGCAGCACGAACGTGTCCGAGGTCAGGCTCGGAACGCCGCTGCTCGCGAGGCGCGCGCCCAACGCGTTGACCGAGCTGGCGCAACCGTTGCCGGCGGCACCGGCGTTGCCGCACGGGCAAGGCGTCGCGGTGCCGTCGCCGAAGCAGAAGGAGACCACGGTCGTTTGGCACTCGTCCAGGACGCCGTCGCCGTTCGTGTCGACCGAGGTGCCAGCGAGCAGGTCGCAGGTGTCGCCGATGCCATTGCCGTTGCAGTCCGTGGGCGCCGAAGCCGGCACGACTTTGAAGACCTCGCCACCGTAGTCGACGATGTACATCTCGCCGCGCGCATCCTCGCCGAAGCTGGTGGGCGAGTTGATCGCCAGGGTGCCCGGAGGATCGAGTTGCGCCGTGCGCTCCTGGAAGCCCGTCACCGGTCCGGAACCGCTGTAGCGGAACGACCAGATGCGCGACGTGCAGTAGTCGGCGTAGAAGTACGTGCCGCCAAGATCGCAGATGTCCGAACCGCGATACATCACGCCGCCCGTGACCGAGCAACCGAGCGAGTGGCTGTAGGTCTGGATCGGCAGGCGCAAGGTGGGCGCGTTGCAGGTGCAACCCGAAAGACCCGTGCAGCTCGTGCCTTCCATGCAGCGCCAGCCGTAGTTGAGGCCGCCGACGCCGGCCGGTGCGAAGGAGATCTCCTCGACCGCGTTCTGGCCCACGTCGCCGATGTACAGGTCGCCTGTGAGGTTGTCGAAGTCGTTGCGCCAGGGGTTGCGCAAGCCCGTCAACCAGATCTCGGGCGAACCACCGCCTCCGGCGAAGGGATTGCCGGCCGGGATGCCGTAGTTGCGCGCCGCGTCGGCCGGGAAGTCGTCGACATCGACGTTGATGCGCAGCATCTTGCCGAGCAGCTGGTTGTTGTTCTGGCCGGCGCCGTTGGGATCGTTGGCCGAGCCACCATCGCCCGTGGCGATATAGAGGAAGCCATCGGGTCCGAAGCTGATCCAACCGCCGTTGTGGTTGCTGAACGGATCGCTCATCGTCAGGAGCGTCGTGACGGTGGAGAGATCGGCGAGGTCGGGGTTGCCGGCGCTGACTTGGTAGCGACGCACGGCGTTGCTCGAACCGTTGGCCGACACATACACGTAGAAGTAGCCGTTCTGCGCGTAGTTCGGGTGGAACGCGAGGCCGAGCAGGCCGCGTTCACCACCGGTCGAGATGCCGGTGATCGTCAGGTACGGCGTCGCGTTCACGACACCCGTGCCGAGGTTGAGGATCTTGATGCGCGCCGTGCCACTCGAGCCTTGCTCGAGGATGAACAGGCGGTTGGTGTCGCCTGGGACGTGCGTCACGCCCACGGGCGAGGACAGGCCGGAGGCCACGCGCGTCGTGGTCAGGGCGGTCTGGGCTGCGGCGGAGCCGGCGAGGAGCAGGCCGGCGGCGGCGAGGGTCGAGAAGAGCGACTTGAGCATGGAGGTACCGGAGGGTGCCTGTGGGATTGCCTGAGGGTGCTTGATGGTCCGAACGTGCGGATCCGCGCCGGTCGAGACTAACCGCAGGGGGCGGTTGCCGATAGTTCCGCACCAGACCTTACACCCCTCGGGCGCGCGAGGCGTGCACGAGGCGTCGGCGCCAGGGCGCGCCGCGGTCGAGGAACGGAAGGAACTTCCCCACCCTGGATGACGCGGGCGAGGACCCTGAAGTTCCATCGCCGCAAGGCCTTGGGCCTCCCTACCAACGGACTCCTGCCTCTTGCGTGGAAGGGTGGCGGCGACGCTGCGGCCGGCGCAGGCCGCTCGACCCGACTGCACGCCCCGCCTAACCTAGAGGTCGATGGGTACGAGCGCCTACTGGTGGCTGTGCGTGCCGCTCCTGCCGCTCGTGCTGGCCTTCTGCCTGCCGTCCGAGCCGCTGCGCGGCTTGCTGCGTTGGTTGGTGCGCCTCGTGTTCCGCCTGCGCGTCGAGGGCTTGGAGCATGTGCCGCGCGCGGGTGGTGCGCTGCTGGTGCCCAACCATGTCGACCTCGTCGACCTGCTGCTGCTCGCCGCGGCGCTCAAGCGCCCCTTGCGCGTGGTAGCTCCGCTCGAAGCGGTCGAGGACCCGCGCATCGGTCCGCTCTTGCGCTGGCTTGGCGTCGTGGCCGTCGACGAGCGCGCGCCGCTCAAGGCCCAGCTGCGCGGCTTGCGTCGGGCGCGCGCGTGGCTGGAGCGCGGCGAGCTCGTGTGCGTGCTGGCTGGAGGCGAACTGGGCAGGAAGGGCCTCCTGCTGCCGTTCCAGCGCGGCACGGAAGGCATCGCGCGCAACACCGGCGCGCGCGTCGTGCCAGTTTGGTGCGCGCGCGTGTGGAGCGGCGGCTTCAGCGGCACGCGCCAAGATGGCGTGTGGAAGCTGCCCGAGGGCCTGCGCCAGGACGCTCGCCTGTGGTTCGGCCAGCCGCTCTCGGATTCCTCGGGACTGCACGAGGCGCGGCGCGCGGTGGCGGATCTGGGCGAACTCGCGTGGCGCGCCGAGGAAGGCCGGCGGCGGCCGCTGCACCACGGCTTCGTCGCCAGCATGCGTCGCCGTCCGTTCGCGCGCGCCGCATCGGATCCCCAGCGCGGGCGCGTGCGCCGCTACGAATTGCTGGCGGGCGCCATCGCGCTGGCGCGGGCGCTGCGCGCGCGTTGGAAGGACGGCGAGGCGCTGGGCGTGCTCTTGCCACCCTCCATCGGTGGCATCGTCGTGCAAGCCGCGGCGGCGTTGTCGGGACGCGTGGTCGTCAACCTGAACTACACCGCCGGCGCGGCCGGCATGGCCTCGGCGGCGCGTCAAGCAAACCTGACAAAAGTGCTGGCTTCGCGCGTCTTCCTCGCCAAGGCGCGCCTGGAGGTCCCGCCGGGGGTCGATCTGGTGTGGGCCGAGGATCTCGCCAAGGGGATCGGGACGCCCCAGCGCCTGGTCGCGCTGGCCGCGGCCTTCCTCCTGCCGACGCGCACCCTCGAACGCCTGTGCGGAGCGCCGCGCGCGCCAAGCATGGACGACGTGGCGACGATCATCTTCTCCAGCGGCTCGACCGGCGAGCCCAAGGGCGTGCCGCTCTCGCACAAGAACCTCGACGCCAACCTGGCGGGCGTGGCGCAGGTCGTGCACCTCGAGACCGACGACCGGCTGCTCCTGATCCTGCCGCTGTTCCACAGCTTCGGCTACTTCGCCACGTGGTTCGCGCTGGTGCACGGCGTCGGACTCGACTGCCACGCCAATCCGCTGGACGCCGACACGGTGGGCCGCATCGTCGAGGACGAGCGCACCACCATCCTGATCGCCACGCCGACCTTCCTTTCGCTCTACACGAAGAAGGTCGAGCCAAGGAGCTTCAAGAGCCTGCGCATCGCACTGGCCGGGGCCGAGCGCCTGACGGAACCGGTCGCGGACGCTTTCGAGGATCGCTTCGGCCTGCCGCCCATCGAGGGCTACGGTGCCACGGAATGCGCGCCGGTGGTGGCCGTCAGCGTGCCCTCGGCGCGCGACCCCTCGCCCGCCGCGAGGCATTGGCGGCGGGGCAGCGTGGGCCATCCGCTGCCCGGGATCGCGGTGCGCGTCGTCGATCCCGACGATGGAACCCCGCTGCCGGCGGGGCAAGCCGGCATGCTGCTCGTGAAGGGCGCCAATGTCATGGCCGGCTACCACGGACGGCCCGACCTGAGCGCCGAGGTGCTGTCCGAGGGCTGGTACAGGACCGGCGACATCGCGCGCCTCGACCTCGACGGCTACATCTGGATCACGGATCGCCTGTCGCGCTTCTCCAAGATCGCCGGGGAGATGGTGCCTCACGGGCGCATCGAGGAGGCGTTGCACGCCTCCGCCGGGGCCGCCTACCCGACCTTCGCCGTCGCCGCCGTGCCCGACGAGAGGAAAGGCGAGCGCCTCGTGGTGCTGCATGTCGCCGACGACGCCCAACTCGAAGCGGCGCTGGCGGGCTTGGCGGCGCAGGGCCTGCCCAACCTGTGGATCCCGCGGCGCGAGCAGTTCCACCGCGTCGACGCCATCCCGGTGCTGGGCACCGGCAAGCTCGATCTGCGCGGCCTGAAGGCGCTGGCCAAGGACCCGCCCAAGTCCGCGTCTGTCAAATCCACTTGACAAGAAAACGCCGGGCCGACCGCCCCACGGCTACTTGCGGCGCCAGACCACGCCCTTTGGCGTGTCCTCGAGCACGATGCCCTTCTCGAGCAGCGCGTCGCGGATGCGGTCGGACTCCTGGAAGTCCTGGCGCTTGCGCGCGTCCTGGCGCGCGGCGATGGCGCGCTCGACCTCGGCGTCGAGCGACTCCTCCTCGACGCGGATGCAGCCCAGCGCCTTGTCGGCCACGTGCACGAGGAACTGGTTGGCCGCGGCCGCGGCCGAGACGCCCAGGCGTTCCGCGAGGACGGCCGAGCGCAGGCCCATCAAGGCCGCGATGGCGCGCGGCGTGTTCAAGTCGTCGTCCATGGCCGCCTCGAACTCGGCCTGGCACTGCTCGACATCCTCGAGCCCCGACTCCGCGCTGGCCGCGGCGCCGTGGCCCGTCATCGCGCGACGCAGGCGCGCGGCGAGGTCGTCGAGGTTCTCGAGCACGCTCTTCGACTCGTCCATGATGGCCCAAGTGAAGTTGAGCGGCGTGCGGTACTGGCCGCGCAGCAGGCAGAAGCGCAGCACGCGCGCTTCGTAGCCCTTCGCGACCACGTCGTCGATCGAATGGCAGTTCCCGAGGCGCTTGCTCATCTTGCCGCCGTCGACCTGCAGGAACTTGGTGTGCATCCAATAGGTCGAGAAGGGCGCGCCGGTGAAGCACTCGGTCTGGGCGATCTCGCACTCGTGGTGCGGGAAGACGTTGTCCTCGCCGCCCGTGTGGATGTCGATGCGATCGCCGAGGTGCTTGCGCGCCATCGCCGAGCACTCGATGTGCCAACCCGGGAAGCCATGCTCGCCGAAGCGCGTCTTCCACTTCATCAAGTGGCGCGCATCGCTCTTCCACAAGGCGAAGTCGGCCGGATGGCGCTTCTCCTCGCGCACCTCGATGCGCGCGCCGGCGTCGAGCTCCTCGACCGTATTGCCCGAGAGGCGCCCATAGCGCGGGAAGCGCGCCACCTCGAAGTACACATCCTCGCCCGATTGGTAGGCGCAGCCCTTGGCGAGCAGGCCCTCGATCATCTCGACCATCTCGGGGATGTGCTCGCTGGCCTTGGGATAGACCAGCGCGGGTTGGATGCCGAGCTTCTGGATGTCCTCCATGAAGAGGCGCGTCCAATGCCGGCTGATCTCCCAGGGATCGCGGCCTTCCTTCTTCGCCTGCGCCTCGACCTTGTCCTCGCCCTCGTCGGCGTCGTCGAGCAGGTGCCCCACGTCGGTGATGTTCATCACCTGCCGCACCTCGTACCCCTTGACCTCCAACCAGCGGCGCAGGGTGTCGGCGAAGATGTACGCGCGGAAGTTGCCGATGTGCGCGCGGCCGTAGACGGTCGGTCCGCAGTTGTACATGCGCACCACGCCCGGCTCGAGGGGTTGGAAGGGCTCCTTGCGGCGGGTCAGGGTGTTGTGGACGACGAAGCTCACGCGATTCCTCCGTGGTGCATGATCGCCCGCGCACGCCTCCCCCATCAAGGCGCCCTTGGCGCCGTCGCGCGAAATGCGGCCCGGCTCGGGCGCGGGCCCGGCTTCGCCCGCGTCGGGCGCGTATGGCAGACTGCTTCGACGCGAGACCGCCGTCCGCGGGCGCGGACTCGCGCTCCAGAGAGGCTCCGCCCCGCGCCACGAAAGTCCGAACACCATGCGCAGCGCACCGAAGAGCATCCTCCGCCCCGCCGTCCTCGTGCTGTGCGCCGCACTGGGCGTGGCGACCTCGTCCTCCGCGCTTCAAGGCGGCGGCCAAGGCGGCGGCCAAGGTGGCGGGCAAGGCGGAGGCGCCGGTCGCCAAGCTCCGCGCCTGCCGTCGATGGCCGAGGCCATGAAGGACGTCGATCTCTATCCAGCCGAGCGACCGACGAGCGTGCTGCACTTCTTCGCGGTCGAGGGCCAGCTCAAGTCGGAGGCCTTGACCAAGGCCTTCGGCGAACTGAAGACGGACAAGGCCGCCTGCCGCATCGCGTATGGTCCGGAGTCGAGCACCTCGCGCCCCAAGATCCAGTTCCTCGCCGTCGAGGCGCCCGCCACCGCCAAGGCGAAGGAGGTGGAGCGCGCGTTGGAACGCGGAGGATGGAAGGCCGAGGCCTTGTCGGCGACCTGCTTCCAAGGTCCCCAGCGACGCATGAGTGGCGCGGGCTTCCTCGGCCAGACGCCGCGCGATTGGTTGATCGGCACGAGCGGCGACCTGCGTTGGTGCGAGACGCTGCTCGGCTTCAGCGAGTTCTTCCACCTGCAAGGCAAGCTCGACGCCAAGACGATCGCCGATCGCGTCAAGAAGCTCGGCGAGCCCTTCGGACAAGGCGACATCGGCCAACTGGTGCTCGACACCTTCACCTGGCGCCTCGAAGGCGAACTCGACGAAGCCAAGGCCAAGAAGCTCGAGAAGCTCGTGGCGAAGCTCCCCGGCGTGGCGCGCGCTTCGATCGACGCCGGCGCGAAGACGCTGGCGCTCGAGGTCGCGCTCGAGGATCTGCGCACCAGCGGCATCCCGATCCCGCTACCGATCCCCGAGGAATTCCGCGGCTTCGGCGAAGCCGCCGCGCAAGCCGCCGGTACTCCGCTCGATGTGCCGCGCGTGCGCTGGGACACGCATCCCCTGTGGCTCCTGCTCGACAAGGAAGCCGTGACGCCGCGCACGATCGAGCGCGCCAAGCCCGCCGGCGAGCCCGCCGCGCCGGGCGGCGCCGGGGAACCCGCGCCCGGTGGCGGCGAAGGACCGCGGGGCGGCGGCTGACGATGGCGGCCGACTTCCCCTTCCGGCTCCTGAAGGAGGTGGGCAGCGGCTCCAGCGGCCGCGTGTGGCAGGCGCAGGCGCTCCTGGACCTGCCCGACGCGCCTGCCGGCTCGCTGCTCGCCGTGAAGATCCTGCATGCGCACCTGCAGCAGGATCCGCAGGCGTTGCGCAACTTCGAGTGCGAGGCGCGCGCAGGCATGGAAGTGGCGCACCCCGCGGTGGTGCGCGTGCACGCCGCCGGCTCGGGCGACGCGGGCCGGTGGCTCGCCATGCGCTGGATGGGCGGCCCAACCGTGCGCATGCTGCTCGCCGAGGATGGCGCGGCGCTGGCCGAACCGCGCGTGCGCGCGCTGCTGCGACGCGCAGCCGAGGGACTGGCCGCGTTGCACGCGGCGGGTTGGACGCATGGCGACATCAAGCCGGAGAACATCCGCCTCGACGAACACGGCGAGGCGGTGCTGCTCGATCTGGGCTTCGCTCGCCGCGACGGCGACGAGCTGGCTGCGGAACCGCGGCCGGGCTCGCTCGCCTACTTGGCGCCCGAACAGGCGCGTGGCGAGCGCGGCGCGCGCGAAGCGGACGTGTTCGCGCTGTGCGTGGTCGCCTACGAACTCGCCACGGGCGCGCATCCCTTCTTGCGCGCGGCGCAAGGCGCGCAGGCCGCCGCGCGCAGCGGCGAATCGGCCTTGTTCGACAGCCTGGGCTCGAGCGGCGCCGTGGCGCGCGCGGCGCTGGAGAAGCCCTC
>SXXH01000204.1 GCA_005789645.1 Planctomycetia bacterium
CGGCGGGCGGCTCGCCTCGACCAACATCGTCGACGGCCTCGTGGCGGTCGTCGTCAACCTCGAGCTCGAGCATTGCGACGTGCGTGGGCCCACGCGCGCGCACATCGCGCGCGAGAAGGGCGGCATCGTCAAGCCCGGCGCGACGCTGGTGACGAGCCTCGACGAAGCCGACGAGGCCGGCCTCGTGCTGCGGACGATCGCGCTCGAACGCGGGGCGCGTCGCATCGTCGTGCCGCCGCGGGGTTCGTGGCGCGAGCGCAACGCCGACCTCGCGCGTGCCGTGCTCGCCGCGCTGGCGGAGGGCGATGAAGTCCTCGGGCCGGGCCTCGTCGATGCCGGCGTGCTCGCCGCGGCGCGCCTGCCAGCTCGTGGCGAGTGGCGCGAGCTCGACGGGGCGGCGCTGCTGCTCGACGGGGTGCATGTGCCTGCGGCCATCGAGCTGGCCTTCGCGGACGAGGTGCGAACCCGGGGCAAGGCGGCGGCGGTGGTGCTGGCCCTCGGGCGGGACAAGGACCTGCCGGGGGTGCTCAAGGCCTTGCGCGCCACGTCCGATCTACTGCTCTGCACCTCGGTCGCCTCAGGGCCGCTGCGAGGCGCGGAGGAGTTGTGCGAAGCGGCCTTGGCGGCCGGGTGGAACGCGCGAGCGGTCCCCGATCCGCTGGAAGCCCTGCGCCAAGCCGCCGCGTCGGCGGGCCCGCGGGGCTGGGCGTGCGTCGCGGGGTCCTTCCATCTGGCGGGCGTCGCGCGGCGCGCCACGAGGTCCCTCGACGCCAAGGACCCACCATGCTCACCATCGTCTCCGATGTGCTCCTGACGGATTCCTTCCTGATCAAGGGCAACATCGAGAACAAGTACACGCGCCTGTCGCAGGTGCTGGACGAGACGCGGCGCTACTTCGTGAAGGTGCGCGACGCGACGCTCGTCGATCTCAACACGTGCGAACGGATCAACACGCCGTTGTTGCATGTCAACGTGGACGAGATCCTGCTGGCGCACGAATTCCTCGACTCCGGCGGCGACGCGGCGGCGCGCGAGCTCGCCAAGAACCAGGCTACGCACCGCGTGCGCGTGTTCTACACGGGCAACCTCAATGTCGAGCTGGGCGGCGAGGTGCGACCGAGCTCCTACGAGGCCGACGATCGCACCACGCGGCGCTTCTTCACCATGCGCAATCCGGTGCTGCGCGGGTTCAACGACCGTGGCGACCCGGATCTGAAGCTCTTGGGCAAGCTCCCGTACGCCATCTTGAACAAGCTGCGACTGTCGTACGTGTACGACTTCAACTGAGCGCGACTAGAATGAGCGCATGGACGAGCTCCAGGCGCGATCGGCCCCGGAAGGGGACCGTGCACGAGGGCGACGCGGTGCCGAGCACTGGGTCGTCCTCGCGCTCGTGTTGGCCGCCTTCCTCGTCGAGATCTGGCTCGGAGTCAACGCCACGCCCGACGCGCGCGGCTACGGCACGCACGAGCAGCTCGGCCTCGCGCCGTGCCGGGCGATCGACTGGTTCGGCGTGCCATGCCCGGGCTGCGGAGTGACCACCTCGGTGGCGCACGCGGCGCGCTTCGACCTCGCGCAGAGCTTCCTCGTGCAGCCATTCGGCCTGTTCGTGGCCGCGGTCATCCCGTTGGTCGCGATGTGGGCGTTGGTGCTCTCGTGGCGCGGCGGCGATTGCGCGGCGACGCTGTCGCGGCTCTCGACGCGCTGGCTGCTCTGCTCCGTCGGCGCGTTGGCGTTGTTCGGCTGGATCTGGAAGTGGAGTCGACTGTGACGCGCGCGCCGTCCGGCGTCTATTCGTCGGTCGGCTCGCCCTCGACCTCTTCGACCTCCGGACCCGCGCCGCGCGCCTCGTCGAGCATCTCGACGAAGCTCGCGTAGCGGCTCGCGGGGATGTCGCCGTCCTCGACCGCGTCGAACACGGCGCAGTCGGGCTCGTGGTCGTGGCTGCAGTCGGGGAACTTGCAACGCGGCGAGTGGCGCTGGAACTCCGGGAAGAGGTCGCGCAAGTTGGCGAGGGGCACCCCGTAGGGGCGGAACACGCGGATGCCGGGCGTGTCGATCACCGCCGCGCCGAAGTCGAGGCGCAGGAGTTGCGAGTGCGTGGTCGTGTGCTTGCCTTGGTCCCAGAACTTGCTGATCTTGCCGACCTTCAGCCGCAGTCCCGGCTGCAGCGCGTTCAGCAAGCTCGACTTGCCCGCGCCGGAGGCGCCGTACAGCACGCTCGTCCGGCCGCGCAGCAGTTTGCGCAGCTCCTCGATCCCGCGGCCATCGACGGCCGAGGTGGCCAGCACCTGCACGGGGATCTGCTCGTAGGTGGCTTGGATGGCGTCGAGCTCCTCTGCGTCGACGAGGTCGATCTTGTTGAGCACCACGACCGGCGCGAGGTGCTGCCACACGCAGGTGGCGAGGATGCGATCGGTGCGGTTGGAGCTGAACTTGGGCTTCTTGAGCGATCCCACGACGACCACCTGGTCGACGTTGGCGGCGAGCACCTGCTCGCGCGGGTCGTGCGACGAGGCGATGCGCGAGAGCGTGTTGCGCCGCGGCAGCACGCGTTCGAGCCCCGCCGGCGTGGTGCCCATCTCGACGACGACCTCGTCGCCCACCGCCACCGGGTTCTTCTGTTCGCGTCGCGCGTCGTCTTGTCCGTACAAGGTGCCGCGCGGCGCGGCCTGCAGCATGGCGCCATCGACTTCCACGTGCACGAACTTGGCGTCCGTGCGCACCACGACGCCGGTCTTCGTCGCGCTCATCGGGTCGCGCCCCGGTAGGGGACGTCGATGGTCCACGGACCGTTCCACGCCTCGGGGACCGCGAGTCCCATGCTCCACGAGATGCCGTTGGCGAGCAGTCGCTGCATCGCCGCGTGGCGGAAGTCCTCCGGATGGCCGAGCGTCGTGAAGAACGCGCGACCCTTCCATTGGTTGGTCCAGGTCCAAGCCACGGGGTTCACCGCGGCGGGCTGGTGCTCGGGTGCGATGCTCGTGCCGACGAGCAAGCGCGTGGCGCCGGGCGATGGATGGTCCGGCACCACGTGGTACAGCCACGAGCGCGCCTCGAAGGGCGCGACGCCTCGCAGCAGCTCGTGGTCGGCGGCGCCTTCGAACAGCTCGACCTTGGTGCGGCTCGAATGACCGTAGTGCGTGTGTCCGCCGGCGCCCCAGCCAGGCGGAGCGCCGAAGGCGAACTGGCCGAACGCGTTCCAACGCTCGCTCGCGTGACCGCTCGGGTAGTTGAACGCGTGCGTGGTGGTGCGCAGCCCGACGACGCCCTTGCCGGATGCGAGGAAGGACTCGATGCGCGCCAGTTGCGCCGGCGGCAGCCGACGCCAGCGCAGGTAGAACACGGCGGCGTCGCAATGCTCGAGCCATTCGAGCCCGGGGATGTCCTCTTCCGCGTGGTGGTCGGGGAAGGAGCGCAGCACGATGGTGTCGTGGCCGAAGGCGCGACCGTACTCGGCCGCGAACAGCGGCAGCGTGCACTCGGACGAGTACTCGTGGTCGCCGAGCACGAAGGCGACGCGCTTCCTCGTCGCCGGCTCCGCTCGTTCGGATGCACCTTCGCGCGCGGCGGCCGCGGGTGTCGCGCGGGTCGCTGGCGTCGCGGCCGCGCGCCATGCGCTCGTCGAAGCCAGGGCCGCGCCCAGCAAGTGGAACTGGCGGCGATCGAGCGGCTGCATCGCCCGCGATGGTACAACGAACGCGCGATGCACTCGATGGAGGCGATCCATTCGCGCGAGAACCCGCTCGTCAAGCGCTACGCGGCCGCGCTGGCGGGACGCGAGGCCGGAGTCTTGGCGCTCGAAGGCGAGCGTCTCGTGCGCGACGCGTTGCAGGCCAAGATCGAGCTCGAGTGCGTGCTGCTGGCGGCCTCGCGCGCGGTGGAGGCCGCTTCGTTCGCGCCGTGCGCCACGCGCCTCGTCGACGATGCGTTGCTGGCGAAGCTGTCCGAGCTCGAGACGCCACCGGGCGTGGCCGCCTTGGCGCGCCAGCCCGCGCAGGTCGAGCTGGGTGGCCTGCCGCGCGGTGCGCGCAGCTTGCTCGTGTGCGTGGCGGGCGTCTCCGATCCCGGCAACCTCGGCGCGATCGCGCGTTCGGCCGAGGCCTTCGGCGCCTGCGGCTTGCTCGTGGCCAAGGGTGGCGCCTCGCCCTGGCGCGGCAAGGCGCTGCGCGGCTCGATGGGTTCGTTGCTGCGCCTGCCGGTGCGCGATCGAGTCGAGCCCGCGGTCGCGGCGCAGGAGTTGTCGCGGCTCGGTTGGCGCCATGTGGTCGCCGCGACGCGCGGCGGCGCGGATCCGCGCGAGCTCGATTGGAGCGGGCCGCTCGCCTTGTGGTTGAGCGGCGAGACCGGCGACCTGCCGGACCTCGGGACGCCGAGCCGAGCCGCCACCATCCCGCTCGACAGTCGCGTCGAATCGCTCAATGTCGCGGTGGCCGCGGCCGTCCTGGTGTTCGCGGCGCGCCGCACCGGCGCCGAGGGTGCGCGCGATGGCTGATTCGCTGTTCGCCTTCGCCGGGGCCTCGCAGGCGCCGCTCGCCGCGCGCATGCGACCGCGCACCTTGGACGAGTACGTCGGCCAGTCGCACCTGCTCGCGGCCGACAAGCCGCTGCGCCTCGCCATCGACGAAGGCCGCGTGGGGTCGGTGATCCTGTGGGGGCCGCCCGGCACGGGCAAGACGACCTTGGCGCGCTTGATCGCGCAACGCTCGCGGAGCCGCTTCGAGCCGTTCAGCGCCGTCGGCGAAGGCGTCCCGCGCTTGCGCCAGATCTTCGAGGCGGCGCGCGAGCACGGTCGACTGGGCGGCAAGGGCACGATCCTCTTCGTCGACGAGATC
>SXXH01000205.1 GCA_005789645.1 Planctomycetia bacterium
CATCGACGAGCGTTGGAGCGTCGAGGCGGACTGGACGTGGCGCCGCGGCGACATCGACTCCATCGGAGCCGACGGGGCGCTGGCGACCGGCGGCGACTACGCCTCGGTGGCGGTGACGGCCAACGTGATCCACAGCTTCGATAGGCACGGACCTTGGCGACCCTACGTGGGGATCGGAGTCGGAGTCATCGAGGAGATCGACGCCGACCTCGAACCCTCGGGAGACGAGGTCAGCGACAGCGGCGCCTTCGCCTACCAGTTCCTCGCCGGGATCGGCCACAGGACGAGCGAATCGCTGGAGATCACGCTCGAGGGCCGCTACCTCGGCACCAGCGGGGTCGAACTCGAAGGCGAGGGAGCGACCTTCGAGGCCGACTACGACCACCTCGGAGCGCTGGTCGGCTTGCGTTGGCTGTTCTGATCCAGCGGGGACGTCATGCGGGGCCCGCATCGCCGCTCGCGGGCGCCGCGAAGTCCAGCACGACGGTGAAGCGCCCGTCCTGCTCCTTCGGCACAAGGCGCCAGCCGAAGCGTTCGCACACCTTGCGAGCGATGTCGAGGCCGTAGCCGAAGCCCTCGACGGATGCACCCGCGGCGTCCGGCCGCGCCTGGTTCTCCACGACGAGTCGAGCGCCGTCGACCCGCAGCTGGATGCGACCTTCGCCGTGGTTCATCGCGTTGCCCAGCACGTTGCCGACCACGACGCGCGCCAGCCGCTCGCTGCCATCGACGAGCGCGTCGGAGCCACGAGCCAGCTCCAGCTGGACCCCGTGGCCGGCGAGGAGCTTGCGCTCCCCGACCATCCGCTCCACCAATTCACCGAGCAGGAACACCTCGTGGTCCATCCCCGCGGGGGCGGGCCGCGGCTCGCGGGCCAGCCACAGGAAGGCATGCACGAGGTCCCCCATCTCGACCAGGGCCGAGTCGACGCGACGCTGCAGCTCCAGGCGTCGCGCGGCGCTCGCCTCCGGCTCCGCCCGCAGCAGCTCGAGCGCCCCGCGCGCGGCGGAGATCGGCGTCCTCAGTTCGTGGCTGGCGTCGCGCGTGAAGCGGCGCTCGCGCTCCAGCGCGGCGCGCAGATGGTCGTCGGCATCGCGCCACAGGCGGGCGATGCGGCCGACTTCGTCGTCGCGCCGCTCGGCGGCGGACGGACGCGCTCTTGGCGTCGCGCCGGCGATGAGCAGCTCCAAGTCGTCGAGGGCGCGGAACAGGCGACGCGCCGCCAGCAATCCGACGATCGTCGCCACGAGCGCCAGCGCCACGCCTCCGCCCACGGCGCCGACATAGCGCGCGCTCCATGGTCCCTCCAACGCCTCGAGGCCGGACAAGTCGTAGAGCAGCCAGCGCTCGGGCGCGCCGGCGGCGTCCGCCTCGACCACCACGATCAGTTCCGTGGTGGCGAGGCCTGGCAAGGGATCGTCGTTCCATTCGTGGACGCCGGGAGGCAGGCCTCGCAGGAAGCCAGCGAGCTCCACCGGTTCGAGCGAGAGGTCGCGCACGACGCGCACGCCGGGCGCGGCGAGTGCCCCGTCCAAGCCGCCGGGGCGCGCGGCTTGTTCGCGCAGGCGCTCCAGCTGGCGCGCGAAGATGGCGTCCTCGGTGTCGAGCACGAGCCGTGGCACGACCCACGCGTAGGTCAACCCCAGCGCCAGGCCGAACGCGGCGATCAGGACGACGAGGCCGCGCCGCAACCTGGGAGGCGAACTCACCCCTGGTCCTCGCGCGCGAGCCGGTAGCCGATGCCGCGCACCGTGTGCACGAGCGGAGCCAGCCCTTCGAGGTCGATGGCCTTGCGCAGGGCGAAGATGTGCGAACGCAGCACGCTGCCCTCGGGCGAGAATCCGTCCCACAGCACCTGCTCGAGCTGCTGGCGCGTCACCACGCGCGGCGAAGCGGCCATCAACTCGCGCAGGATCCGCAGGCCGACGCGGTTGAGCGCCAGCGCGCGGCCGGCGCGCTCGACGCGCAACGTGCCGGTGTCGTAGCGCAAGTCCTCGACCACGAGGACGCCCGGATCCTGGCGCGTCGAACGGCGCGCCAACGCCGCCAGGCGCACGAGCAACTCGGCGCCCTCGAAGGGCTTGACCAAGTAGTCGTCCGCCCCCGCCGCGAAGCCCTCGAGCTTGTCCTCCAGCGTGTCCCGCGCCGTGAGCATCAGGACCAGCGGCCCCGCGCCCTTGGCCGCCCGCAGCTTGCGGCACACCTCGAGGCCATCGAGCCGCGGCAAGCCCAGGTCCAGCACCAGCACGTCGTGGTCGCCCGCGAGGGCCAGCAGCAGTCCGCTGCGCCCGTCGAGGGCGACATCGACCTCGTGGCCCGCCCGCTCGAGCTGCTCCGCCAAGTTCGCGCGCACGTCCGCGTTGTCTTCGATGAGGAGGATCCGCACGCCCCCAAATCTACTGCGGCGCCGCCCGAGCAGGTCGCGCCGGCCGCCTGTCGCGTGGATTCCACCACCCTTCGACGCGGATTCGACGCGGGCGTTCGCGTCGTGGCGACCGCGCTGTCCGTCGCGCCCCGCGCGCCAACCGCAACGCGCCCGTCAGGCGATCCAGTCGGCCACGACGCGACCATGCACATCGGTCAAGCGCATGTCGCGACCGCCAAAGCGCGTGCTCAGGCGCCGGTGGTCCCAACCCATCAGGTGCAGCATGGTGGCGTGCAGGTCGTGCAGTTCGCACGCGCCTTCGATCGCCTTGTAGCCGAACTCGTCGGTGGCGCCGTGGACATGACCGCCCTTGACCCCACCACCGGCAAGCCAGACCGTGAAGCCGTGCGGGTTGTGGTCCCGGCCGTTGGAGCCTTGCGCGAAGGGCGTGCGACCGAACTCGCCGGCCCACACGACGAGGGTCGAGTCCAGCAAGCCACGCTGGTGCAGGTCCTGCAGCAAGGCGGCGATGGGCTTGTCGATGGCGCGCGCGTTGTCCGCGTGGCCTTGCTCGAGGTCCGAGTGCTGATCCCAACGATCGTGGCCGGTCGGCACCATCGACAACTCGACGAAGGGCACGCCGCGCTCCACGAGGCGCCGCGCGAGCACGCACTGGTGCGCGTAGGTGCGCGTGGGCTCGTACGCGTCCTCGCAACCGTAGGCGCGCAACGTGGCTTTCGACTCGCCGTCCAGCCGCACGAGCTCGGGAACGGCCGCCTGCATGCGAAAGGCCTGCTCGGCGTTGTCGATGGCGGCTTCGATGGCCGCGTCGGCTCCGGAGGCGTCCCGCAGCACGCCGTCGTGGGCGCGCGCGAGATCGAGCATGCGACGCTGGCGCTCGGCGGCCACCAGCGGCTCGATGAAGGCCACTCCTGGCCCGTGCGGCTTGAGGAGCGTGGCTTGGTTCCTCGCCGGCAGGAAGCCCGCGCCGAAGCACTCGAGCCCGCCTGGCGGAATCAAGCCGCCATCGACGACCACGAAGCCCGGCAGGTCGCTCGACCAATCGCCGAGGCCGTGGCGCACCCATGCGCCCATGCTGGGCCGGCCTGCGAGGCCGACGCCGGTGTGGAGGAAGTAGTTGGCGTTCGTGTGCTCGTTGAAGGGGCTCGTCATCGAGCGCACGACGCACAAGCGGTCCGCCTGCGTGGCGAGGTGCGGGAAGAGCGCGCTGATCTCGATGCCGCTGGCGCCGCGCGGCGCGAAGTCCCACGGCGAGGCGAAAGTCGTGCCGTTGCTGGCGAACTGCGTGGCCTCCATGCGCGCGGGGAAGGGCTCGCCATGCCAGCGACGCAACGCGGGCTTGGGATCGAAGGTGTCCATCTGCCCAGGACCGCCGTCCATGTAGAGGAAGATGCAGGCGCGCGCCTTGACTTGGTGATGGCGGCCGAGCGGAGCTGCTCCACGCAGCTTGGAGGCCGCGCGTCCATGCGCGAGCGCGGCGAAGGCCGCGGCGCCGAAGCCGCACGCCGCCAAGCGCAGCAGCTCGCGCCTATGCATGCCGCAGGACGCGCTCATGGCAAGTAGATCGTCTCCTGCGCCAAGAACAGCGCGTGCGCCCAGTCGTGCCATGCGTCGAAGTCGGGTGTCGCGCCGAGGAACCGCTTGGCCAAGGCCAACTCCTCGGGACGGGCGGGGCGCGACCACAGTCGGCGGATGGCGGCGGCGGCGCGCGCCTCGGCGTCGCCCTCCTGCGCGAGGATCCAGCGCGCGAAGCTGGCGGCGAGGTCGCGCACGAGCGGATCGTTCATCAGCGCCAAGCCTTGCGCGGGGACGTTCGAGGCGTTGCGCGCGCCGCGCGGCGAGTTCGGGATCGGCTGGTCGAAGGCGGCGAGGAACGGATCGAGGAAGTTGCGACGCACCTCGAGATACAAGCTGCGCGCTCCTGCACCGTCTTCGGGACCGCTGGTGCCCGGCCTGCCGCGACCTTGCATGAAGTCCGTCAAGCGCGCGGCGACGGGCGGTCCGCCCTCGCGCTCGACCAGGCGGCCGGAGGCGCAGAGCAGCGCATCGCGCACGGATTCGGCCGTCAGGCGCCGCGCCGGGCGACGCGACAAGCGCGCGCCGCGCGGATCGCGCTCGAGCGCCTCGGCGTCGTCGACCGCGCCGCGCTGGGCGAAGGTGCGCGACAACACGAGCTCCTTGGCGAGCTGCTTCAAGGAACGGTGTTCGCGCAGGCGGCAAGCCAACCAGTCGAGCAATTCAGGATGCGTGGGCGGCGTGCCCAGCACCCCGAAGTCGTCGGCCGTGGCGACGAGACCGGAACCCATCACATGGTGCCAGACGCGATTCGCGGCCACGCGCCAAGTCAGGGGATGTGCTGGATCGACGAGCTCGCGCGCCAGTTCGAGCCGACCGGAGTCCGAAGCGCGCGTGACCGCGGCCGGCGCGGAAGAGGCCGCCAGCACCTCGGCCGCGTACTCGCGACGCAGCCCAACCATGGCGGTCGGCGCCCCGCGCTCCACCACTTCCTTGGCCGCCGCCGGTCGACCGCGCGCGTACAAGTGAGCATCGCGACCGCTGCCCTCCTCGCAGGCGAGAACCAATGGTTGCTCGGGCAACTCCAGCGCCAACTTGGCGAGTCGCGCCAGAGGCGCCTGCGACGCGAGCCGCGCTTCCTCGTCCAACGCGAGCGCTTGGTCGCTCGCGGACGCCGCGGCTTTCCACTCCTCGGCGAGATCGCCAGCCGCCACCCAGGCAAGTTCGACGAACCCGTCGGCGTGGTCCACGATCTCGAGCCAGCATTCCTCGCCGATGTAGCGCGTCAAATCGATGCGCAGCGTGCGCCATTCGTCCGGGTGGTCGAGATCCTGCTTGTGCGACTCGAACAGCAGGTTGTTCTCCTCGCCGAGGAAGAACCCGTCGACATGCGCGCGCACATGGGCACCCCGACCCCGCGCGCGCAACCACAACTCGCCCGACTCCACCACGAAGGTCGGCGAACGCAACGCGCCGCGCGCCTTGGCCGACAAGGCGCGCGAGGTGGCGGAGCCCGTCGTCGCGCGCGCGGGCTCGGTTCCATCGGGCGCCAGCACCTCACCGGCGCGCACGGGCCGCG
>SXXH01000206.1 GCA_005789645.1 Planctomycetia bacterium
ATCGACGCAGACCTCGGCCACGCCTTCGTGAAGGCCTACCTCGCCGCCGGCCTCAAGCTGCCCAAGCGGGGCCGCGTGTTCCTGTCGGTGAAGAACTCCGACAAGCGCGCCGTGGTCTCCGAAGCTCGCACGCTTGCGTCGTTGGGCTACGAATTGGTCGCCACCGACGGCACTTGGCGCACCCTCAAGGCGGCGGGCGTGCCCGTGTCGCGCGTGAACAAGGTCCACGAAGGCCGTCCGCACATCGTCGACACGATCAAGAACCGCGAGATCGACCTGATCCTGAACACGCCCTACGGCAAGCAGCAGCGCATCGACGACTCGGCCATCCGCGCCGCCGCGGTGACGGCCGGAGTGCCGTGCGTGACGACGCTCGCCGGCATCAGCGCGGTGGTCAGCGCGCTATCCGCGCTGCACCGCGCCGATTGGAGCGTGCGCAGCGTGCAGGAACACCTCGCCTCGCACACCAGGAAGCCCCTGCGGATCCCCGCCCTAGCGCGCTGAAGCACGAGGGGCCGCGCCCTCGAGCGCGCGGCCGCTTGCTGGAACATGCCGCTGCCAGTCGCGCTCGCCTGCGCCGGACCCGTCAACGACGATCCAACGCCACCAACACTGCATCCGTCACCAAGTCGGCGATGCGTGCGTGTCCCTCCGGCGTGGGGTGGACGCGATCGTTGGGCAGGAACGCGTCGCTCGCGGGCCAACTCGCCAAGGCGGCGCGCGCGTCCACCAAGGCCACGCCTGCGTCCTTGGCCACCAGTCCCACCGCGGCGGTGTAGCGCGGCAGCACGGGCTTGCGCGCCTCGAAGTCCGCCCGCCGCGGCATGGAGACCAGCACCGGCTCGGCGTCGAGCGCGCGCACGGCGCCACACAGTTCCGACAGCTCGACGGCGAAGTCCTCCAGCGAAACGCGGCGCACTCCTTGGTAGTCGAGCGCACCCCATGCTTCGCGCTGCTTCTGCAAGGCGAGATCCACCTCGCGGCTGTCCGCGGCGCCAAGCATGTCGGCGGCGAACTGGACCAAGGCCGATTCGCGGCGCAACCGATCGGACCAGGCGTTGCGTCGCGACCACAGCTCCACCCGCGCACGATCCGACACGCCTCCAGGAGCGGCGTAGTGGTCGTTGACGGCCCCGAAGGCCAACACGGCCACGCGTGGACGAACCAAAGGCGCGAGTTCCTCGAAGCGCACGCGTCCTTGGACGACCGTGTAGCCGATGACTCCGCCATTGACCACATCCACCGGCAAGCCGCGCTCGCGCAGGCGCGCCTCGACGAGACGCGGCCAAGCCTGGGCTTCGCGCAAGCCATAGCCGTAGGTCGAAGAGTCCCCGAGCGCCAGCACGACCAAGCGCCCTTCATCGCCCGATGGATCCGGCCCCCTGCAACCCAGCTGGCCCACGACCTCGCCCCAAGGATCCTTCGCTCCCGGGCGTGGGCTCCACAGGCCGCGCGACACATCGTTCAGCGCGGCGCCGGTCGCTCCGTCCCCGAGCTCCCACACGATCGGCTCCTTCGGTCCGTAACGCGAAGCAGCACAAGAGCGCAGCAACAACTCGCTGGCGGCCACGAGCATCGCCGTCGCCAACAAGTACAGGGCCATGAGCTTGACGGATATTCGAGACATGCTTCTAGCGTACAGGAGCAGGGGATCCTCCCCAAGTGGAAGATTCGCGTCGCGCGCCATCCTTGGATCGGCGTGGGCGCGGCGTCTTCAGGAGCTATCCTGAAGGGAAGCTCGCATGGCCTCGCCTTCCTGCACCGCGCCTTCACGCCCCGCTTGGATCGCGGCCTTCTCTTGCGGATTGCTGGCGGTCGCGTTGCGCTTGGTGGTGATGTGGGCGCCGCCGCTCGACATCTACTGGAAGGGCGAGCCGTGGACCGAGGAGTGGATGCGGGGCAACATCGCGCACGAGCTCGTGCACGGACCACTGTTGCCGCTGCAAGACCACCAGATCCCTTTCTGGGGTGGCATGAACTGGGTCGGCGTCATGGCGGCGCCGAGTTTCGCCTTGCTCGGCGAGACGCTCTTCGCCCTGCGCCTGGCGGTGCTGCCCTTCGCCTTCGCGTTGGCCTTCGCGGGCTTCCTCTTGCTCGAGCGTCGCGCCGGGCGCCGCGCCGCTTGGCTTGGCGGACTCGTGCTCGCGTGCATGCCGCCGGGTTGGCTCTACGCCTCGGCGACCGCCCAAGGCACGCACTGCGAACTGGCTGCCCTGGTCTTCGTGCTCCTGTGGCTGTGGAACGAAGACCGACTGCACGACCACGCGCACAAGGGCTGGAGCTTCGCCAGCGGACTCGCCTACGGCGGACACATCAGCTTCGGCATCGGTCCGGCATTGGTGTTGGTGCCGCTGCTCGATTGGGCGCGGGACAGGCGCTTCTGCTTGCGCGCCGCGTTCCTCCCGCGCCTCGCCGGAATCGCAGTCGGCGCGATCCCGTTCCTGTTCTACCAGCTGCGCTACGGTGGCGCGTTGCGCATCTACGACGGGGACACGGTCGGCGGCCTGGCGTTGCCCGACGACGGCCTCTCGCCGTGGACCAAGCTGTTCGATCTCGTGTCGCGCGACTGGGCGGACTCGCTGTGGCTCCAGTCCACGCCGCAAGGTGGCGTGCACCTGGGCGCGACCTTGGTCGGCTTGGCCATGGCGCTGGCGTGGGCATGGGCGGCTTGGCGCTGGCGGCGCGAGCTGCAAGCCTGGATCGGCGCGGTCCTGCCATGGCGCCCCGTGCGAGTCGAGCTCGACGCCTTCGTCGTCGTGCTGGCGTGGCCCATCGCGTACCTGCCGCTCTACCTGCTGGCGCCTTTTGGCCTGGGACTGCGCGAGTGGTTGATCGACTACCGCTACCTGCTCGCGCCGCAGCCGTTCGTGTTGCTGGCGGGCATCGCCGCCTTGGCGGCATGGTCGGAGACGGGTGCGCAAGCGCGCCGCTTCATGGTGGCCTCGTTGGTGGCCCTCGCCTGCCTGGGTTTCACTTGGTCGGCGTTGGCGCGCCTCGAGTGGTCGCGCGGCGCCGAACTGCGCCAGGCGTCCGGCTCGCGCCCCGCGGGCGTGGCGAAGTGCTTGCTGTGGAAGCACGGCACGGATCCCGAACGGTTGGCGGACTTCGTGGCGCGCGTCGAAGCGCGCCGCTCCGGCGCCGAACGCGACGAGCTGCACCATGAGTTGGCGCGCTTGCTGCGCCTGATGGCGAGCGCGCAGGACCGGCAAGGACGCGTGCCGCGTGGACCGCGCGACGATCCGCGGCGCGCCTTGGAGGATGCGGCGCGGCTCGTGGCCGAGCCGCGCCGCTCGTACTACGCGATCGGCTCCGGACCCGTGCAGCCGCTGCCGCCGCGCCGAACGAACGCGCGTTGACGCGCACCCTCCACGCGGCGGCGACGATTCAGCCTGCGGCCGCCAGCAAGCCGAGCTCCTCGCGCGCCCCGACCGGACGCGCCGCGCCTTGCAAGCCCGACTCGGCGGCCGCGCACCAGCGCGACAGCACCTCGAGACCCGCGACGCCCGAGAGCTCGGGTCGGAACTGCGTCAAGAGCACTTGACCGCGCTCCAGCGCCGCCACGTGCAAGCGCCCGTCCTCGGCGTAGGCGCTGGCCCAACCCGCGGGCGGCAGCGGCACGCGGTAGCGCTTCTGGAACGCGTAGCGTCCGGGCCGCACGAAGCGCATCGCGCCCGTGGTGGCGACCTCCTCGAAGGCGCAGGCCTCGGGATCGATGGCGCCTCGCTCGGCGCGCACGTCCACCGCCTCCAACCCTGGCGCGTGCTCGCCGAGGATGCCGGCTCCGACGACCTGCACGGCCGTGCCCACGACCAAGGTCGGCCGCCCACGTTCCATGCGTTCGCGCACGGCGTCGGCGAGCCCGAGGTCCTCGAATCGGCGCGCGCCACGCCGATGGCACGCGCTCCAAGGCAGGACGACCGCGTCGGCGAAGCGCAGGTCGTCCACGCTGGACCACGGACGCAGATGGCGCCCGAGCTTGTGGAAGGCGGCCTGCATGGCGGCTCCTTCCACGGCCGTGCACGGGCCCAGCACGCAGTCCAAGGTGGCGTTGCCCGCCTGCGCCTCGAGGGCGCGGCGTCCGATCGCTGCGACAATGCTCTCCACGGTTCGTTCCTTCGTCGGCTGGCCGGGCGCCCGCCGGCATCGCCGTTCCCCCGTGGAACGACCGACGCCGGCTGTCGGGGCCGGCGTCGCGTGTCGCGCTCAGGTTGTCCTGCGGAAGCTCACTGCTTCCATGGCGCCACCGACCCAGGCCCCGCGAGGGACTTGGAGATACGGTGATGGTGCCAAGAGGACATCAGGCGCATGTTCGAGTTTCACCATAGTCGCAGTTCGAACGCCTCGCAAGGTGCGCAGGGACGGCGATCCCGCGCATGGGACCGAATCCGCGCACTCGCCGGCGTGGAAACGAGCAGGCCCGGCGTGGACCGGGCCCGCGGTCGAGACGGTCGACGCGGAGCCTTCAGGGCGTCGTGCGCTGGCGCACGGTGATGCGCGCCTCGAAGGCCCACAAGTCGTTCGGGACCTCGTGGTCCTTCAAGCGCTTGTCCGCCGTCTCGAGCTTGATCTCGGTGACCTTCACCCGCGGCGAGCCTTCCTCGAGCATGTAGAGGAAGTTCGTCAGTCTCGTCCGATCGAAGGAGCGATCCTTGTCGCGGAAGTAGATGCGGTAGACGTCGTCGTTGATGCCCTTGCTGATCTGCTTGACGTCCTTGTCCAACTCGACGTTGCCGAGGTCGACACGCGGCGTGGTGGCTTGGCGGCGCACATAGCTCTGGATGTCGTCGGAACCCGCGCCGGATTGGCCGTCGAGCGCGCCCTTCAGTTGAGTGTGCTCGTGACCCAGCGTCATGAGCGTGACCATGTCCTTCTCGATCTCGGGCTTGGCCGCGGCGGCCTCGAGGGTCCGCAGCTTGGCTTGCTCCTGCCAGCCCAACCAACCGAGGACGGCCGAGCCGAGCACGGAAGCGAGCACGACGCCGCGGGCGAGGTTCATGTCCTTGAAGAATCCCATGGCTCGTCCTCAGCTGTTCCCGGCGGGGATCTTGGTGCAATCGACGTCCACCACCAAGCCCGTGATGGACATGCCCTGGCTCGTCTCCAACGGCTTGGTCGGATTCTTGTCGTCGAGCGCCAAGAACCACGGTTGCTCGCGCAACGTGCGCTTCAGCGCTTCGAAGTGCTCGGTGGCGAGCACCACGTCGTCGGCGAAGAAGGTCAAGTCCATCGTGACGCGGATGAAGTCGCCCTTGCCTTGCTTGCCCTGCTGGTAGGTGGCGTTCAGCTTGCGCAGCGAAGGCCGCGTGCCGCGACCCGACTCCGCCTGCAGCACTCCGAGCACCGCCGCCATGCCGGTCAGCGCCGACTGCGGCTGGACCATCTCGGCGTCCCGGCCGAGGTCCTTCTTCATCTTGGCGACCTCGGCCATGATCATCCGCTGCATCGCGTCGATCTGCTCGTTGGGCAGCGCCTCGTTGGCGGGGCTCTTGAAGCCTTCGACCAGCTTGAGGAAGTCCGGCGAAGGCTTGGCCAGGTTGCCGACGCGGCCCGACTTGGCCTCGGGCACCAGCAAGTTGCGCGCACTGTCGCGCCAGAAGACCAAATCGGCCTTGAGCGCATGCGTGTCGTCGAGCAACCCGCGATACCACACGCCCATGCCCAGCACGACGAGCAGCGAAAGCACCATCAGCGGCAGCTCGAGGCGCTCCCACGTACCGCTGTAGCGCAACTCCTCGCGGCGCAACGAGGCCTTGATCGCGCCTCCGCCGAGCTGGCGCACGGCCGCGCCGTAGGCGACGACATGCTCGGCCGGATCGGAATCGGGCGCGCCGGTCTCGGCGCCGAACACCTCGAGCAGCTTGACCTCGCAGTCGAGGATCGGCTCGCCAAGCAAGGACTTGGCACCCAGGCCGCAGACCAGCACATCATCGAGCGGGTTGGCGGTGCGGGCGGCCGCCACGGAACGCGCCAATTCGCGCCGGATGCGCGTGGCCGCCACGACCAGGCGGCGCTGCTGCTCGTCGGCGCCCACGGCCGGGGCCGGTTCGCCTTCCGCGCCCGCCGCGGGAGCCGCCGTCGCCGCGCCATGCGCGCCGAACGGGATGGCGCGCACCTCGCGCAGCTTGCCGCCATCGACGATCACGACGCAGGTCGAGTGCTCGCCGACATGCACCAGTACCTGGGCCTTGTCGGCGACCAGCAGACCGGCCGCATTGGCGGCGTTGTACATCGCGCTGCCCTCGAGCTCGACTTCCATCGGCTCCGCGCCGGCCTTGGCCAACAAGTCGACCACGCGGCGCACGTCTTCCTTCTTGACGGCGCTGACGAGCAACTGGCTGGTGTCGCCGGCGTTGTCGAGCTGCTCGAAGTCCACCACCGCGTCGTCGATGGCCAAGTGCGGGAACTCGCCTTCGACGTCGTACTTGAGCGTCTCCTCGATCTTGGCGCGGTCCGACAACTGCACCTTGTGCGTGCGGAAGGCGCCCAGGCCGATGTCGATGGCGACCATCACGTCGTCCACCGGGGCCTTGGCGGCGGCCAACGCATCCCGCAGCACCTTGGCCGCGGCCGATTCGTCGCAGTCGCGCGGCAGTTCGCCGCGAGCGGTGGCCACGACCTTGTGCTTCTTGGCGCCGCCCTCGAGGACGACGAGCTCGAAGCGCTTCGGTCCGATTCTGATTCCGCAGGTTCTTGCCATGGTTGTATGCGTTGTCCGCCCGCCAAGCGCGCGGGCGGCGTCCGCCCGGCGCGACATGATCCACTCAGCGCGCGTCCATTGCCAGCCGGTCGAACTCCTCCCGCCCGGCGACGGGCAGGACCTTGTCGCGCACGATGGCCCGGTAGCGCAAGCCCAGCTCGCGCAACTCGGGCTCCATGTCCTCGGCGAGGCGCGCCGCATGCCGCGCGCGCAGCACGTCGAGATCGGCCTGGTACTCCTCGAGCACCACCGCGAGCAGCTCCTTGCGCTTGTCGGACAGCTCGAAGCGTTCGACCAGCAACCGCGCGTAGTCCTCGAAGCCCGAGCCCCGCTCGGCCGCGACGGACGCGGTCCGCGGCACGAGGAAGGCGCCCACCGCCAAGCCCGCCCCGAAGGCGGTGGCGAAGAGCACCACGATCCAAAGACGCACGTCCTCCAACCGGCGCGCGCCGGACCTGGAGTCTTCGGCCCGCGACTCGGCGCTCACCGGCCGGCGATCCCCGCGCCCTCGGCGCGCTGCAAGGCCTCGAGCTCCTCGACGGCCTGGTCCATGGTCAAGCGCGGACGCTCGTCGGCGCGCAAGCCGGCGCCCTCGCTCAAGCGGTTGTCGCGCGTGGACAGCACGACCATGATCGTGGCGGCGGCGGCGACGCTGGTCAGGCCGAGCACGAAGCGCAGCAAGCGCCCTTCCGCGCGCGGCCTGTCTTCGGCGCGCCCGGCGGCCACGACGAACGGCGTGGGCTGGAGCGCGGGCACCGTCGGCAACGCGCGCGACTCGCCGGCGAAGGCGGCCTGCGCGACCCGCGCCGCGAAGCCCGCGGGCACGACGACCGGCTCGGCCTCGACGAACCAGCGTTGCAGGTCCTTGTGCGACTGCACGCCCGTGCGGCACCCGGCGCACGCCAGCAAGTGGCGCCGCAGGGGACCGGCCTGCGCTTCGTTGAGCTCGCCGTCCAGATACGGACCGATCAAGGTGGTGGCTTGGTTGCAGTTCATCGTGGCCTCAGTCCTCGTCGGCGTCGGCGCCGTATTCGGGGTGCAGTTCCAGCACCGCCTGCTTGAACCTCGCGCGCGCCCGGAACAGGCGCGACTCGACCGTGCCGATCGAGATGCCGAGCATGTCGGCGATGTCCTGGTAGGCGAGCTCCTCGTACTCGCGCAGCACGAGCACCGTGCGGAAGATCTCCGGCAGCTGCTCGAGCGCCGCCTGCGCCACGCGCGCCACTTCGGCCCGTTCCAGCGCGGCGTGCGGCGCGGCAATGCGCCCTTCGACCTGCGTCGGCTCGGCCAGCACCTCGGGATCGTCGGTCGAGGCGATCGGCGAGCGGCCGCGCTTCTTCAAGTGGTCGAGCGCCGTGTTGACGCCGATGCGGTAGATCCACGTGTAGAACGACGAGTGGCCCTCGAAGCCGTCGAGGCGCCGGTAGGCCTTGAGGAAGGTCTCCTGCGCGAGGTCCTCGAGCTCGCTGGCGTTTTTGACATAGTGCCGCAGCAAGGCGAACACGCGCGTCTCGTAGCGCTCGACGAGCAACTGGAACGAAGCTTGGTTGCCGGCCAAGGTCTCCGAGACCAAGGCGGCATCGCTGGCGGCTTCCTGTTCCATGCGGACCCTCTCCATGTCGGCCCTTTGGACGCGGGCGTTCCGTGTCTATTCCTCGCACCCGGCGCACACGCGCGGGGACTCGCCCGCGACGCACCGGGCAGACGAAACAAGATGATATCGCAAGTCTTTTACAGCTCTATACTTAGAATCGACGCCCCACGGCTGGTATGCGCACCCAGAGAACGCCGACCGGGCACCGGCGCATCGTTCCCGGTCCGCGGACAGCACCTAAGTCTTTTTCTGGGTTGGCTTTAGGCAAACAAGCTGGGCTCGCTCAACCCAAGTGCCTTGGCAGGTTGTGCCCCAGCTTGTCGCGCTTGGTCTCGAGGTACTTGCGGTTCACCTCGTTGGCCTCGGTCGCCAGCGGCACCTGGTCGACGACCTCCAGGCCGTAGCCGTGCAAGCCGGCGATCTTCTTGGGGTTGTTCGTGATCAGCTTCATGCGCCGCACTCCGAGGGAGTGGAGGATTTGCGCGCCGAGGCCGTACTCGCGCAGGTCGGCCGGGAAGCCGAGCTTCTCGTTGGCCTCGACCGTGTCGAGGCCCCCGTCCTGCAAGCGATAGGCCTTGAGCTTGTTCGACAAGCCGATGCCCCGTCCCTCCTGGCGCATGTAGACGAGGACGCCTTGGCGTTCCTTGCCGAGCATCTCCAGCGCGGCGTCGAGCTGCGGTCCGCAATCGCAGCGCAGCGAGTGGAACACATCGCCAGTCAGGCACTCGCTGTGCACGCGCACGGCGACGATCTCGGATGCGGGCGCGCGCGGACCATCGGGGCCGGCTGGACCGAGGCCGATGGACAGGGCCATGTGCTCCTTGCCATCGATCTTCGAGCGGAAGAGGTGCGCGGCGAACGTGCCGAAGCGCGTGGGCAAGGGCACATCCATGTCCACCGGCTCCACCAGGCGCTCGTTTTGCCGACGCCAGGCGATGAGCGCCTCGATGGTGCAGATCTTCAAGGAATGGCGCTGCGCGAAGCGCTCCAGATCCTCCATGCGGGACTTCGAACCGTCGTCGTTCATGATCTCGCTGATCACGCCCGCCGGACGCGCGCCGCACAGGCGCGCGAGGTCGCCGATGCCCTCCGTCTGGCCGCCGCGCACGAGCACGCCGCCTTCGCGCGCGCGCAGCGGGAACACATGTCCGGGCCGCGCGAGGTCGGCGGCCTTGGCGCCTGGCGCCGCCGCGACGCGGATCGTGTGGGCGCGATCCTTGGCGCTGATGCCGGTGGTCACGCCGCTGGCCGCCTCGATCGAAACGGTGAAGCCCGTGCCCATCTTGTTGGTGTTCGTCGGCACCTGGGGCGCGAGCTCGAGCTGGTCGCACAACTCGCTCGACAAGGGCAGGCAGATGAGCCCGCGCCCTTCGCGCGCCATGAAGTTGATCGCCTCGGGCGTGGCGTGCTCGGCCAGCATCGCGAGGTCGCCTTCGTTCTCCCGACCGGGGTCGTCGACGAGGATGATCATCTTGCCCGCCTTCAAGTCGGCGAGCACTTCGGGGATGGAGACGATGGCCATGGTGGTGGTGCGTGCGGTCCCGTCGGCGGATCCGCCAAGCGGGCAGTGTAGCGCGGCCCATGCGCGCCTACGCACCAGGTGCGCGCGTCGATGTCGTCATCCCGTGCCGGGCGTCCCAGCCCGCGCGCGGACGATCGCGCCGAACCCAGCGCGCCTTGTTCGAGCGAGTGCTTCCGGCGTCCTCCGCGGACGATTCGCGGCTAAGCTCGCGCCATGCCTGCGATCCGTCGAATCCGCCACGCGGTGCTCCTCTGCCTGGCTTCCTGGCCGGGGCTCGCCGCCTGCAAGACCACCGACACGCGCGACCTGCACTGGGACGAAGGAGTCCCGCTCGCGGCGCGGCTGGAACAGGTCGCGGCGTGCGAAGCGCAGCGCGACGATGATGGCGGGACGCTCGAGGCGTTGGCCCTGCGCGGACAACCGGCCGTGCGCCTGGCCGCCCTGCGGGCGCTGGGGCGACTGGCCGGACACGAACCTTCGCAACGCGTGTTCGACGCCTTGGCGACGGCGTGCGCGGACCCCGAGGACGGCGTGCGCGCGGAGGCGGCCTTCGCCCTCGGCCTGCACGGCTCGATCGAAGGACTGGCGCCGCTGGAGCGCCTCTCGCGCGACCCCGTCGAATCCGTGCGCGCGCAAGCCATCGCGGCCTTGTCAAGGATTCCGGACATGCGAGCGCGCAAGCTCGTCGCCGCGGCCCTCGTGGACGATGCTCCGCGCGTGCAGCACGCGGCGGCCGAGGGCTTGGCGCGCTTCGACCGGACGGCGGCCGACTTCGCCAACCACGAGCAGGCACTGGCGAGCGCGGTCGAGGCGGCGGAGGATCGACCAGAGTTGCTGTGGAGGCTGCTGCACGCCTACGCCCGCTGGAAGACCGGCGGTTTGCGCTCCGCCTGCGTGGCGGGCGCCGCCCACTCCGACGCGCGCGTGCGCCTCCATGCCGTCCAAGGCTTGTCGACGGGCGCGCACGACGACGAATCGCGAGCGGCGCTCGCGCGTGCGCTGCTGGACCATGACCCGCGCGTCGCGCAGGAGGCGGCATCGACCGCGCGCGCCAATCCGGACGCCGCCTTGCTGGACGCGCTGGTGGCGGCCAGCGTCGCGCCCCACGCTTCGACACGCGCGTGCGCGCTGGAAGCCCTCGGAGCCTTGGGCTCCCTGCTGTCGACGGCGGATCGCGACGCCGCGACGCCACCGGAGCAGCGGGACGACCAGTCGATCACCGTCCTGCAGCGCGTCGAGGCGGCGCTGGAGAAGGCGCGACTCGACCCATCGCCCACGGTGCGTGGCGCGCGACTGGAGGCGCTGGCGCGCCTCGCCGGCGACGAAGCCGCGCCGCTGCTCGACTTGGCGCGGCTCGACCCCGAACCCGTCGTGCGCGCCGCGGCCGCTCGCGCCACGGCCATGCTGGGCGCGCGGCGCGGCATCGCGCTGGCGACCACGTTCGCGGCCGACTCGAACCTGCGGGTGGCGACGACCGCGGCCGAGGCGTTGGGCTCGTGGCCGACGGACGAAGCACGCGCGGTCGCGCTGCGACTGCTCGAACATCCCGACCCCGGCGTGCGGCTGGCGGCGATGGGCGTGTTGGCGAAGATCGGCGAGGCCGGCTGCGAAGACGCGATCCTCGCCTGCGTGGCCAGCACGCCCGGTCCGATCGGAGCCGAAGTCGCGCAGATCGCGCTCGATTGCACGGCGAGTGCCAACTCGTCGCTGATCGCCGAGCGCTTGGCGTTGCACGCGAACGACCATGTGGCGCGCAAGGCGGCGCGAGTCCTGCAGGAACGCTTCGGGCGCGTGGCGGGCACGCGGCGCGAGCGCGAACGCTGGCGCGGCCCGGTCGTCGAGCTCGACTTGCCGCGCGGCGCGCGCATTTCCACCACCCGCGGCGAGCTCGAGCTCGTGTTGCATGGCGACGAAAGCCCCATGCACGTGCACAACTTCGCCCGACTGGCGGCGCGCGGCGCCTACGACGGGTCGACCTTCCACCGCGTCGTCCCGGACTTCGTGGTCCAAGGTGGCGACCCGCGCGGCGACGGCAATGGAGGCGAGGCGTGGGATGGCGGTTCCCTGCGTGGCGAGCCCACCCCGCGTCCGTTCCTGGCGGGATCGCTGGGGATGCCGCGCAACGAGGATCCGGACTCGGGCGGTAGTCAAATTTTCTTGACACTGCGCGAGACCCCGCACCTCGACTGGCGCTACGCGAACTTCGGCAGCCTCGTCGCGGGCTTCGACGTGCTGCAGCGCATCGAGGTGGGTGATCGCATCCTGCGAATCGAGCTGCTGCGCTGAACAGCCGCAGCAGGGCCGAGCGGAAAGTATTTCCCATTTCGCCTGATTGCGATTTCCTTGGCTTTGCTTATCGCCCCGCATGCGTCGCGACGAAGTTTGCTTGGTCGCAAGGCCGCGCGAGCACCCGCCCGCACGCGCGCGACTGCAAGTCTCCATGTACAAGCACCTCCTCCTACTTGGCGTGCCTCTGACGGCGTTGTCGCTGCTCTTGGCGCGCCAAGAACGATTCCAAGGACGCATCGACGAACTCGAAGCGCGTCAGAGCGCGCACCCTGCCGAAGTCGCCGCCTTGCAGGCGGAACTCGACATGCTGCGGCGGCGATCCGACGCCGCCCTCGAAGAGTTGCGAGCGATCGCCACGGCGCGCGCCACGCATGCGGAGGTCGAGGCGCGCGTCGCGTCCCTGCATGCCGAACTCGAACGCACAGGCGCCGAGCTGGCGGCGCAGGAGCTGCGCGGAGCGGAACTGGCGTCGAAGCTGCCACGCGCCATCGGTTCGGCGCTGGCGCCCATCTTGGGCCGCGTCGAGGACAACCGGCGCTTGCTCGACCAACTCGCCATGCGCGGTCTGGAGCTAGGCGCGGCCACCAGTGCCGAGCTGATTCGCCTCGAAGGCCGCATCCCGCGCGAGGTGGGTGGCGACGACCTGTGGAACGACCTGCTCGGCCCGACCATCCAGGTCTCGGGCGAGGAAACCGTGGGTTCGGGCGTGCTGCTGCGCTCGCGCGCCGACGCGGATGGCGCGTGGCGCACGCCGATCCTCACCGCGTGGCATGTCATCCGCGACATCCGACCGGACGAAGACACCGGCGAAGTGTCGGTGCCCGTGACCCTCTACGCCAAGGACGGCAGTATCGATCCGCAGACCGCCTTGCTGGTCAAGCGCGACGCCGATCTGGACGTCGCGCTGCTCGAGCTGCGCACGAGCGCTCCGCTCCCGCACGGCGCCAAGCTCGCCTCGCGCGAGACTCTCAGGCGCGCGCAGGTCTTCGAGCCCGTCTGGGCGGTCGGCTGCCCGTTGGGCAACGACCCCATCCCGACGGCGGGCACCCTGTCGGACACGCACCACCATGTCGATGGCATGCGTTACTGGATGATCAGCGCGCCCACCTACATCGGCAACTCCGGTGGCGGCGTGTACCACGGACGCACACGCGAACTGGTCGGAGTCTTCACCAAGATCTACACGCACGGCTCGGCGCGACCGACCGTGGTGCCGCACATGGGTTTGGCCACGCCGCTCGAAACCGTCTACGACTGGCTCGAGCACGAGGGCATCGCGGGCGTCGAACCCAGCGAGCCTCGCACCGAGACCGCCGCCGCGCGCAAGTGAGGCTGCGCGCGTACACGGTGCGAACTCAAGACGCCTCGACCAATCGCTTGAGATTGGCGAGGCCCCTGTCGAAGTCCTCCTCGATGCGGCCTTGGACCAGCAGGCGCATCCAACCGCCCAGCACGGTCGTTTCGAAGTCGCCCGACATGCGCCATGTAACGCGCGTGGCGCCGCCCTGCGCGGCATAGTCGAGCGCGCCCTTGGCGGGCATCTCCGCTCCTTCGTCGATGAACGCCATGTCGTAGGCGACGCCCGTCTCGTCGCAACGCGTGAACACGAGGCGTCCCGATCCCGAAGCGTCCGTCCAACGCTGCGAGGCGCCCACGCCCGTGGTCTCGGGACCAAGTTCGGTCTTCATCGTCGGCGACGACTCCTGCCACACCGTCCATTCGGACCAGCGCCGCAGATCGCCGACGCACGCGTGGACCTTGGCGGGCGGAGCCGCGACCACGATGCTGCGCTCGACGACGAACGCGGTGGGCAAGGCGAGACCGACCAGGATCGCCAGCACGAAGAGCGCCGCCAGCACGAGCAGGATCTTCCTGAACATGACGCGAGCTTGGCATGGCGTTGCATGCGTGGCCATGCGCACTTGGCGGGATGAACCCAAGGCCCGAGGCGGCGCCACCCGGCAGGAGACGCGCGCCAAGCGCCGAACATGCAATCGCCCGCCACGGTTGTCCGAGGCGGGCGATCGGGATGCGCTCCAGCGGCCTGCGTCAGGCGCGCGAGGCTTCGAAGATGCTCTGGATCGCCTCTTCGAGCGCTTCGTCGAATTCGGCGTCGCTCTGCTGGGCCGTCAAGCCTTCGGACAGCGCGCGGCTGAAGCTGGCGATCAAGCCCTCGTTGCGGGCGAGCTTCTGGTTGCTGCGCACGCGGCTGTAGCCGCCGGACAGCGCCACTACGCGTACGACATTGGGGTGCTCGATCAAGCGTTGGTAGAAGTTGTCCACCTCGGGCAGCGTCAACTTCAGCATGACGAGCTGGTGGTACTCGAGCTCGTCCAAGCGCGCGACGAGGGCTTCCTCGAGCAGATGCTCGGCCCCCACCTTGTCCGGGCAATCGATGTCGACCTCGGGTTCGATGATCGGCACCAGCCCGTTGTCGACGATCTGCAGCCCGACTTGGAATTGCTGCTCGACCACCTTGGCGATGCCGGACTTGCTGGCTTGCTTGATGACGGAGCGCATCTTGGTGCCGAAGACCTCGTTCTTCTGCGCGCGATCGAGGAGCTGCTCCAGGCCGGGGATGTCCTTCATCAACTGGACGCCGTCGGCTTCGGCTCCAAGGCCCTTGTCCACCTTGAGGAACGGCACCACGCGCTTCTCGTGCCACAGGTATTGGGCGCTGCCCTTGCCGCGGATCTGCCGATCCATGGTGTTCTCGAACAAGATCGCGCCGAGGATGCGGTCGCCGTTGAAGGCCGGAGAGGTGACGATGCGCGTGCGCATCTCGTGGACCTTGGCGTACATCTCCTCCTCGCCGGCGTAGGCGGTCTCGGGCACGCCGTAGAGGCGCAGCGCCTTGGGCGTGCTGCCGCCGCTCTGGTCGAGGGCCGCGAGGAAGCCGTCCTGGGAGAGGACCTTGGTCAGCTGGTGTTCGAAGGGCATCGCGTGTGTCCGTTGGTTGATCGCTCCGCTTGGACCGGAGACGCGTCGAGTCTGTCGCATCCGCGCATGACGATCAACAACGACCGCTCGCCTACGCGTGCGAAGCGCGGTGGTATCTTCGTCGCATGCCGTTCGTCCGCCACGCCCTGTTCGCGATCACGCTGCTTGGCGGTCCCGCCCTGGCGTCGAGCGACGGTCCGGACTACGGGCGCGAGGTGCGTCCGCTGCTCGCCGACCGCTGCTTCGCCTGCCACGGACCGGACGAGGCGCAGCGCAAGGCGGGACTGCGGCTCGATCGCGAGGACGGCTCGCGGGCCGAGTTGGCGAGTGGCGAGCGCGCGATCGTGCCGAACTCGCGGGATCGGAGCGAACTGGCGCGGCGCATCCTGATGCCTTCGGACCACGACGAATCCATGCCGCCCGCGGAGTTCAAGCGCCCCTTGACGAGCGCCGAGCGCCAGTTGTTGTTGGCGTGGATCGACGCGGGCGCCAAGTACCAGCCGCACTGGTCCTTCGTCGCGCCGGAGAAGCCGGCGCCACCCGTAGTCGCCGACACGGCGTGGGTGCGCGATCCGCTCGACGCCATCGTGCTGTCCAACTTGGAGGCGTGCGGTTGGCGGCCGGAACCGGCCGCCGATCCGACCACGCTCCTGCGACGCGCATCGCTCGCCTTGACGGGCTTGCCGCCCACGCCCGAAGAGGTCGAGGCCTTCCGCGCCGACCACTCCGACGCCGCGTACGAAGCGCGGATCGACGCGTTGCTGGCTTCGCCGCGCGCCGCCGAGCACATGGCGACCACTTGGCTCGACCTCGCGCGCTACGCGGACACGCATGGCTACCAGACGGACAACCCGTCGTTCAGTTGGCCTTGGCGCGATTGGCTGCTCGAGTCGTTGCGCTCGAACCAGCCCTACGACCAGTTCGTCGTCGACGTCCTCGCCGGGGACTTGAAGCCGGGCGCGACCATCGCGGACCGCGTGGCCACCGGCTTCCAGCGCCTGCATCGCATGACGGAGGAAGGCGGGTCCATCGCGGAGGAGTTCCGCCAGGAAGGCATCGCCGATCGCGTCGGCACCTTCGGCACCGCCTTCCTAGGCTTGACGCTCGACTGCGCGCGTTGCCACGACCACAAGTACGACCCGGTGTCGATGCGGGAGTACTACGGGCTCGCGGCGATGTTCGGCGGCATCGACGAGAACGGGTTGAAGCCTTACTCGCTGCCCGGCGACGCGCCCCCGCCCTTCGTGCGCTTGCAGACGCCCGAGCAAGAGGCGCGCACGCGCGAACTCGAGAGACAGGAAGCCGCGCGCCGCGCGGAGTGGTCGACCCTGCGCGCCGCGGCGCTGGCGCGCTTCGTGCCGACCACGGCGACGACCACAAGGGACGACACGACGCCCGCGCCCGACGACGCCTACTCGTTCGAGGCGCTGGCGGACGACGCCACTCCCAACGCGGTTCCCGGCCGCAAGTCCGCCAGCATCGACCGTCGGCGACCCGAACAACTGGGAGCCGTGCGCCTGGGCGAGGGCGCGCGCGGCAAGGGCATGCATTTCGACGGCGACGGCGGCTTGTGGCTCGAAGGCGTCTCCGGCATCGGCAGGCACGATGCAGTGTCCTTCGCGCTGTGGATCCGACTGGGTGAACGCAACGCGCAAGCGGCGCTCGTGCAGGCCTCCGGCTTCTACACGCAAGACGCGGACGCCTCCGGCATCGAACTGGAGCTCGAAGATGGGCGACTGCGCTGGAGCGCCATCCACTACTGGCCTGGCTCGGCGGCCAGCATCCGCACGCGCGACGCGCTGCCGCTCGGACGATGGGTGCATGTGGTCGCCACCTACGACGGCTCCTCGCGCGCAGCGGGCCTGCGCTTGCACCTCGATGGCCGGCCTGCCGTGGTCGACACCGTGCGCGACGCGCTCGATGGACCGCTGGCGAGCCACACGCTGGAGGTCGGCTCGCGCTCGCGCGGCGTGGGCTTCCGCTCGGGCGCCATGGACGAGCTGCGCGCGTGGCGCTCGGCCTTGACCCCCCTGCAAGCCCGCCTAGTGGCTCGCGACGACGGCCTGGAGGTCGAACTCGACGACGAAACGCGCGGCGAGCACGCGGCCGACCACGACGCCGTCGTCGTGGTGGCGCGCCAAGCTTGGCGGGACGCCCAACGCGCCTTGGCGGCGCACCTCGATCCCATTCCGCGCTTCGCCTGCATGGCCGACAGTCCGTGGGCGCGGTCGACGCATGTGCTGCGACGAGGAGCCTACGACCAACCCGACCTCGCGCGGCCCGTCGAACCCGGGGCGCTGGACGCCGTGCTGCCCTTCGATCCGGATCTGCCGCGGAATCGCATGGGGCTCGCGCGCTGGTTGCTCGATCCGCGCCATCCCTTGACCGCGCGCGTGCAAGTCGACCGCTTGTGGACGCAGGTCTTCGGCGCCGGATTGGTCGAGACGCCGGAGAACTTCGGTTTGCAGGGCGCCACGCCGACGGATGCACGACTGCTCGACCTGCTGGCCCACGACTACGCGCGAGGAGACGGCAGCGCGGATGGCGCTTGGAACACGCGCAAGTTGCTCAAGCGGCTCGTGATGTCGAGCACCTTCCGCCAAGACTCGCGTTGCTCGCCGGAGAAGCGCGATCGCGATGCGATGAACACGCTCTGGTCGCGCGGCCCGGCGACGCGCCTGACCGCCGAGATGCTGCGCGACCAGGCCTTGCACGCCGGCGGAATCCTGCACGAGGTGTTCGGCGGTCCTTCAGCCAAGCCATGGCAACCCGAAGGCCTGTGGCACGAGGCTGGCCAGGTGGGCAACTACGTGCCCGACATGGGCCCCAACTCGCGTCGCCGCGGCGTATACACCTTCCGCAAGCGCACCGCGCCACCACCGAACATGTCGGCTTTCGACGCCGGCACGCGCGAGGCATGCGTTGCGCGTCGTGGAGCGACGAACACGCCGCTGCAGGCGCTCGTCGCTTGGAACGACCGCGTCCACATCGAGGCCGCGCGCGCCACCGCCAAGCGCGCGCAGTCGGAAGCCGTCGGCCTCGAAGCGCGCGTGGCGCGGATGCACGCGCTGGTTTGCACGCGCGAGCCCAGCCCCGAGGAACTCGCGGCGCTCGTGCAACTGGCCGCCGACGCCACCCGGCGCTATGCAGCCGCCCCCGAGGACGCGCGCAGGTTCTGCGGATCGGAGGACGCCGAACTCGCCGCGCTCACCTTGGCGTGCGGCACCATCCACGCCAGCGACGGAGCGCTGATGTCCCGATGAACGATCATGGACGCCAGGACGCGCTGGCGCGGAGCGTCGAACTCGATCGGCGTGCGCTCTTGCGCGGAGCAGGACTAGGCCTTGGCGCGCTGGCGCTTTCGGAAGTGCTCGGCGCCGCACCTCGCGCGACGCCCGAGGCGACGGCCGTGCCGCACTTCGCCCCCAAGGCCAAGCGCGTGATCTACCTGTTCCAGGCCGGCGGACCGTCCCAGATCGAGACCTTCGATCCCAAGCCGCGCTTGCGCGAGTTGCATGGCCAGCCACTGCCCGACAGCGTGCGCCGCGGCCAGCGCCTGACCGGCATGAGCGGCAACCAAGCGGTGCTGCCCATCGCCGCTTCCTTCGCGAAGTTCGCGGTTGAACCCTCGACCGGCGTGGAGTGGAGCGAACTCCTGCCGCACACGGCGAAGATCGCCAAGCACGCGTGCTTGCTGCGCGCCATGCACACCGAGGCGATCAACCACGATCCGGCCATCACGTTCCTCTGCTCCGGTGCGCAGATCGCCGGTCGCCCTTCGCTGGGTTCGTGGTTGTCGTACGGACTGGGCTCGATGAACCGCGACCTCCCGACCTTCGTGGTGCTGGTGTCGAAGGACGCTTCGCGCGACCAGCCGCTCTACTCGCGGTTGTGGGGCGCGGGCTTCCTGCCCAGCGAACACCAAGGCACGCGGTTCCGCTCCGGCAAGGATGCGGTGCTGTTCCTCGCGGATCCCGACGGCGTGTCGCGCGACGATCGGCGCGCCACCTTGGATGCGTTGCGGCGCATGTCGCGCGACGCGGCGGAACGCCAAGGCGACCCCGAGATCGACGCGCGACTCGCGCAGGCGGAACTTGCCTTCCGCATGCAGACGAGCGTGCCGGAGGCCACGGGCTTCGCGGGCGAGACCGACGCGGACTTCGAGCGCTATGGTCCGGGTTCGCGAGAGCCGGGGACCTACGCCGCCAACTGCCTGCTGGCGCGACGCCTCGTGGAGCGTGGCGTGCGCTTCGTGCAGTTGTTCCATCAAGGCTGGGACCAGCATGCCAACCTCCCAGGCGGCATCGCGCACCAATGCAAGCAGACCGACCAGGCCTCGGCCGCGCTGGTGGCCGATCTCGCCGAGCGCGGGCTGCTCGAGGACACGCTGGTCGTGTGGGGCGGCGAGTTCGGCCGCACGGCGTACTGCCAAGGCCGCATGACGGAATCGGACTACGGACGCGACCACCACCCGCGCTGCTTCAGCATGTGGTTGGCGGGCGGCGGCGCCAAGGGCGGCATCGTCCACGGCGCGACGGACGACTTCTCCTACAACGTCGCCGAGGGCGGAGTCCACGTGCACGACCTGCACGCGACCATGCTGCACCTGCTCGGCATCGACCACGAACGGCTGACCTGGTCGTTCCAGGGTCGCCACTACCGCCTGACTGACGTGCACGGCAAGGTCGCGCGCGAGATCCTCGCCTGACGAGCGGCGCGCCGCGCTGGGCGGCTAGACTGCGCGCCTCGGAGGTCCTCCATGGCGTCGCGCGCGCAGCATCTGTTCCTCGTCCTCGTCGCGTTGCTTTCCGCCGCGGCCTGCTCGTCGCCGCGCGCGTCGGATCAGCGGGCGACGGGTCGCTGGGCGCTGGCCCTGCACGGAGGCGCCGGCGTGCTCGACCGCGACGCGCCGCGCGCCGAGCTCGACGAGCACCGCGCTTCGCTGGAGGCCGCGCTCGCCGTGGGACGCGACCTGCTCGCCGCCGGCGGCTCCGCGCTCGACGCGGTGGAGGCGGTCGTGCGCGTGCTCGAGGACGATCCGCGCTTCAACGCCGGCAAGGGCGCCGTGTTCAACGAGGAAGGACGCCACGAGCTGGACGCCTCGATCATGGAAGGCCACACGCTGCGCTGCGGGGCGGTCGCGGGCGTGCGCACGGTCAAGAACCCCGTGTCCTTGGCGCGGCTCGTCATGGAACGCACGCGGCACGTCCTGTTGATGGGCGATGGCGCCGAGCAGTTCGCGACCCTCGTCGGCGTCGAGCGCGTGCCCAACGAATGGTTCGACACCGAGCGGCGCCGCAAGGTGCTCGAGGAGGTGCTGCGCGAGCGCAAGCAGGCGACGGTCCTCGACGAGGAATCCAAGCCGCCGCGCGCGTACGGCACGGTCGGCTGCGTCGCGCTCGACGCGGAAGGCCGATTGGCGGCGGCCACGAGCACCGGCGGCCTGACCGGCAAGCGCTGGGGACGGGTGGGCGACACGCCCATCCTCGGCGCCGGCAACTGGGCCGACGCGCACGTCGCCGTCAGCGGCACGGGCACCGGCGAGCAGTTCATCCGCCACGCCGTGGCGCGCACCATCGCCGCGCGCATGCAATTCGGCGGCGAGAGCCTCGACGAGGCCGCGAACGCCGTGGTGCAGCGCACCTTGTCCAAGGACGACGGCGGAGTGATCGCCATCGACAGGCACGGACGGATCGCCACGCCCTACAACTCCGACGGCATGTACCGCGGCATGGCCGACGCGAGCGGGCGCTTCGAGGTGCGCATCCATGAGGATTGAGCGCTGGCTGCGCGTCGCGACGTCGTGCCTGCTGGCGGCGCTGGCGGTCGGCTGCGCGTCCACTTCCACGCCTCGATCCGCGGCCGCGGGCACCCTGCTCGTCGTGGGCGGCGGCCTGGACAACGACACGCGCGCCGTGTGGGAGCGCTTCGTCGAGCTCGCTTCGGCGCGCGGACCGGCGCGGTTCGTGGTCGCGACCGCCGCGACCGGCGACGAGGAGGACGAAGTCGTCGACAAGACCGAGGCCTTGCGCGTGTGGGCGCCAGGCGCGCCAGTGGTGGCGGTGCGGCGGGGCGCGAGCACCGAGGAGACGGTCGCGGCGATCGACGACGCCACGGCCATGCTGTTCACCGGCGGCGACCAGAAGCGCATCGTCGCGCGCTACCGCCCGGACGACGCGGACACGCCCGAGTGGCTGGCGATGCGGCGCCTCTTGGCGCGTGGTGGCGTCATCGCCGGCGCCAGCGCCGGCGACGCGATGATGGGCGAGATCATGCTGCTGTCGGGCGGCAGCGCGCGCGCCTTGGGCATCCCGCCCAAGGAGGCGCCGAAGGACGGCGAGGTGGTCGTCTTGGGACCGCAGCTGGGCCCCGGCATGAAGTTCCAGCCTTGGGTGGTGACGGATTCGCACTTCTTCGAGCGCGATCGCGTTGGGCGCCTCGCCGCGGCGCTCGAGGCCAGCGGACGGCGCCTAGGTCTCGGTGTCGGCGAGGATGCCGCCCTGGAGATCGACCTCGCCACCGGCATCGCGCGCGGCGTGGGCGACTCGGAGTCGCTGCTGGTCGACGCGGCGCACCTCCGTCGTCGCGGCGATCGCCTGACCGGGCTGCTCGCTGCGTGCATCGGAAAGGGCGACGAGGTGGCGCTGGCCGAACGACTCGCCGGCGATCCGCCGCCGCCGCCGGCGCGTCCGAGGATCGCGCGGTCCATGCCCGTCGTGGAACCGGGGCAGAATCGCCAGCTCGCCTCGTGGCGCCTGTTCCGCGTGGCGAGCCGACCTGGCTCCGGCGCCACGCGGTTGGCGCTCGAGCAGTGGGACGTGGTGGCTTGGCCCGCGCCGAACGGCGAAGTGGCCTTCGAGACAGGAGCGCACGACGATGCTGTCCAGGATCCTTGACGCCGCCGCGGCCTTGGGCGCCGGCGCGGCCATCTCCTTGGTGGGGGCCTGCTCTCCGGCGCTCGACCCGGCGGAGGAGGCGCGCGCCAGCTGGCACGCCGAGAGGCTCGCCAAGCTGCGCGCGGAGGACGGCTGGCTGTCGCTCGTGGGGCTCGACTTCCTCGAGGACGGCGAGTGGAGCGTGGGCTCCGGGGACGCGGCCAGGCTGCGCTACGCGTCGTGCAGCGCGCCGTCGATCGGGCGCTTCGTGGTCGAAGGCCAAGTCGCGCGGTGGCTGCCCGAGTCCGGCTCGTCGGCCGTGCTCGAACGCGGAACCGCGGGCGAAGCGCTGGTGGCCGACGACCAAGGCCCGCCCTCGGTGGTGCGCGATGGACCGGTTTCGTTCGCGCTGCTGCGCCGCGGCGGCAAGCTGGCGTTGCGCGTCCGCGACAACACGAGCCCGACGCGCCGGGACTTCGACGGCATCCCACTCTTCCCCTTCGACGCGACTCGGATCGTGCGCGCGCGCGCCGAAGACGTCGCGCCGGGACGGATGGTCTCCATCGCCAACGTGCTGGGACACGTGGAGGCGCAACCGGTCGCGGCGCTGCTCGCCTTCGAGCTCGACGGCGCGACGCGACGCTTCGTCGCCACGAAGGGCGCGGGCGAGCGCTTGTTCGTCGTCTTCGGCGACGCCACCAACGGCCGCGGGAGCTACGGTGGTGGACGCTTCCTCGACCTCGCCCCTCCGGTCGACGGCGTGGTCGAGATCGACTTCAACCGCGCGTTCAACCCGCCGTGCGCCTTCACCGCGCACGCGACCTGCCCCTTGCCGCCGGAGATGAACCGCTTGACCGAGCGGATCGCGGCGGGCGAGCTGGCGCCCGCTCCTTGAGTCGCGCTAGTCCCCGCCGAACCAGCGCGGCGGCAAGGGAGCGTCGGCGCTCGAGTATTGCGTGGCGAAGGAGGCGAGCTTCCATTCACCGCGATCGAGCACCAGTTGGAGGCTGTCGACGCCGCGCGTGCGCACCCGGCCATCGGCAGGTTGGAAGCCCTCGAAGCCCACCCACGCGTGCGCGATGCCGCCGCACGCCTCGAGCCGCAGCCGCAGGATCCGCTCGTGCAGTCCGGTGGAACGCACGTCGTCGGCCTTGCACCACGCGGCGAAGGTCGCGAGGAAGCACTCGGCATCGACCGCCTTGGGCTGCTGTCCCTGCCGGAAAGGATCGACGAAGCTCGCCCCGGGCGCGAACGACGCGCGCATCGTCGCCCAGTCCGCCTCCCCGCCCGCGTTGAAGCAGAACGCGCGGTACAAGCGCTCTACCATCGCCGTGGCGCGCTCCTCCTCCGGCGTCGAGATCGGCCGGACTTCCACGACTTGGCAGGCGGAGCTCGCGAGGCAGGCGAGCGCGAGTTGGAGGATGCGCGGCATGGCGCGAGTCTAGGCTTCCGGTCCCGTCGATGGCACGCGGCCCCCACGGACGGCCTACGCGTGCCGCGCGGGGCCGTATGATGGTGCTCGAGGACGGGCATGGAACGGACGCACAAGCATCCTGGCAACCCGCTGAACCGCGAAGCGCCTTGGATCGCCGCGTTGGTCGCGGGCTTCGCCTTGTGGATGGTGGCGAACGCGGCCATCGACGCGCGCGAGGCCTGGGACCATCCGCTCTACTTCGCCGTCGTCTGGCCCGTGGACATCCTGCTGCTCGGCTTGGGGGGCTGGCTCGCCCCATGGCGCGCGTGGACCTTGGCTCCAGCCATGGCGCTGGGGCACATGCTGGGCATGGTGGCGACGCTGGAGGGTTCGGGGGCCCTTCTGCCCGTCGGGATCGTGGCCATGGTGGTCCTGCATGTCCCGGGCCACGCGGCCGCGTTGTTCGCGGCTTGGCTTCGTCGACGCAAGAACGTCGCCTGATGCGATCGACGGCGGCCACGCGCGCCCAACCCGGATCGATCTCGTCCATGTCCGAAAATCTTGACACCCTCGTCCACGGTGGCCGCGTCCGCCGCCCGTCCACCATCGGCGGCGGGGTCGCTGGCGACATCGAAGTGCTCGACGGTCGCAGCGTCGCGCTCCGCGATCTGTCGCGGCGCGTCGCGCGCGAGCTCCGACCCGCGCCTGCGCCGCGCCTCAGTGGCGGAAGTGCCGCAGGCCCGTGAACACCATGGCCGCGCCATGCGCGTCGGCGGCGGCGATCGTCTCGGCGTCGCGCAACGAACCGCCGGGCTGCAGGATCGCGGTGCAACCCGCCTGCATGGCCAATTCGGGGCCGTCGGGGAACGGGAAGAACGCGTCGGATGCGATGACCGCGCCATGCACCGCGTCGCCCGCCTTGCGAATGGCCATGTGCACGCTGTCGACGCGGCTCATCTGGCCCGCGCCGACGCCGAGGACGCGCGTGCCCTTGGCCAGCACGATGGCGTTGCTCTTGACGTGCTTGCAGACCTTGTTGGCGAAAAGCAGCGAAGCCAGCTCGTCCGAAGTGGGAGCGCGCCGCGTGACCACCTTGCACTCGCCCTCGCCCGCCGCGGACAAGTCGCGGTCCTGCAGCAGGAAGCCGCCGACCAGCTTCTTGACCTCGACATCGCGCGCGTCGCGGGTCGCGCCGGGGAACGGGCACACGAGCAGCCGCACGTTCTTGCCCCACTTGGGCTTTTCGACCAGCAACTTCAACGCCTCGGGCTCGTAGCCGGGCGCGACGATCGCCTCGACGAAGCGGTTGCCGGACACGAGGTACTCGGCGCAGGCCATGTCGAGCACGCGCGTGAACGCCAGCACCGAGCCGAAGGCCGACACGGGATCGCCATCCCACGCGCCGGACAGGGCCTCGAGGATGGTCGCGCCGGCGGCCGCGCCGCAGGGGTTGTTGTGCTTCAGCACCGCCACGAACGGCTCGTCGAACTCCTTCGCCAGCGCCAGCGCCGCGTCGAGGTCGACCAGGTTGTTGTAGGAGAGCTGCTTGCCGCCAAGCACCTCGGCGTTGGCCAGCGAAGGCTCGCCGCGGCCGCCGACCGCGTAGAACGCGGCCGTCTGGTGCGGGTTCTC
>SXXH01000207.1 GCA_005789645.1 Planctomycetia bacterium
CGCGCTGGCGCATGCCGCCCGACAGCTCGCTCGGGAAGCTCTTCTCGAAGCCCGAGAGGCCCACGAGGTCGATGTAGCGCTGCACGACGCGCGCCTGCTCGTCCTTGGGCCGCTCGCGCAGGCCCAAGGCCACGTTGTCCCACACCGAAGCCCACGGGAAGATCCCGTACTCCTGGAAGACGAACACGCGCCGCGGATCGGGCCCGCGCACGGGCTGGCCGTCGATTTCCACCACGCCCGCGTCCGGCGTCTCGAAGCCGCCGACGATGTTCATCAGGGTCGACTTGCCGCAGCCCGAAGGTCCGAGCAGGCAGACGAACTCGCCGGCGGCGACCTGCAGGTCCACCGACTCGAGCGCGACGAGCGAGTCCTTCTTGAGCGGGTAGACCTTGCGCACCCCGCGCACGTCGATCTTGATCGGCGCGTTCATTGCTTCGAGTAGCCCCAGCGCACTTCGTCGAGGCGCTCGAAGCGCCGCAAGGCCGCGTCCAGGCCGATGCCGATCAGGCCGATGAACACCATCGAGGCCGTGACGAGGTCGTAGTTGTTCGCGTTGCGCGCGTCCATGATCTGGTAGCCGAGGCCCTGGTCGACCGCGATCATCTCCGCCGCCACGATCACCATCCACGCGATGCCGAGCGCGATGCGCAGGCTGGTCAGGATCTGCGGCAGCGCCGCGGGGAACACGACGCGCCGAAACAGCTCGAAGCCGCGCACGCCGAAGTTCCGCGCCGAGCGCACGTAGACCTGCGGGATGGCGCGCACCGCCGTCATCGTGCCGGTGACGACCGGGAAGATGGAGGCGACGAAGATCAGGAAGATCGCCGAGGCGTCCTTGATGCCGAACCACAGGATCGCGACCGGGATCCACGCGATGGGCGAGATCGGGCGCAGCGCCTGCACCAGCGGGTTGAGCGCCTGCATCGCGCGCGTCGACCAGCCGGCCCACAGGCCCAGCGGCACGCCGACGAGGCAGGCGAGGCCGAAGCCCGCGGCCACGCGGTAGAGGCTCGCCACCGAGTGGCGCAGCATCTGGCCGTCGGAGGCGAGCTTCGCCATGCCCGCCAGCGTGTCGAGCGGGCCGGGGAAGACCTGGATGCGGCGCACCTTCCCGTCGCCGCCCGTCAGGTCGTACGACTTCCAGTCGCACCACAGCTGCCACAGCGACACGGCGACGAGGCCGGTGGCCGTCGGCAACACCCAACGCGCGACGCCCTCCGGCATCCGCCGCGCCAAGAGCAGCACGACGAGCGCCAGGGCCCCGACGACGATGGCCCAGACGCTCATTTGGCCGCGGGTTCGACGGACTTGGGCGCCGCCGCCTTCTTGGCGTCCAGCTCAGCCTGCGTCGGCATCGGCAGGCGGTCGAAGGGCACGTCGACCTTCAACAGGTCAGGCGCGAAGCTCGTGTCGACGTACTCGGCGAACTCCATGCGACGCGGAAGGACCTTGGTCTCGACGGCGAGGTCCATGATCTCGTCGAAGGTGTCCTTCGGCGGCATCAGGTTGGTGTACGACACGCGGTCGATGGGCTTGGTCAGCACGTATTCCAACAGCTCGGGCTTCTGGCTGTAGAACATGTTGCCGACGACGAAAGCCGCGTCCTTGCGGTGCTGCGCGCCCGTCTCGCGGTCCTCGTCGAGCCACTCGCCCGAGGCGGCGATGCCGTCGACCAGTTCCTGCACAAGTGCGCGGTTTCCGAGGATCACCTCTTCGCGCACGACGAGCACGCACGAGATGAACTCGGGCCACAGGTCCTTCATCAGGTACAGCACGCGGCCGTAGCCCTCGATCTCCGCCTTCGACGGGTGCGGCTCGCCGACGATGAAGGCGTCGACGGCCTTGGACGCCAAGGCGCTCGGATGCTCGGGCGGCGGCACTTCCTTGAGCACCATGGAGTCGATCGGCATGCCGTTCTTCTTCATCATGCGCTGCATCAGAAGGTTCTGGTTCGAGAAGCGGCTCGGGATGGCGACCGTCTTGCCTGCGAGGTCCTTGAACTCCCTGATCGCGCTGTCTTTGCCCACGACCAGCGCGCTGCCGTCGCGGTGACCGAGGTAGCAAAGCTTCACCGGCACGCCATCGGAGACGAGCTTCATCGCCAAGGGCGCGATCATGAAGGTCGCGTCGATCTTGCGCGCGATGAGCGCCTCCTTCATGCTCGGGAAGTCGGTGAACTTCTGCGCCTTGAAGACGGTGCCGCTGGCGCTGTGCTGGGTCACCCAACTGGTGACCGGGCAGGTGAGGTGTCAAGTGACCGGCAGGAAGCCGACCGAGAACTCGGCGCGTGGCGCCGTGGCGCCGTTCCCCACCGTCGAGGCAGGGCCATCCGGCATGTACCGAGTCGGGCTTTGGGAGAGCTTTTGGTTGAGCAGGTAGAGGCCGCCGACAGCGACGACGGCGCCTAGGAGCAAGTGCCACTTTTTCATGTGCTGGTCCTCACGGCTTTCAAAGGTAGCGATAATCGCCTCATAAGCCAAGATAACTATAGCTGCTGCCCCGGAATCCTCGATTCGCATCCCGCCTGTTGTCCACAGAGCGCGGATTCGGGGTCGCCGGCCCCCTGCTTCCCCACTCCGGCAGTCGCCCCGGACCCTCGGGAGGCGCATGATAGGCGACCCGCTATGCAATACGGCTTCCTCCTCGACCATCGCCGCTGCATCGGCTGCCACGCCTGCACCGTCGCCTGCAAGAGCGAAAACGATGTGCCCCTGGGCAGCTTCCGTACTTGGGTCAAGTACCAGGAGAAGGGGCGCTTCCCGGCCGTCAAGCGCCACGTCGCGGTCTTGCGCTGCAACCACTGCACCAAGGCCCCGTGCGTCACGATCTGCCCGGTCAATGCGCTCGAGAAGCGCAAGGACGGCATCGTCGACCTCGACCGTGACGCGTGCATCGGTTGTCGGGCCTGCATGCAAGGTTGTCCCTACGACGCGATCTACCTCAACGAAGACACGGGCGCGGCGGAGAAGTGCCACTACTGCGCGCACCGCATCGAGAAACAGCTCGAGCCCGCCTGCGTGGTCGTATGCCCCGAGAGCGCCATCGTCGCTGGCGACTTGCACGACCCCAAGTCGAAGATCAGCCAGATGCTCAAGGAGCACGAAGGCGAGACGCTGCAACGGCGCGTCGAACAGAACACCGGGCCGAACGTGCACTACCTAGGCGTCGAGCCGACGCTGCTGAAGCCCGGCGAAGCGGAACGGCCCCAGACCTACATCTGGAGCGATCGCCCGCCGCACAAGAGCGAGCCTTGGCCGGAAGAGTTGCCGCTCGAGCCCGACACGCGCACCGTGCTCGACGCGGGACACAAGGTCGAGTGGGGCTGGCACGTGTCGTTGTACCTCGTCACCAAGGGCCTCTCCGCGGGCGCGGCGCTGCTCTCGCCCTTCGCAGCCTTCTTCGCGCTGCCCGAGGGCTTCCTGCGCGACTACATGCCCGAGATGGCCTCGCTGTTCTTCCTCGTCGCCACCACGGTGCTGCTGGTGCACGACCTTGCGCGCCCCTGGCTGTTCTTCCGCCTCCTGACGCGGCCGAACACGAGGAGTTGGCTCGTGAAGGGCGGTTGGATCTTGACTGCCGCGGGTCTCGGTCTCGTGGGCGCCATGGCGGCGCGCTTCTTCGAACTCGACGAACTCGCGCAAACGCTGCGCTGGGTCAACGCGGTGTTGGGGCTCGGCGTCGCGGGCTACACGGCCTTCCTGTTCCAACAATGCGAGGGGCGCGACCTGTGGCAGTCCCCGCTCGTCCTGCCGCACCTCTTGGTGCAAGCGGTCTTGTGCGGCGCGGCGTTGTTCTTGCCCTTCAGCCTCGCGCCGCAGTTGCTGGCGGTCCTCTTGGTGGGCGCGTTGAACCTGCACCTTCTGCTGGTCGTGGTCGAGCGCGTCAAGAACCATCCGACCGCCAACGCGCGCCAAGCCGCGGCGTTCCTGCCTGTGATCGCGGCGGGACCGATCCCGCGCGCGATGCATGTGGGCAACGCGTTGGGTGTGGTGCTGCCCTGCGTGCTGCTGGTCGTCGCCGTGGTGGCGAACATGCCGCTCCTCGTCGCACCGGCCGCCATGCTGGCCTTGTTCGGCCTGTGGCTGTGGGAGCACGCGTTCGTGCGCGCCGGACAATTGCCGCCGTTGTCGTGAGACCGCACGCGAAGCCTGCCAGAACCCAAGACCACCCGCGCACGAGGAACGCCGCATGAGCCGCTCGCACGACGCCGAACCCCTGATGACGACGCCGCTGGAGTCGTTCCCGCCCCGCGACCAGTGGGACGACTGGAAGGAGTACGACGGCAAGGCGTGGCCGAAGAAGGTGGAGAAGCGCTACATGCTGGTGCCCACCACCTGCTTCAACTGCGAGGCGGCTTGCGGGCTGGTCGCCTACGTCGACCGCGACACGCGCGAGATCAGGAAGCTCGAGGGCAATCCGCACCACCCGGCCTCGCGCGGCAAGAACTGCGCCAAGGGTCCGGCGACCCTCAACCAGGTGCAGGACCCGCAGCGCATCCTGCATCCCTTGAAGCGCGTGGGTCCGCGCGGCTCGGGCAAGTTCGAGCGCACGACCTGGGACGAGGTGCTCGACGTCTTCGCCAGGCAGATCAGGAAGGCGCTGGTCGAAGGCCGGCGCACCGAGGTCATGTACCACGTCGGTCGCCCGGGCCACGACGGCTACATGGACCGCGTGCTGCAGAGCTGGGGCGTCGATGGCCACAACAGCCACACGAACGTGTGCAGCGGCGCGGCGCGCCTCGGGTACGCCCTGTGGAGCGGCTCCGACCGCCCGGCCCCCGACCACGAGCACAGCAAGTTCATGCTGCTCCTGTCGTCGCACCTCGAGACGGGCCACTACTTCAACCCGCACGCTCAGCGCATCATCGACGGCAAGATGAAGGGCTCGAAGATCTGCGTGATCGACGTGCGCTTGTCGAACACCGCCTCGATGGCGGATTGGTGGTTGGCGCCGTGGCCCGGCACCGAAGCGATGCTGCTCTTGGCCTTTGCGCGCGTCATCCTCGACGAGGGCTTGTACGACCGCGCCTTCGTCGAAGGCTGGACGAACTGGCGCGAGTTCCTCGATGCCAAGCATGCCGACAAGCCGCGGAGCTTCGAGACCTTCGTGGCGGCGCTCAAGGAACACTACGCGCACATCACGCCCGAGAAGGCCGAAGCCGAGACCGGCATCCCCGCGGCGCAGATCGTCGAGATCGCGCGCGAAATCGGCAAGGCGGGCAACGCGCTCGCCTCGCACGTGTGGCGCAACGCCGCATCCGGCAACGAAGGCGGTTGGCAGGTGGCGCGCTGCCTGCAGTTCCTTTGCGTGCTCGTCGGGGCCGTCGGCGCCAAGGGTGGCACGAACCTGAACACGCAGACCAAGTTCGTCCCGCCGCCCTTCCTCAAGCCGCCGCCGCAGCGCGTGTGGAACGAGCTGCTCTATCCCCGCGAGTGGCCGCTGGCGCACCATGAATTGTCGTTCCTGCTGCCGCACCTGATCCTCGAAGGCCGCGGCAAGCTCGCCGCGTACTTCACGCGCGTCTACAACCCCGTCTGGACGAACCCCGACGGCATGGTGTGGGAGCA
>SXXH01000208.1 GCA_005789645.1 Planctomycetia bacterium
CGTCGCGCACATCGGGCAAGGCGCGCGAATGGATGACCGACAACGCGTAGGTCAGGTAGCTCTCGCGCATCTCGCGCTCGATGAGGCGCGGTTCGATGCTCGAGGGCGGCGTCGTCGGAGGGGTGGTTTCGCTCTGGCTCATGCGTCGCTCGAGTCCTCCGCGGACATGGTGCGCCGCGTCGTTCGCGAGTCGGCGCGCGGGGGCGCGCCAGGCGGCGGCGGGGCAGCCCGACGCGCCCGGAACGAGGCGTCGAGGGCGCCGTGGACGCACCTTGCGGAGGGGCCACGCATTGTCCGCGTTTCGGGGCTTGGAATCCACCCAGAGAGGTGCGTAGAACTAACTTCGAAACAAGCACTTATGACGCGCCCCGAACCCACTCCGCTGGCCCGCGCCCTAGGGCGCGTTCCGAGCGGCCTGTACATCGTTTCCTGCGACGTGGATGGGGCCTCGAGCGGGTTCCTCGCGAGCTTCCTCGTGCAGTGCGGCTTCGAGCCGCCGAGCATCGTGGTGGCGGTCGCGAAGGACCGTCCGCACCTCGCCGCCTTGCGCTCGAGTTCCCCGTTCGGCGTGTCGATCCTCGACGCCGCCAGCCGGGGCTTGATGGCGCCCTTCCTCAAGTCCGACGAGCCCTTCGCGGGCCTCGCCACCGCCACGGGACCGGGGGGCAGCCTGCACCTCGTGGAGGCGCTCGCGTGGCTCGAGTGCCGCGCGAGCACGAGCTGCGACGCGGGCGACCATGTGTTGGTGGTGGCCGCGGTCGAGGCCGGCGGCTTGCTGCACGAAGGCGAACCGCTCAGCCATCTGCGCAAGAACGGGTTGTCGTACTAGGCCAACGGACAGGTCGTCAAATTTATTTGACGGAAGGCGACGAGCGCCGCCCAGGTCCAGCCGCGCCTTCCCGGTCCAGTCGCATCGCCAGTTCTTCGCGCGCGGACGCTTCGTCGCCACGCGCGGCGGCATCCGCGGCCAGCGACCAACGCGACGGATCGCGCAAGGCGGCCAGTGCAAGCCACTCGACGCCCGCTTCGCCGCGTCCCTCGCGCCAGGCCTGCGCCGCGCGCCGAGCGAGATCCACGGCGTCCTTGTCCGCGGGCGACAGCGCGCGCGCGCGTTCGACGAGTCGCCGCAGGCCGTCGTCCGTCGAGCCATGATGCGCGAGGCGCGCATTCGCCGCGCTCCAAAGCCCCAACCGCAAGTCGGCCCAGATGTGCTGCTGCGGAGCTTCGCGCACCAAGCGTGCGGCATGCGACGCGCCACCGAGGAGCGCCAAGAGCACGGCCCCGACGGCGACGAGGCGCAAAGTGCGATCCAGTCCGCGACGCAAGCTTGGATCGCCCGCGGCGCGATCGAGCAATCGCACCCGGTCCGCCACGCTGAAGTGCCGCCAACCCGCGACATCGCGCAGGCGGCCCCCTACCTTCTCGAGGGCGCGCACCAAGGCCCGGCGATCGCCGAGCATGGCGATGGCGTGGAGATCGGCTTGCAGCTCCGCCCGCCGCGACAACCAAGTGAACCCGGCGAACCACGCCGCGAAACCCGCGCCCAGGCACGCGAAGGCCAACCACGGATGCTCGAGCGCGTGGTGGCGCGCCAGCAGATCGACGAACAGGATCCATCCTGCGGAGACCACGAGGAACAAGGGCACATGGCGCAGGCGCACATGCGCCACTTCGTGCGCCAGCACCGCCTCGAGCTCGGCATCGTCCATCTGCGCCAACAGCGAGTCCGACAAGTACACCGTGCGCGAACGACGCGACAAGCCCACCACTGCGGCGTTGGCCGTCTGGTACCCGGTGCGCCACTCGGCGAGGCGCGTGCCTGCGATGCCGTGGCGTTCGAGGAACGCCTCGAGACGCGCGCGCCGCTCGTCGCGCGGCAACTCGCGCGTGTCCCAAGCCCACGCGACGACCCGGGGCATCCACGCCAAGGTCGCCGCGAGCAGCGCCACGATGAACGCGGCCTCGTACAGCCCGATCTCCTCGACTCGCACCCGCAGCACCTCCGACATGCCGACTGCGCCCGCCAAGGCGCCATACAACGCCACCGGCGCCAAGGTGGCTCCCAACGAACGCCACTGGTGCCGCCGCCAAGTCGCTCGATCACGCTGCGCGACGAACAAGCGCGCCCGCGCATCGATGGCGCAGAGCTCAGCGCACATCCAAGGCATGAACATGGCGGCATGCCACGCCGACGGCCAATCGAAAACGGACAACGGGCGCCCCGCGGCCTGCGCCAGCAACGCGCTCCAGCCACCGAGGAACAACGCGCTGGCGTGCGCTGCCGGACCGCTCCAACGCAACAGGGCGTGCAATCGTCCACCAAGCACGAAGCGCCCCGAGCCGTACGCGGCGCGGCAGGCTCGCGCCAAGACCTCGGGCAGGAGGAGACTCGCCAACACCAACCACCAGCGCGGTTCGAAGGTCGCTTCGGCCGCGTCCAGCAACCCGTGCGCCAACACGACGAGCAACAGGTGCGGCAGATGGACCACGGCGCGAGTCTATCGCGATCAGCGCGGCCGGATGGGCGTCATGGCTGCATGTGGCGTGGGTGGCGGGGCGGGAACGACAAGCAGGCGCGCGCTGGCGAAACGATGGCTCCGCCAAGCTGCTAGCCGCGGCGCAGCTCCAACACCGGGCCGGTCAACAGCACCTCGCCATCGGGACGACGCGCGACATGCAAAGTCCCGCCGGGCAGGCGCAGCGCCATGGGCAATTGGGCGCGTCCCAATGCCATGGCGGCGACGGCGGCGGCGACCGTGCCGCTGCCGCAGGCTTGCGTCTCGCCGCAACCGCGCTCCCAAACGCGCAAATCCGCCTCGTGCGGGCCACGCAGGGCGAGGAACTCGATGTTCGCGCCGCGCGGGAAGGCCGGATGTCGTTCCAGGCGGGGACCCAGCGTCGCCACCGGCGCGTCGGCGACCGAGGCGACTTGCAGCACGCAATGCGGGTTGCCCACGTCGACGAGCGTCGCCGACACCAACGCGCCTTCGACCACCAGCAAGCGCTGCAGCGCCTCCACGCGCGGCCGGCCCATCGAGATGCTCGCGCCCACGACGAGGCCGTCGACGCGCTCGACGACGCAATCGTGGGCACCGGCGCCATCGTCGATCACGAAGCGATCGTGGGCCACCAGCCCTTCCTCGCGCGCGAGCTTCGCGGCGCAGCGCAAGCCGTTGCCGCAGGTCTCCGGCACGCTGCCGTCGGCGTTCCAGATGCGCATCGTGCACCGTTCGCGATCGTGGCCGGGCTGCACGACGATCAGGCCGTCCAGCTTCAGGGCGCGCGAAGTCGAGGTGCCGCCAGGCGCCGCGCACAAGGCGCGCGCCAAGTCGAAGGTGCGCTCGTCGACGGGCATCTCGCGACCATCGAAGACCGCGAACAAGTTGCCCGCCGCCGAGTGGATGCGTGCCGAGTGGATGCGTGCCGAGGACGCGCGGCGCCCATGGAGACGGAGCTTCCTCGCGGCGGCACTCACAGGCGGATCTTCTGCGTGTTCTTGAAGTGGAGCTTCGCCACCGCGCCCAAGGGCCCGCGCCCGTGCAAGCGCACGAACTCGCGCGCGGACGCGTCGGTGGGTGCGCCGGCGCCCTTCCTCAACTCGACACCGTAGCGTTCGGAGAGCTCCTTGATGGCAGTCAGGAACTCCTCGCGCGCCACGATGCTCGCGGCGGCCACGGCCAGTTCGCTCTCCGCCTTGTGCCGTTGCTCGAGGTCGATGTCGAGCCCGGCTAGGCGCGAGGCGACGAGGCGCTCGTCGGCGAATTGGTCGACCACCACGCGGTCCTGCGGACGCGCCAACTCGCGGATCGCCTGCGCATGCAGGTCGGCGAGGATCCCGTTCAAGGCCCCGGGCCGCCCATGCGCCTGGTTGTACTGGGGCGGATCCAGGCGCCGCACGGCGACTTGGTGGCGCGCGCGCAACGCTCCGCCGAGGCGCAGGCACATCTCGTCGGTCAGGGTCTTGGAGTCGCGCACATTGGATCCGGCCAAGGCGCGCGCCTCCTCGGGCTCGAGCCGCACAGCTGCGACGACCAGCGGCCCGAAGTAGTCGCCCTTGCCGCACTCGTCGCTGCCGATCGTTGGCACCAACGCGGTGCGGACCGCGCTCGAGTCGGCGGACGAAGTCGCACGCGAAGCGGTCTTCGCCGGCGCGGTGTTCGGGGCGGCATGCAGATCGAACCAGCGCAGGGCGAAGCCCGCCGGATCGGGGCCTTGCAGGAGGAGCTTCCCCGACTCGTAGAAGGTGACGACCGTGCCCTCGCCCTTGGCCGAGAAGGCGGCATGCGGAACGGACCGCCACTCGAAGGCGCCGGGCTGCAGGCGCCGGCGCAAGTCCGAGGCTGCCGAGGGAGGCAGCTTGAGCACGAGGGTTTCCTGGACCAAGGGTCGCCGATTGTGGCGCTTGCGGGCCCTCGGGGCTAGGTTCCCCTCGTGCACCCCCCCCGCCCTTCAGCGCCCCACAAGAGCGGGCTGCGCGTCGCCGACCTGTCCAGCCAGCGCGGACGCCATGTGGCGACGCCGTGGGGCGACTACGCGTTGTACCTCGTCGATGGCGCGCCGGTGTGCGTGCAGGCTTTCTGTCCACACATGGACGGGCCGTTGTTCGAAGGCACCGTGGCGGGCGGCACGGTCGTGTGCCCGTGGCACCTGTGGCGCTACGACTTGTGCAATGGCAAGCGCGTCGACGCCGCGGGACTGCTCGACCGGCGAGTGCTGGAGCGACTCGTCGTGGACATGGCGGCCGATGGCGAGCTCGTGCTGCGACCGCCGACGCGTTGAGCGGCGCGCGGCGCGTTCGCACGACGACACCTTGCGCCAGCGCGGCCGATGGGGAACGATGCGCGTTCCGCGACAGGGTGCCGTATGCGCCCGGCGGCGAAGCGAACGACAGCCATGGGCCAGATCTACGATTCCATCCTCGACGCCGTCGGCAACACGCCGCTGGTGCGCCTCAAGAACGTCGGCAAGGACACGGGCTGCGAGTTCCTCGCCAAGTGCGAGTACCTCTCCGCCGGCGGCTCCATCAAGGACCGCATCGGCAAGCGGATGCTGCTCGAAGCGCAGAAGAAGGGCCGCATCAAGCCGGGCGACACGTTGATCGAGCCCACGAGCGGCAACACCGGCATCGGCCTCGCGCTGGCGGCGGCGGTGCATGGCTACCGCATGATCATCACGATGCCCGAGAAGATGAGCCGCGAGAAGCAGGTCGTGCTCGAGGCCTTGGGCGCCGAGATCATCCGCACCCCCACCGAGGCCGCATGGGATTCGCCACGCAGCCACATCGGCGTCGCCAAGCAGTTGAAGGAGATCCTGCCCAACGCGCACATCCTCGACCAGTACGGCAATCCGGACAACCCGGCGGCGCACTACGAAGGCACGGCCGAGGAGATCCTCAAGCAGACCGACGGCAAGCTCGATGCGTGCGTCATGACCGCCGGCACCGGCGGCACCATCACCGGCACGGCGAAGAAGCTCAAGGAGAAGGTGCCGGGCGTCAAGATCGTCGGCGTCGACCCCAAGGGATCGATCCTCGCCGGCCCGGGGCCGATCCACAGCTACAAGGTCGAGGGCATCGGCTACGACTTCATCCCCGACGTGCTCGACCGTTCGCTGGTCGACGAGTGGGTCAAGACCGAGGACCGGCCGTCCTTCCTCATGGCGCGCCGCCTGATCCGCCAGGAAGGCCTGTTGTGCGGCGGTTCGTCGGGCTCGGCCATGTGGGCCGCCAAGGAATGGGCCAAGCGCAACGGCCCCGGCAAGCGCGTCGTCGTCATCCTGTCGGACTCGATCCGCAACTACATGACGAAGTTCCTCGACGATCGCTGGATGAAGGAGAACGGCTTCGTCGAGAGCCAGTGGGAGACGAACTCGCTGGGCGACCTGCTGCGCAACCTGCCGCCGCGCAAGCTGGTGACCGCCTCGACCGCGGACACCGTGGCCGACAGCGTCATGGCCATGAAGGAACATGGCGTCAGCCAACTGCCGGTCGTCGACGGCGGACAACTCGTGGGCATCGTGACCGAGAGCGACCTGCTGGCGAAGCTCGTCGACGGGCGTGCCAGCCTGTCGAGCGCGGTGGCGGAAGTGATGTTCCGCAACGTGCGAACCTTGGTGGCGAGCGAGGACGCGGGCAAGCTGCTCGAGGTTTTCTCCACCGGCATGGTGGGAATCGTCGTGGACGAGTCCGAGCGGCTCCTCGGCATCGTCACCAAGATGGACTTGGTCGATCTGCTCACGGCGCGCAAGGGCGGAGCCTGAGGCGCGAAGTCGGAACCGGCGCGAGGGCCTGATCGCCAGGGCCTGATCGCGCAGTCCAAGCCGCGGTGAAGATGCTCCGCCGGACCGTGGGCGGCGCATTGTCACGAAAACGTGGTCAAAGAAACTTGACGGTGCCCGGCGGGTACACGCGCCGCGACCTCAGCCCTGCGCCGACAGGCTGCTGGTCGAGTCCACCGCGACCGGAGGAGCTGGCGACAGCGGCCGCAGGCGGTCGACGAGCGTCAACGCCCCCACCCACGCGAAGCTGGCGAAGAACAGCGCCTGGAACGGCAGCGAAGTCCACAGTTCCAGCTCCACCGCGCGCCACATGCCCCAGCCGAACCACGCGGCGAAGAGCAGCTCCACGCCCGGCAAGCCCTTGAGCGCCGTGGCGTAGCGCTTGGCGCGCGGCGCGTCGCCCTTCTTGGGCGTGCGCACGAAGGCGCCGGTCCGTCCGAACACGCCCTCGAACACGGCGCGCGTCTGGCTGACGCACATGCCGATGCCGAGCAGGATGGCGGCGAAGGAGTCGATCAAGCGGCGACCCAACGGACGCCCGATGGCGTCCTGGCTGCGCTCGTAGAACATGACCACCGACAGGGAGCAGGTGGCGAAGAGCGCCATGGACAGCCACGGCGCGAAGTCGGCGCGCAAAGTGGTGCTCAACGGCAGCAGCAGCGCCAGCAGCAACACGGTTGGATAGCCGACATTGCCGGTGAGGTGCGCCATGGCCTCCAGCTTCACTTTCAGCGGCTCGCGCGAAGCGAGAATGCGCCAACCGAGCTTCTTGCAGACCTGCACGCTGCCCTTGGCCCAGCGGTGCTGCTGGCTCTTGAAGGCGGCGATGTCGGGCGGAACTTCGGCGGGCGCGACCACCATCGGCTTGTAGATGAAGCGCCATCCCGCCAGTTGGGCGCGGTAGGACAGATCGAGGTCCTCGGTCAGCGTGTCGTGCTGCCAACCGCCCGCCTCGTCGATGGCCGCGCGGCGCCAAATGCCCGCGGTACCGTTGAAGTTGAAGAACACGCCCGTGTCGTGCCGCACGGTGTGCTCGATGACGAAGTGGCCGTCGAGCAGGGCGCTCTCGGCGCGCGTCAACAAGTTGTCGTCGCGGTTGTCGTGTCCCCAGCGAGCCTGGACCATGCCGATTCTCGGATCGACGAAGTGCGGCACAAGTTGGTGCAGGAAGTCGGTCTGCGGCTGGAAATCGGCGTCGAAGATGGCGATGAACTCGCCGCGCGCGCTGCGTTGGCCGTGAGCCAGGGCACCTGCCTTGTAGCCGACCCTGTCGGCGCGGCGCACGACCTTGGCGTCGATGCCGGCGGCCACCAATAGGCGCACCTCCTCGTCGACGATGTCGCGCGTCTCGTCGTTGGAGTCGTCCAACACCTGGATCTCGAAGCGGTCGCGAGGCCAGTCGAGCGCACCGCAGACGCGAACCAGCCGCGCCGCCACAGTGCGTTCGTTGTAGACCGGCAACTGCACGGTCACGACGGGTAGCTCGTGCAAGGGTTGCGCGGGGCCGTGCGACGGGCGTGCGGAGCCCCAGCGAAAACGCCACAGCAGCCACACGCGATGCAGGCCGTAGATGAACAGCAGACCGAGGGTGGCCATGTAGGCCCAGATGAGCAGCGTGTCGGCGTTCAAGTGGCGCGCCATGCCACCCCGGTGGAGATCGGGGGGCCTCTGGCATCCCGCGATCGTAGCAAGCCGCCCCCCCGCGGCTGCAAGTCGCCACGCTACGAAGGGGCCCGCGATCGGGTCCGTTGGCACAACACCCCGCGACCGATCGTCCTGCCAACGGGATCGAGGCTGTCAGAACAGCTGTCGCTGGCCCTCGACCCTCACGCGCGCCGCCAACTGAGGGTAGGCAGCCACGATCTCACCCGGTCCTGCCACCGGACCCGCTCTCAGGCGCGAGGACAGCTCCAAGGCGTTGGCCACGGCCGCGCCGCGGAAGTGGTTGTTCGTCACCACGGCCAATTCATCGACCTCGCCAGCGATGCGGGCCGCCCTTTGGTGCAGCTCGTCCAATTCAGCGGGTCCATAGAGGTAGTCGTAGCGCGCATCGCGCCCCACGCCTTGGCGAAACCAGGTGGCTTCGTTGCGGCCATGGAGGCGCAGGTAGCCGCGCGGCGAGAACGGCTGGAACCATGCGGGGGGATGGCTCCACGACGGAGGCAGGTCGATGTGCGCGACGGTCACGCCCAAGCCGCGCAGCGAGTCGAGCAGAGGCGGTTCGAACCACGAACGGTGGCGCAGCTCGACGGTGAGCGGCCAAGGATCGAACAGCACCTTGAGCTTGCCGATGCGGCGCAGGTTCGACGGCGTGGCTTGGTAGCTGGCAGGAAACTGCGCCAAGAGGCACCACAGACGGCGCGCCTTCCAGATCGGCTCGAGTCCAGCGCGGAACTCCTCCACCAAGCGCAGCCATGTGGCGGGATCGTTCGGCTCGGGGGCGTGGGTGAACTCCTTCAGCAGTTTGGCGCTGAAGCGGAAGTCCTCGCGCGCCGCAGCCAATTGGACCCAGCGCTGCGCATGCTCGGCGCGCGGCGTGGCGTAGAAGCTGGCGTCGATCTCCACCAAGTCGAACCAGCGCGCCATCCACGCCAGTGGATGGAAGCCGGGCGGCTTGTGGTCGGGATAGACGCGACCTTCCCAGTCGGGATAGGACCAGCCCGCTGATCCCACGCGGGTCACCAATCGCGCACCGCCCCTACGCGGTCGAAGGCGCGTTGTTCGGCGTCCAACAAGGCGCGCCGCACTTCATGGGTGACGCGTTCGAGCTCGGCCTCGCCGCCCTCGCGACCGACGCGGATGGGCGCGCCATGGACGAGGGCGATGCGAGCGAAAGGCTTGGGCACCGTGAAGCTGTCCCAGCTGCGGGCGCGCCATGCGCGGTCCACGCCAAAGCCCAGAGGCACGATGGCGCGGCCGGTGGCGCGGCTCATCCAGGCGAGGCCCAAGTTCATCGCATGACGGGGACCGCGCGGTCCATCCGGCGTCACGACCAAAGCGGCGCCTGCATCGAGCACGCCCAACATCTCGCGCAAGGCCCGCGCGCCACCGCGACTGCTGGAGCCGCGCACGACGCCGTAGCCGAAGCCCCGCAACAACTTCTCGCTCACGTCGCCGTCACCGCTCATGGAGACCAGCACTTGGAAGCCACGCCGGCCGTATTGCGGCAACCCGCAGACCATTCGACCGTGCCACAAGGCCAGCAAGCATCCGCGTTCGGCGCGCAAGGTGTCTTCGAGGTTGTGGCGATCGACGAGCTCGAGGTTCCACGAGCGCGACAAGGCCTCGAGCACGGGCGGCAACAGCGTGTCGCCCAACGCCACGCCGACGCGGCGTCGCGCATGCTTGAAGCGACGACGGAGCGTCGGCCTCTTCGTCACGGCGACTTGATGTCGTCGCCGGCGCCGCGCTGGTCGACTCCGTCGGGCCCGGTGGAGCGCAACGCGTAGCTGCCGCCATCGACCGCGGGCTCGTAGACGAAGGCGCGGTTCCACGCGTCGAATGGCACGCGCTTCTCTGGCAGGAAGCCGTCGGGGAAGGAATCGGTCCCGCGCAAGAGTTCATCGAGCGACGCGGGGAAGCGTCCAGCTTGGGACTTGTACACCGCGAGCGCAGTCTTGACGCTGCGCAAGGCCTTGGTGGTGCGCGCCTGCGAATCGTCCGCGACCGGCTCGGCGGCCTTCGTCGCCGGCTTGGTCTCGAGCAATTCCGCTTCGGCCGGGGGGGCTTGGCGCGAACTCATGCCCGCGTACAGCATGCCCATGAGCATGAGCGGGGTCTCGGGACCGAAACTCGACTCGCTGCGCGCATGGATCAACGGCGCACCACCCTCGCGCGCGACGCGACGTGCAAAAGAGCGGGTCGGTTGCAGCGCACCGAACAAGTCGACGCTCGTCGGCAACAAGGACAGGTCGACGGGCTCCGTGCCGCCTTGGGCCAACATCGGCACCAAGCCGCGGGCCTGGTCCCACAGGTCGCCAAGCAAACGCGACCAATCCATCGTCGAGACCTCGAAGGCGCCCTCCATGCCCAACGACGCCAAGGCATGCGGCGCGGAGCCCTCCTTCTCGTCGATGAGGCGCTTGATCTCGCTGCGCGCCGTGGTCGGCGAAAGCGCGAGCAACACGCGGTCGCCGTGCAGCGCCACGGTCGGCCGCATGGCGAAGTCGACCGCCCCCATCGCACCCAGTGGACCAGCGGGCGCGGGGGACGCCACCGCCGCCGCGGGCTCTTCTTCCGCCGCGAAGACCCACATCGGCTGGCGTCGGTACGGCTTGGAGTCGACGCGCTGCTTGGAATCGGCGGCGAGCACGGCGGCGGCCTTGGCGTCCATGGCCGCGATGAAGGCCGCGCGGTCGAGCGTGCGCATGGCGACGACGACGCGCGGCGGAGCCTGCACCGCTTGCATCAGAGCTGGATAGGGCAGGAGGTACACGGCGCATGGCCTGTCAAGTGATTTTGACAAGGCGCCGGTTCCATCGCCCGTTGCAGCGAGGCCGAGAAGCCGGTCGAGCAATGGCTCGAGCGCCTCGGGCGCCATGGTCGTGGTCCAGGCACCCACCGCCTCGACCGGCACCATGGCCGTCGCCGCGGGAGGCACGGGTCCGATGCCCATCGACGCATCCAATTCCTTGGCTGGTCCGATGCGCTCGACGAGGCTTTCGGTGGCGAAGCGAGCGCCATCGAGCTCCAGCCGCCATTTGCCGCGCGAGCCGACGAAGGGCAGGAAACCCGCTGCCCACTTTTGCAGCTCGAGCACGCCGGACAACGCCCCGAACTCGGCCGCACCGACGGCTTCGAGGTCGGACCACGCGCGATAGACCAACGCGCCGGCGCGCGGGCCAAGGCCCTCGTCGTCGAGGCGCGTCGGATGGGCGGCCATCGACGCATCGGCGCCAATGGCGGCGAGGTCGGCGGGCTCCGTGGCGCCAATGCCCGCGACGATGCGCGAACCTGCGCGCACCGACCAGCCGGCCAAGCGCAGCTGCATGGCGTCCGCCCTGTAGCGCGCGACCTGCAAGTCCTGACCGAATAGTCGCATGCTCTCGGCCTTGGCGTCGGTGACTGCGAGGCTGCCCATGGCTCGCAAGGCTTGCTCGGCCGCCGCCTCGTCGGCGAAGTCCGCGACCATGAGGCCGCGCAACTCTCCGCCCGCGGGTTCCAGGCCCGACAGGGACATGGACATGCTCGTGGCGGCCGACCACGGCCAGAAGCGATCGTCCGGTCGCGTCGGGTCGGCCTGCGGCAGCAAGCCATCCATCGCCGAGCGTAGGTTCCAGCCCATCTGCTGGCCGAACGCGTCAAGCTTGGCCATGGGCTCGCCAGTCATCATCGCCACCATCGGCGCCGACTGCATGGCACGCCATGCAGTGCGCGCATCGGACATTTCGACATAGAGGTCGACGTCGGCGCGATGCAGGTGGCGTTGATCGAGCGGCGCTAGAGCCAGCAGGCTGACAAGGAAACTTGACAGCATCGGATCAGAGGCCCGCCCAAGCCTTCAGCATCGCTTCGTGCTTGGAGATCTCGGTCTCGAGCGCCTTGACGAGGGGATCGAGGGCCTTCTTGTCCTTGCCCGCGCGGAAAGCCTCGAGGAAGGCCTTGTTCTTCTGCTGCACGGGCTCGCAACCGCCGTCTTGCAGGAAGGCCACGAGCAAGCCCGCTTCGTTCATCAGCTTGGCCCCATCGCCACCCATGGAAGAATCGAGCTTGAATTCGAAGACCTGCTTCAGCTGGCGCAGACCGCCCTTGGCGGTGATGTTGGACACGCTCCACTTGCGCGCCCATTGCTTGTCGCCTCCGGTCTTCACCGTGGGATCGCTGAAGTAGCGCTCGGCGTACGAAGCGGCCCCATAGCGGTACCAACGAGGCAGGCGTTTCTCCTCCCAGAAGCCACGCGGGTCCACCTTGCCGTCCTTGCGCAGCTTGTCCAACCACTTCATGCTCGGATCGATCGCCTCCAGCCACGACTGCGCTGCGGCGTGGCGCACGCTGTGCACCCCCCACTTGTCGCCGTCCTTCGCTGCCGCGTCCCAGTAGCCCACGCCAGCGCCTAGATAGGTGGAACGCGGATCACCCGTCGTCTCGAAAGCGATCTCCGCGTAGTACGCGTGGTGGATCGACGACAAGCCATCGATCTCGGTCGGGAAGCGCTCATCCTCTTCACTGCCGGCTGCGTAGGCGCCGTACTGTTCCGCGTCGCGCAGCAGTACAACGATGGGCGCCAGCTGGGGCTTCATGCCGAAGATGCCCTCGAGGTCCGCGTAGGCATGGCCCGCCGTCTCGGCTACGGCCGTGGTCAAGGTGCCGCGAGCGATCGTCGAGTAGAAGGTGAAGTTGTCGCCGGGGATGCGCCACCAATCGCCAATGTCGTTGTGGTACTCGTCGGCCTTGTCGAGCGGCAGCCACTCGCTGCCGCACTTCCACAATCCTGCTGCGACTTTGCTCGCTTCCTTGGGGTCGATCCATTCGAGGTCCTGGCGCGACCAGCCCTCGGCCAACTTCTTGGCCTCGTCGGCGCTGATCCAGTTGCCACGATCATCCTTGACTAGGCCGCGCTCTAGAAAAGGCACATCGTCGGCCGGCACCCACTCGCCCTTGTACGAGACGAGACCTTGGGCCTTCTTCTCTTCCTCTTCCTTGGCCTTCTGGTATTCGTCCGCCTTCTTCTGGGAGGTGAACCACTTGCCATCGAGGAACACATGGCCAGAGGCCACATTCGCCTCCTTGTGGTTCGCGTCGATCTTGAGGATCGCCTTCAGCGTGGACTTGGCCTCCTTGTCACGCTTCTCGGCGACGCACCACTCGTACAACTTCCAAAGCTTGGCGAGGTCCTTGCCGGCTTCGTTCTTCCTCTTGTCGTACTCCGCATCGAGGATCATGCCGGCGTAGTCCTCGAAGTGGACTTCGGGCGTGGCGCGCAGCACTGAAGAGGGGTTGGGAGCGAGAGCGACGGCGAAGGCGAGCAGGACAGCATTCATGGCTAGGCACTCTTTAGGGGGGCGGACTCCACCCTTGGTGTGCGCAGCGTACATCAGGGGGGAACCTAGGGATCTGCCGGCCACAAGCTGATGCCCTGTTTTTGCTTGCGTTGTGCAGCAACGACCTTCGTAGAATGCCGGAGCGGATCTCAGGCTGGTACACGCTGACGAAGTAAGTTCGCGTCCCGAAGATTCACCCCAAAAGGTGTCCATCCGCCCCTCAAGTGGGGGCCAATTGGGCACGAAAACGACCCCATGGCGGATCACAAAGCCCCGACAGCTGTCACCATCGCTCCTCTTGAGGAGAAGTCCGGACTTGCCACTTTCGTTGAACGTTGGTGGAAGCTGGCCACCGTGCTTGCCGTTGCCTTGACGGCCTGGACCATCTGGCAGCACAAGTCCGCACTGGATGCCGAAGCGGGTGAAGTTGCCGTTTGGGCGGACTTCCGCTCAAAGGCTCCGGAGGATGCCACAGGTCTGCCGCGAGGCGCCACCGCCGATCTGCTCGCCATCGCTGAGGCCCACAAGGGACGCTCCGCGACCGCTTGGATTGAGTATATGGCTGCCGTAAATGCCTACGAAAACAAGGATTACGACGACGCTGTACGCGCGCTGGAGCGCTTAGAATCTAACCACCCCAAGCATCCGCTTGTCTTGGACACCTACTCCTTCGGTTCGGATGCCAATATCACCAAGCGCTCTGTTGTGGCTGAGATGCGCACCCGCCTAGCCGGCGTGAAGGCTTGGCGGGTTGCGAATGCCGACCAATTAAGCAATCCTGAACTCCCGGCGGATGCCCCACGCGTTCGGCTGAGCACCGACAAGGGCGATATCGAAGTGGCCCTCTACGTCGACCGCGCCCCGAAGCATTGTGAGAACTTCCTGAAGCTAGTTGGGGAAGGCTACTACGATGGCATCAAGTTCCACCGCGTTGTGCCTGGGTTCATGATCCAAGCTGGTTGCCCTAACACCAAGGACAGCGCCAAGGAACCCGCGACTTGGGGTACAGGCGGCCCCGGCTATAAAGTTGACCGCGAGGAATCAGGACTCAAGCACTTTGAAGGCTTTTTGGCTGCCGCCAAGCAGGGTGGTGATACACAAAGTTCGGGCTCGCAGTTCTACATCACTGTGGCCGACGCCAACCAGTTGGACAAAGACTATGTCGTCTTCGGCAAGGTTCTGAGTGGCATGGACACCGCCCACGCGATCGAGAAGCTCGAGATTGCGGAAGGGACCGTGGATCGACCTGACATGCCTGCGGTGATCACCAAGGCCACGAAGCTCTGAGTCTCTTTTCTTCGGGTATGGGAAAGCGGGGCTAGCAAGCGCTGACCCCGCTTTCTTTTTGGCTCATTCGCTTACTGTTCCACGTGGAACAGCCACCTAGACGATCGGCTTAGGTGCCAATCGGTCGAGCAAGCGCTCAAGGTCAGCCCGGTTGTAATACTCAATATGAATAGATCCTTTGAACCCTGGTTGGTTGTTCAGGCTTACTTTCGTACCTAGAGCCTCGCGGAGGCGCCCTTCTAGCTCAGTTACCCAAGGGGGGGTCCCATTGGCGCCCTCAGAACTGACACCTTTGCCGACGCTCTTCGGCCGGATGCGCTCCGCCACGGCCTTCTCGGTATCACGGACCGACATCTCTTCGCGAACAACCCGGTTCAGAAGCCCTAGTTGGTCGTCAGCTTGAGGAAGCCCCGCCAAGGCGCGTGCATGGCCCATGGAGATAAGACCACGCTGGACGGCAGTCTGGACGGCCTCTGGCAGATCTAGCAAGCGCAGTAGGTTGGCCACTGAAGACCGTTTCAACCCCACCATGTCAGCAACCTGCTCCTGCGTGAGAGAGAGTGCGCTCATCATCTCCCGAAAAGCCTGGGCACGTTCAATGGCGTCAAGATCCTGACGCTGGACATTCTCGACGAGTGCGAGCTCCAGCATCTGGTCATCGGAGATGTCCGTGCGGACTACCGCAGGAATGGTGGTCCTGCCCGCGGAGCGTGCTGCACGCGTGCGGCGTTCACCAGAGACCAGTTCGAATCGATCACCCAATGGTCGCACGACGATCGCCTGGAGAACACCGTGCCGCTGAATACTCGACACCAGCTCTTCCATGTGCACCGGGTCGAAGTGCTTGCGCGGCTGCCTGGCATTCGGAACGATGCGGTCCAGTGAAATTTCAGTGGCCCCTTCGTTGACCCCAACCGGAGTAGCAGCAGAGCTGCCCAGCAGCGACCCCAGTCCTCGACCCAAACGCCTTTGCTCAGTTGACATGTGTCCTCCTGTCTGCACAGTAGGCGCTCCAAAGTATCGGAACAAGCAGAAGTAGCCCCATGTCCCCAACTCCCGTTACGACATGTTCTACTTCCAGCAACGTCTGTCTTTGGCTGACGCTGACACTACGCCACAGACTCTTTTGGGCGTTCCTTACGGCAGCTTTCGCCGCAATCGCCGCCCTGAGCCTCGATAGCGTCCTAAGCACCTATTCTGAAACGATTTACGTAGTTAGCTGGCTCATCCCCAGCACTGTCCTATGTTGGCTGCAAGCGTCCCTTCTTAAGGCCGCTAGCCAACTCGGTGGCACCCCCCGATATTGGACATTCCTAACGGCGACACTCGCCGTTGGGCTTGGGCTACTGCTGCTGCTCACTCCTCTTGCGACTGCGTTTCCCCCCTATTGGATCGATGCGATGCGTTGGTGGGGGATGGTGCTCACGGCTTCCTGCCTCCACCTTTCCGCTCTCTTTCGTTCGCTCCTATTGGTGGCCATGGCTTGGTTCGGATCGACATGCGCAACCTACAGCCCTCTAGGTGTGTGGATCGATATCTGGCCCCGGCCGGATCGGCCCCTTATGGTCTCGATCTTCCTCGCAGCAGGGTGGCTCGTCCTTGGGGCCTGCCTTGCAATGCGCGGTGCACCACATGAAGTACGGCATTCTAGGTGACATCCACGCCAATCTGAACGCGCTCAGGTCTGTGCTGGCTGCATTGGATGCCGAAGGCGTCGACGAAGTGGTCTCCGTGGGAGACGTGGTCGGCTATGGAGCCGCGCCCCGGGAGTGCTTGCACCTCTTGCTCGAGCGCAAGGTCCGCATCGTCATGGGAAACCATGACGCCGCCGCGGTGGGGCTCTTGCCGATCGACAACTTCAACCCAGCTGCGGCCTTTGCCGCGCGCTGGACCGCGACGCAACTGTCACCAGAGGAGCGCAGTTATCTCGCCCGCTTGCCTCTGAGGCTTGAGTACGAACACATCCTAGTCGCGCACGCAACTTGGGACGCACCAGAGCGCTTCGACTACATCATGAGCAGCACTGACGCGGAACCGTCGTTGGCGCTGCAGCCCCGGCGCGTGTGCTTCATCGGCCATACCCACAGGCCCTTGCTGGTAGGCCGGCTGCGTGACGAGATCAACCGCACGTTCTGGACGCACGACACGCGTGTCGACTTGTCCGAGTGGCAACGCGTGCTGGTCAACGTGGGTAGCGTCGGCCAACCGCGTGACGACGATCCGCGGGCCGCGGTCGCCGTGTACGACACCGAATCCGAGCTCTACAGCTTGTTGCGCGTGGCCTACGACATCGAACGCGAGCAACAGCGCATCTTGCGCGCAGGACTGCCTCCGATCCTGGCAGAGCGCCTAGCCTTGGGTTTCTAGCCACCCGGCCGCGACATTCCAGAAACTCTTTCACTCCGCACCTTCCAAGGCGGCGCCGAGAGTCCATCTCTTCCGCCTCGATCGCCGAAAGCGATCGATCGTTCGCGGGGTCGCGTTCATCGAGCCACAAGTCCCGGCTGAGTCGCGTCAAGAACAGCCTCCCACTCGTCCGATTCGTCGTCCTGAGCGCGCATCACGCGCGCCGCCGACCCCTACGGAGAACTCCCATTTCCAACGAACGCTGCCTGGAGACCTATCTCCACGAGATCAACGAAGTACCGCTCCTGACCGCGAAGCAGGAGATCGAGCTTGGACACCGCATCCAAGCCGGTGACCTCGAGGCTCGCGAGCACATGATCCGCGCCAACCTCCGACTCGTCGTGTCGGTGGCGAAGATGTACGCCGAACGAGGACTGTCCCTCCAGGATCTGATCGCCGAAGGCAACATCGGGTTGATGAAGGCCGCCGAGAAGTTCGACCCCAATGCAGGCTGTCGATTCTCGACCTATGGCACTTGGTGGATCAAACAGTCCATTCGTCGCGCGCTGACCAACACGGTCAAGAGCGTGCGCGTGCCGAGCTACATGAACGAGATGATCTCGCGTTGGCGCGTGGTCAGCCAAGAGTTGACCTACCTCCTAGGCCGAGCACCGACCATCGAAGAGGTCGCCGAGGAGATCGGCATCCCCGAAGACAACTGGCCTCTGCTGCGTCGCACGATCCTCGTGTCGGGCATGGGCCCGCAACTCTCGCTCGACGTCCTCTCCGCCAACCAAGATACGGTCGCCGAAGCCGAGGACCGCACTCCCGACGAGCAATTGCAGGACTCCGACTTGCTCAAGCGCCTCGGCGAATTGCTCGACTCGATCGACGAGCGCGAAGCGACCATCTTGCGCCTGCGCTACGGCCTCGGCACGCCCGGTGGCGAGACCTTGACGCTCAAGGAGATCGGCCGCATCGTCGGGCTGACCCGCGAGCGCGTACGTCAAATCGAAGTCGATGCTCTGCGCAAGTTGCACGCCACGATGGCCGGCCGCGAATAGCACGAACCGACCAACGCAACACATAGGGGAGGCGGTCCACGGGCCGCCTCTCTACGTTCACGCGCCACGCGTGCTACAACCTCGCCGTGCAAGCCTCCATCGGCACCCCGTTGTACGTGCACCTGCCGTTCTGCGCGGCCAAGTGCCACTACTGCGACTTCTACTCGGTGCCGGCCGAGGGTCACGATCGCCGCAGCATGGTCCGCGCCATCCTCGCAGAAGCCAAGCTGCGGGCCCCACGCGCGCCCTCGACTGTGTTCTTCGGCGGGGGAACACCCTCCTTGCTGGAACCCGGCGAACTCGCCTTGCTCTTCGATGGTCTCGACGATCTGTGCGGTTGGCGCTCGAGCAGCAGCGAAACAACGGTGGAGTGCAACCCCGAGAGCCTCGATGGCGCGAAGGCCGAGACCTTGCTGGCCTTGGGCGCCACGCGCTTGTCGATCGGCTTCCAATCGCTCGACGCGGGGACCTTGCAGCTCTTCGGCCGCGTGCATGGCGTTGAGGATTCGTTTCGCGCGTACGCGGCGGCGCGCGAAGCAGGCGCACTGAACGTCAACGTGGACTTGATCTACGCCACGCCCGACCAACCACTGGAACAGTGGCTCGAACACCTTGGTCGCGTGCTCGAACTCGAGCCGGACCATGTCTCGGCCTACAACCTGACCTTCGAGGAAGACACCGTCTTCCGCCGCTGGCTGGAGCAAGGTCGCTTGCGCCGCCAAGACGAAGAGCAGGAACTGCGCTTCTTCGAGGACACGCGCGCGCGACTGGCACAAAGTGGTCGCCCTGCCTACGAGATCAGCAACTTCGCCCGTGTCGGCCGCGAGTGCGCGCACAACCTCCACTACTGGCGCAACGGCGACTACATCGGCCTCGGGCCAAGCGCCGTCACCAAGCAAGGCTCCACGCGCAGTGGCAATATGAAGGCGATCGGCGCCTACGCTCGCGAAGCGCTCGACGGCCGCAGACCGCAAGCGTGGGACGAAACGCCCACCGAGAAGCAACGCTTGGCCGAGACGTGGTGGCTGGGTTTGCGCACGCGCGAAGGCCTCAGTCGCGAACAAGCGCAAACGCGCGCAGCCTGTGGATCCGACGACGAGTTCCTCATGCGCGAGGTGCGTGCACTCGCCGAACACGGTGTCCTCGCCTGCATCGACGAGCATTGGCAATTGACGCCGCGCGGCTTGCCGCTCGCCGATTGGGTCGCCAAGCGCCTGCTCGCGCTCGCGGATTAGTGCTGCGCCGACTTGAGTCGGAATACGAAACGCTGCCGATAGACCATGTTGGGCTCGTCACCCGTGCGTGGCTTGAAAGTCCACCCACGCACCGCGGCCAACGCGGCTTCGTCCAGGCGCGCATGCCCGCTGCCGTCCACGATGCGCGCGCCGCGCAAGCGCCCATCGTTGGCAACATCGATGGCGAGATCGACGCTGCCCTCCTCGCGCAGCTTGCGCGACAACTCGGGATAGGCCGGATCGCTGCCACTGGCGATGCGACGTCCCAAGGCCGTGCCGGCGGCCGGCAGCGGCGCAAGGGGAGTTGCGACGGGAGCCGAACCCAACTTTGCTGCGTCGACGCCGGGCGCTCGCGCCACACCAGATGTCTGGGCCGACCCCGTGGAATCCGTGATCACAAGCTCCGCGGACTCTTCGCGCGCCGTGGTACGACATCCCATGGCCGCGACCGAGGTAAGGAAGCACCCCAAAACCACCCATGAGCGGGATTTGCCGCCAGCCTGCTGGTGGATCTGCGGGGTGTCGTCGCACGGCTGCACGACCAAACTCTAGGCCTGTTCCACGCGGCGCGTCATCCCTCGTTTCCTGCGCACATGCCCTTTTCACCTGCGTGGGCCGCTCGACGCCGTGCAGGGACTGACTAAGATGCGGCCAACGCCATGACCTACGCCGACCGCCTCGACGCCGCCATCGCCAGCCTCGGCAACCCCTGCCTCGTGGGGCTCGACCCGCATGTCGACTCCCTCCCGGAAGAGTACGCCGTGGTGCGCGACCCGAAGGCTCCCCGTGCTGCCAAGGCGCAGGCCTGTTCTGCCTTCTTGCGCGGCATCATCGAAGTTGCCGCCGGCAAGGTCCCGGCCGTGAAGCCGCAGTCCGCGTTCTTTGAGATGTACGGCGCCGATGGTGCCAAGGCTTGGGAAGAGGTCGTGGGGGTCGCTCGCTCGGCGGGCCTGCTCGTCATCGGCGACGTGAAGCGCGGCGACATCGATTCGACCGCCAAGGCCTACGCCAAGGCCTTCCTGGAAGGCTCATCGCCCGAGGACCGCGGCACGACCTGCGATGCCATCACGATCAACCCCTACTTGGGAGCCGACTCGGTCCAGCCCTTCATCGACACCTGCGCTCGCACAGGAACGGGCATTTATGTCCTCGTGCGCACCTCGAACAAGCACAGCGCCCTGTTCCAAGACCACGGCCAGCCACTGTTGCACGAAAAGGTAGCCACAGAGGTGGCCGCCTGGGGCGCTCAAGTTATGGGCAAGTGCCATCTATCTTCCATCGGCGCCGTCGTAGGAGCGACCCATCCGGCGGAATTGGCGCGTCTACGCGGCCTGATGCCGACGACGCCCCTGCTCATCCCCGGTTACGGAGCCCAAGGAGCCGGTGCACGCGATGTGGTAGGGGGCTTCCTCGGCCGCGGACGCGGTGCGCTCGTGAACAGCTCGCGCGGCATCCTGTACGCCTACAAGCAGCCCAAGTACGCCGGGCTGCATTGGAAGGACGCTGCACGCGCCGCCATCGACGACATGATCGCCGAAATCAACGCAGCGTTGAGCGTCCCCTCCACCGGGACGTTGGCCTGAACCATCCAAAGCCCCAGCAGTCCCAAAAGCTTCGAACCCTCCCTATGTACGCACTGCGCCTCGAGCACCTGCGCGCCGACCTGCACGGGCCGGGCGCGATGGCGCGCGACGCGCTTTCTGGCCGACTCGCGCCGGATCTCGTGCGCGTGCCCATGGGCATCGAAGAACTCGTCGCGCCGCCATCACGCTTCGAAGACGAGGACCGCCTCGAACTCGCCACCGCCCTGGAGTCGCATCTCGCACACCTCGCACCTCCCGTCGCGGTGTTGGACGCCGTGCGCCTGCTGCGACGCACCGACGCCCTGTGCGTGGTGACGGGCCAGCAACCTGGACTGTGCGCCTCGCCGCTCTACAACCTGTGGAAGGGACTGCACGCCGTCCGTCTGGCGCGCGTGCTGACGCAGCACCTCGAGCGGCCGGTCGTGCCGATCTTCTGGAACCACGCCGACGACCACGATCTCGCCGAGGTCCACCACCTCCACCTCCTCAACAAGAACATCGACATCCAAAAGGTCGGGCTCGCGGGCATGTCCTCCGGCCGCCTGCCGTTGTCGCGCGTGGTCTTCGACGAAGAGAAGCACCGCTTGTCCGCCTTGCGCGCCGCAATCGAGGAAGCAGTGCATGGCTTGCCGCACGCGCAGATGGCGCTGGAGCTGTGCCTGCCACGCGCCGGCGAGAGCTTCGCCTCCGCCTGGACGCGCACGATGATCGAGCTGCTCGGCCCTCACGGCTTGGTCGTGCTCGAGCCCAACTGGCTGCGGGCACGCTTCTCGCGCGCACTCGCCGGGCTGGTGGCCTCCGACTGCTTCGGAGACCTCGTGCGCGGCGCGCAAGCCGTGCGTGAGCGAGGCTACGACGCGGCCATCGATCCGAACGAGGCCGCGCTCGTGTTCCGCCAAGACGACAAGGGGCGGCGCGCCTTGCGCATGATCGACGGCGAGTGGCGCTACGACGGCGAGGATGGCTCGCGCACGAACAGCGAGCTCGCCGCGGAAATCGTCCAAGAACCCGCCCACTGGTCGCCAGGCGCGCTGTTGCGGCCACTGGTGCAGGATCTCGCGCTGCCGAACCTCGCCTACATCGGCGGACATGGCGAACTCGCCTACCACGCGCAACTGGGCGCGGTGCGCGCGGCGTTGGATCTGCCACGCACGAGCTTCGTCCCGCGTCTCTCCTGCACCGTGGTCGAACCCGCGGTGCGACTCGCGCTCGCCAAACTCGGCGTCGGAGCCGCTGAAATCATCGCCGGGCGCGGTGCGTGGCAACCACAGACCGAGGTCCACGCCACGCCGGAGGTCTTCACGCGCTTGCGCCAAGTGGCACGCGACGGAGCGCGCGCGCTCGACGGATGCCGCGAGGACCTCGCGGAGCTCGACAAAGGACTCGCGGTGCACTTGAAGCGCATCGGCGACCAGTTGAAGAAGAATGTCGACGAGATCGTGGTCAAGGCCGAGCGCGTGCAGCAGAACCGCTCTGGCAAGGGCCGTCGCCACGAACGACGCGTCAACAACGCGCTCGCGCCGCGCGGACTCCCGCAGGAACGCGTCTTCGGTCCGTTGCCCTTGGTGGCCGCGCACGGCACCGAGTGGCTCGGCGAACTGCTTCCGCAGCTCGATGCGCTGCCGCGCGAACACCTCGTGCTGCACCTGGGCGCCGACGTGGCCGAGGAGGGAACATGAACGACGGCGAAGGACTCAAGCTCGATGTGCTGGTGGTGGCCGCGCATCCCGACGACGCCGAGATCTGCGTCGGGGGCGCATTGCTCAAGCTCAAGGCCGCGGGCCGCCGGATCGGCATCGTCGACCTGACGCGCGGCGAGATGGGCACGCGCGGCACGAGCGCCGACCGGGCGCGCGAGGTCGCGGCCGCCAACGAGATGCTGCGCCTCGATGTGCGCGAGAACCTCGACCTGCCCGATGGTCGCGTGCAAGACACGCTCGAAGCACGCGAGCGATTGGCGGCCCTGTTCCGCCGCCACGCGCCCTCCGTGGTGCTGGCCCAACACCACATCGACCACCACCCCGACCACGCGGCGGCAGGCCGAATCGCGCGCGAAGCTTGGTACCTCGCGGGCTTGAAGAAGCTGGCGGAAGCGACTGGTGGCGGCCAAGCGCGGCGTCCGACGCGCTTCTACCACTACATGGGCCATGTGCCCTTCGACCCGACCTTCGTGGTCGACATCGGCTCCGTGTGGGCAGCCAAGCGCGACTTGGTGGCCTGCTACGAGAGCCAGCTGCGTCCCGATGGCCGCGCCGACGACGGCAGCCACTTCCTCTACGGATCGGACATCCAGCAGCGCATGGAGACGCGCGCCCGCTTCTACGGCGAACGCATCGGCGTCCGCCACGGAGAACCGTTGCTCGCCATCGGCCCGCTGCCCTGCTTCGATCCGCTGCTCGGCTGAGATCGCGCTGACGCGCCCAGTTCCGCTGGCCGAGTCGGCGCGGCGCGGACCAAGCCGACCCGACGCATGGCGCGACAGACGCGCTTGACCGGCGCGTGCGGAGCTCGCCACTGCTAGAATCGAGGGCGACACCATGCGCCGCATCGCGATCATCAACCAAAAGGGCGGGGTCGGCAAGACGACGACCACCGCCAACCTCGGCGCCGCCTTGGCGTTGCAAGGACGACGAGTCGTCGTCGTCGACATGGACGCGCAAGCCAACTTGACGCTGGCGCTGGGCGTGGAACCCGATCCAACCAAGTGCAGCAGCTACAGCGTGCTGGTCGGCGCAGGGCGCTTCGGCGAGGCGCTGGTGGAGACCTCCATCCCCGGTTTGCGCCTGTTGCCGGCGAACATCGATCTATCGGGCGCCGAGTTGGAACTCGCCAGCGCCATGGGACGCGAGTTCGTGCTGCGCGACGCCTTGGCCGAATGGAACGAAGCCGAGAAGGCCCGCACCGGGCGCGATGCGGCCGACTACATCCTGTTCGACTGTCCGCCGAGCCTCGGACTTCTCGCCATCAACTCGCTCTCCGCCGCGAGCGAGGTGCTCATCACGCTGCAAACCGAATTCCTCGCGCTGCAAGGCATGAGCAAGCTCGTCGAAGTCGTGCAGTTGCTGAAGAAACGGCTGAACCCCGAGCTGCAGGTGACGGGCATCCTTCCTTGCATGTACGACTCGCGCAAGCGACTGGCGCGCGAGGTGCTGGGCGAGATCCGCTCGTACTTCAAGGGCCAGGTGCTGCCGGTCAGCATCCGCAGCAACGTCAAGCTCGCCGAGGCGCCTTCGTACGGCAAGACGATCTTCAGCTACGCAGCCGACTCGAGCGGCGCCCAGGACTACATGGACGTCGCGCGCTTCCTGCTGGCAGGCGAGGCTCGCTTCGCGCACATGCAGGGCCTGCCGGCCTACGACCCGCAAGCCAAGGCTCCGCTCGAGGCGGATGAGCTCGCGCGGCGCGCCGCGGCCAAAGCGCGCAGGCCACCGCCCCCGCGCCGCACGGCGACGCCAAAGCCATCCAAGCCGCAGGCCGACACCGCGACGCCGGCCGACAAGGCCGAGCTCAAGCCCATGCCCAAGCCCGCGCTCGCGCCGACCAGCGAGACGCAACCTCCGACGCTGCCGACCGCTTCGTTCGCCAACCAGGTCGCGGCGTCAAGTTCACTTGACATGCCGGAGCTGCCACCGGACGCCTTCGCCATCTTGTCCTCGCTGCCCGACGGCCCCTGACAGGCCGTCGCGCGGAGCGACGCGTCGCCGCCATGAACCTCCCGCCCACCCAGCCCGGCGCCAGCGCCTCCACGATGCTCAAGGTGGGCATCCTTTGCCATCCGACCTACGGCGGATCGGGCGTGCTCGCCAGCGAACTGGCCTTGAGCCTGGCCGACCGCGGCCACCAGGTGCACCTCTTCAGCTACGACGCGCCGCCGCGTCTCGCCCGTTCCAGCGGCCCGGTGCAGATGCACGTGGCGCAAGGCCTGCCGTATCCGTTGTTCGCTTCGACGCCGCATGACTTGGCGCTCGTCAGCGCGATCCTCGACCAGCACCGCGCCGAGGGCCTCGACATCCTGCACGCGCACTACGCCTTGCCGCACGCGGTGACGGGCTACCTCGCGCGGCAGGCCGCGTTGGCGGACCGGCACCGGCGCGCTCCCAAGCTCGTCACGACGCTGCACGGCACGGACATCACGCTGGTCGGCAGCGATCCGTCCTACGCGCCGCTGACGCAGTTCGTGCTGGAGCAAAGCGACTGCGTCACGGCGGTCAGCGAGAACCTGGCGCGCCGCACCCGCGAACAGTTCTGCCGCGACTTCGGCTCACGCGCTTGCCGCATCGACGTCGTCCGCAACTTCGTCGATGTCGATCTGTTCCGACCAGCGAGCGCACCGCACGATGGTCCGCCCACCGTCGTGCACGTCTCGAACTTCCGCGCGATCAAGCGCGTGCCGTGGCTCGTGCGCGCCTTCGACCGCGCCACGGAAGGCTTGGACGCGCGCCTCGTGCTCGTCGGCGACGGGCCGGAGCACGCGGCCACGCGCGCTTGCGTGCGCGAGCTGGGCCTCGGAGCGCGCGTCTTGTTCCTCGGCGAACGCGACGCGTTGCCGGAGTTGCTCGCGCCGGCGGATGTGTTCGCGTTGAGCTCTTCCGACGAATCGTTCGGACTTTCGGCGCTCGAAGCGATGTCGTGCGGCACGAGCGTCGTCGCCACCGACGTGGGCGGCGTCGCGGAAGTGGTGGCGCACGGAGAGTGCGGCCTGCTGAGTCCCGTCGACGACCTCGCGGCATTCGCCGCCAACCTGCGCACCCTGCTGCTCGACCGCGCGCGCGCGCAAGCCATGGGCGTGCGAGCTCGCGCCATCGCCGTCGAGCGCTTCGCGCGGGGTTCCGTCGTGCGCGAGTACGAATCGCTGTACCTGCGCACGCTGTCGGCGACACCGTGGCCATTCCCGTGACGCGCGTCAACCTCGACCACAACGCGACGACGACGCTGCGGCCGCAGGTGCGCGCCTTGCTCGGCGAGCTGCTCGATGCGTCCCTCGGCAACCCCTCGAGCGTGCACGCCGCCGGACGCGCCGCGCGGGCCTTGCTCGACGAGGCGCGCGCGCAAGCCGCCGTGGCGTTGCGAGTGCGCGAAGAAGAGTTGGCGTTCGTCGGCGGTGCCACGGAAGCGTTGCACCTCGCCTTGCATGGTGCGCAACGCGCACGCGGCGGGGGCTTGGTCGCCACCAGCGTCGAACACCATGCTGTCTTGGGAGCCGTGCGACGGCTCGCGGCCAACGGCGCGACCACGGCGCTGGTGCCTGTCGATGCCTCGGGGCGCGTCGACCCCGAAGCGGTCGTGGCAGCCGCCCGAGCAGTCGGCGCCGGCGTGGTGGCTGTGCAGCTCGCCAACAACGAATTGGGCACGGTGCAGCCGGTCGCGGCCGTGAAGGCCGCCTTGAGATCGGCAGGGTTGCAGGTGACCTTGGTGGTCGACGCGGCTCAGGCCCCCGGCCGCATCCCCTGCGACATGCGGGCCCTAGGAGCCGACATCGCGGCGTTCAGCGCCCACAAGTTCGGCGGGCCGGTGGGGGTGGGGCTCTTGTGGGTGCGCAGCGGAACCCCCTTCGTTCCCTTGGGCGACGGCGAGGGCCAGGAACATGGCTGGCGCCCCGGCACCGAACCCGTTGCGTGCATTGCGGCGGCGAGCTTGGCGCTGGAGCTGGCGCAAGCCGAGCAACCACTGGCGGCCGAGGCCATGAGGGCCAACTGCCTCCTACTGTGGAATCTACTGGAGGCCAGCATCCCTGGATTGCGTCTCCACGGCCCGCGTCTCCATGACCCCGAGCGCCTGCCCAACACCTTGAACCTCGGCTTGCCGGGTGTGGATGGACGCACGCTCGTCGCGCGTCTCGACCTCGCAGGCTTGGAGTGCAGCGCCGGGTCCGCGTGCGCTAGCGGATCGTTGGAACCCTCGCATGTGTTGCTCGCCTGCGGCTTTGCGCGCGACGAAGCACGCGCCGCGTTGCGCTTGTCACTGGGGCGTGCAACGAGCGGCGAAGATATCCACATGGCTGTGGATATCCTGCGGAGAACTTTTTCTCCGTCGCGCTAACCCGCGCGCGCGCCCATTGGTTGCGCGTCGCCCGTGAAGAACTCGTTGACGGTGCTGCTCGCGTCGTCACAATCACCCCTCCGCGACGACGCCTGCCTCTCTCGCAGCACGCCTTCGCGCACCGCGTCAGCAGCCCCCCTGCAGCGCCCACCGCTAACCGCCCCGCTTCGTTCCGCGTCACCGCGGACCGAGCGCCCCCCTGCAGCCCAACCAACGCCACTCGATGGAACCCGGTTCCCTGCCCCAAGCCAGCGCTCCCGCCCTGCAAGCTGGGGTCGACCACCTGGCTCGCACCTGGGACACGGTCACGCGCGCCCTGCAGTCGCGCATCCGCGCCGAGGCCTTCCAGACATGGTTCCGTCGTTCGGCGCTGGTGCGCTGCGACGACCAGGTGCTCGCCTTCGCGGTGCAGAATGACTTCGCCCGCAACTGGATCGTCTCCAACTACCTCGCCGAGATGGGCGAGGCGGCCCGCGAGGTGTTCGGATCCCCGCGCCAAATCGAGATCGAGGTCGACGCCGAGCTCGTGCGTCCGCGCGACGCAGAGCGCGAGACGGTGCTCGTCGCCCCCGCGCCGCTCGCCCGCACAAGGGCCACGCAAGCCGCGCCGGCGGCCATGCCGGGCGAGCTCGTCCTCAACCCCAAGTACACCTTCGACAACTTCGTCGTCGGCCCGTGCAACCGCTTCGCGCACGCCGCGGCCGCAGGTGCGGCCGAATCGCCGGGCAAGACCTACAACCCGTTCTTCCTGCACGGCTCCGTCGGCCTGGGCAAGACGCACTTGCTGCAGTCCCTGTGCGGCTCGATCCTCGCACGCAACCCGCAGGCGCGGATCCTGTACTTGTCCTGCGAGTCGTTCGTGAACCACTTCATCGACGCGCTGGAGAAGAGCGACCTGCTGCGCTTCCGCGACAAGTACAGGAACGTGGACGTGCTGGTCGTCGACGACATCCACCTGCTCGCCAACCAGGAGCGCACGCAGGAGGAGTTCTTCCACCCCTTCAACACGCTCTACCAGGCGGGCAAGCAGAGCGTGTTGTCCTCCGACAGCCCGCCGAAGGACATCCCGACGCTGCAGGAGCGGCTGGTGTCGCGCTTCACGTGGGGCCTCGTCGTCGAGATCGAGCCGCCGTGCTACGAGACGCGCATGGCGATCTTGAAGCGCAAGAGCCGCGATCGTGGTCGCGAGTTCAACGACGATGTGGCGCGTCTGCTCGCGGAACGCATCGAGAGCAACATCCGCGAGCTCGAAGGCGCCGTGACGCGCGTCCTGGCGCACTGCAACCTCGTCAACGCGCCGGTGACGGTCGAGACGGCGCGCGAAGCGTTGCGCGAGGTGTTCGCCGCGCGGCGCGGCGAGCCGACGATGGAGGAGATCATCGCATGCGTGTCGCAACGCTTCGCCGTGCGCGCCAGCGAGATGCAGGGCAAGAAGCGCACGAACGCCATTGCGTTCCCGCGGCAAGTCGCGATGTTCCTCGCGCGACGCCTGACCAATCACTCCCTCGAGGACATCGGCGGCTACTTCGGCGGACGCGACCACTCCACGGTCGTGCACGCCATCACCAAGATCGAGGCGAAGAGCAAGAGCGATCCGCAGTGCGGCGACATGGTCGCGGACCTGTTGTCGCGCTTGCGCGGCTTGAAGCCCTGAGCGCGAGCTGTCGCGCGCGGTCCATCCGGCCTTGTGGCGCAGCACATTGCCGCACTCCAAGCCACGATCCGGCCATGGACGTGTCGAGCACGTTGCACGTGTCGACTTGCCGCCATTGCGCCACGCGCTGCACGGCGGCCATTGCCGTTCGGCGATGAGCCGAATTTGACCCGTGTTGGGGCCTGTCCGATGACTACCTAGGGATGGATTTCCTAATCGTCAACTAATTGGTAAAACGATGTTTGTGGCAACTTATTCCGGGTCACCCACGCTGTATTCAGCCTCCCGTCTGAGATAGAATGCGCACCTTGGCCTGACTGGCTGGATCCGTGCGCTGAGAGTGCCCACAGGCACTCCAAAACGCCTGCCATCCGTGCGCTTCGAGGCCTCCGCTCCTTGGCTCAAACGCTGTGCATCACGCTCCCGTGGTCGTGGTTTCCTTGTGGACAACATCCAAGTTGTCCACGGTGTTCCACGCGCCGCATGGGGCTTGTCGTTGCGTCTCGTGGATCGTCGTGCACAACCCGCGATGCATCCACGAACTGTCCACCGTCTCCACTGCTTCCTCCACCGCCACGGCGTCACCACGAACCTCGCCACCACAACGACTTGTGGACGCCACACCGCTCGTTCTCCACGAAACTCGCTGCCCTAGATGAAGATGAAGAAGATCTAGATCTTCTTCTCTCTCCAGAAGGAGAGCTGCGAGTTTGTGGATGACTGCGAGTCTCTTCTCCTCCGCATGCAACCATGAAGATCACCTGCGACCGCGCAAAGCTACGCGACGGCTTGGCCGTCGTGAACAATGTCATCCCCGGCAAGAGCACCAAGCCCGTGCTCGAGAACGTGTGCATCGTCGCCACGATCGACGCCATCGAGATCCTGGGTACGGACCTCGAATGTTCGGTGCGTTACCGCATCCCGGTCACCAGCGACGCGGGGGAGGGCAAGACCGGCGTGGTGAGGGTGGATGAACCAGGCATCGCGGTCGTGCCTTCGCGTGTCGCGCTCGACTTCGTGCGCGACCTTGGCGCCGAGTCGGTGGTCCTCTACACGCAGGACCAAACCTGCACCATCCAAGGTGGCGAGGACCAATGCGAACTGGTCACGATGGACCCCGACGAGTTCCCCGTGATCGCCAGCTTCGGCGATGTGCAAACGCTGTCGATGCAAGGCGGAGCCTTCACGCGGCTAGTCTCGCGCACCGCCTTCGCCGCGGCGCGCGATGCGGGGCGTTATGCGATGCACGGCGTCCTGGCGGAAGTCGACGATACAAGCCTCAAGATGGTCGCCACCGATGGTCGTCGCTTGGCCATGGCCTCGGCGCCAGCCGAACTGCGCCCGGTCGATCGTCCAAAGCCGGCCATCGTGCCGACCAAGGGCATGCACTTGTTCTGCCGCGTCATCGAGGATCCGCTCGAGCAGGTGCAGCTCTATTTCGGCGGCAACCAAGTCGGCTTGAAGACCAAGAACGCGGAGATCTTCGCGCGCCTGATCGACGGCGAGTTTCCACGCTACTCGGCGGTCATTCCGCGCGAGTCGTCGCACCGCGTCGAGGCCGATGGCGAGACCTTGGCCCAGAAGCTGCGCCTCGTCGCCAATGTCACAGGCACCGAGGCGCGTGCCGTGCGCTTCAAGCTGACCTCAGGCGACTTGGGCCTCACCGGTCAATCGGTCGGCCGTGGCGGCGCGCGCGCGCGGATGGACGTGGACTACAAGGGCGAGCAGGCGGAGATCGCCTTCAACCCGGACTTCGTGCTCGAGGGCTTGAAGAACGCCGAAGGCGCGCTCGTCAAGCTCGAGTTCAACGAACGCACCAGCCCCGGCAAGTTCACCCTTGGCGAGAACTACATCTACATCGTGATGCCCATCACGGTGGAGGCGTGAACGCGGGCGAGGAGAACGACGACGGGACGTCGGCACGCCAGCCCTACTCGTCGGAGGCGCGCAGGCGCTGGCTCATCGCCCGCTCGGGACCTCGCGAGGGGTTCCGCCGCCTCGGAGACTCGGTCCAAGCTTGGTGGCGCGAGAGCGGACTGGCGCGCCGTGGACGCGAAGGCGCGATCCACGACGCGATCCACGCCGCGCTCGGGGCCGAGTACGGCCGCCACGCGCGCGTCGTCAAGTTCACCCGCGGCACGGCGGTGGTGGAGGTCTCTTCCGCCGCGCACCACGCCGAGCTCAACGCCTTCGCCGGCCAAGGCATCGCGGCCGCCGCCAACCAACTGCTGGGCGACCAGCGCATCCACAAGATCGTCTACAAGCGCAAGGGCTGAACAAGCCCGCGCCAGGCGCGCTCGAGGCGCCAACCACAAGCGCGAAAGCACGACATGACCAGCGAGATCCAACCGCAAGCCTACGACGCGCAATCCATCACGGTCCTCGAAGGGTTGCAGGCGGTGCGCGTGCGCCCCGCGATGTACATCGGCGACACCGACGTTCGCGGACTCCACCACCTCATCTGGGAGGTGGTCGACAACTCGATGGACGAGGCCTTGGCCGGCCATGCGCGCAACTGCTGGGTCGTGCTGCGCGCAGATGGCGGCGTCACCGTGCGCGACGAC
>SXXH01000209.1 GCA_005789645.1 Planctomycetia bacterium
AGGATCACGACGTGCTCGCCGGCCTCGACCAGCGACTTGGCCTTGTGCATGACCATCTCGGCCACGTGCAGGTGGCGCGCGGCCGGCTCGTCGAAGGTCGAGGCGACGATCTCGCGCTTGCCGCGCGGGATGCTGCGTTCGAAGTCGGTCACCTCCTCGGGGCGCTCGTCGACCAGCAGGATGATCAGGTGCGCGTCGGGCGCGTTCGTCACGATCGAGTTGGCGAGCATCTGCAGCAGCACGGTCTTGCCCGTGCGCGGCGGAGCGACGATCAAGCCGCGCTGGCCGCGGCCGATCGGCGTGACCAGATCGACGATGCGCATCTCGAGCGGGTTGTTCGGCCCGCCCTCGAGCAGGATGCGGCTCTCGGGGTAGAGCGGCACGAGCTCCTTGAACGGGGCGCGCCCGCGCGCCTCCTCGGGGGGGTGGAAATCGATCGACTCGACTTCGTGCAGGCACAGGTAGTACTCGCCTTCGCGCGCGGGACGCACGCGGCCGCGGATCGTCATGCCGGGCTTGAGCGCGTGGCGCTCGATCAACGACGGCGGGACGTGGACGTCGTCGGCGGCGGGCAAGTAGTCGTTCTCGCTGCTGCGCAGGAACGCGTGCCCTTGGTGGAAGGCGAGCACCCCGTCCGCGAGGAGCGGCACGCGCTTCAGGAGGCGCGCCTGCGCCAAGGCGAAGATCGCGTCGCGCCTCAGGCGCATGCGCGAGAGGTCCACGCCTTCCTCCTCGCCCTGTTCGATCAGTTCGGCCAGGTTCTTCGCCTGCAGGTCGGCGTGCAGCGTCGCCTCGGGCGTCTTCTTGCGTCCCAGCGAAGGAATCGAATCGTCGAGCGCCTCGTACTCTTCCTCGTTCAGGTCGGCCGGGAGACCCTCGAGCATCACGGGCACGAGGTCGAGCGCGGCGGCTGCGCGCGCCGGGATCTTGGTCTGCTGCCCCGCTGTCCCGCCTTGGTGCTGGGATCCCCGGTCGTGCTGGGGGCCCTTGTCGTGCTGGTGCTGCTGGTGGCCGAACTTGTGCTTGAAGCGCTTGCGCATGGAATGGTGTGCGGTGCCGGGGTGGGGGTGTTGCGTCGCGGCGGCGAGGACGCGGGTTGCTTGCGCGCTCGCCTCTTCAGGAGAGCCCTTCGGCGGCCAGCACGCGCGCTGCTTCGCGGCGCAGATCGTCGAGCGTGCCGTCGTTCGCCACGACATGCCGGGCGCGGGCGCGCTTCTGGTCGGCGGGCCACTGGGCCGCTTCGCGCCGCGCGACTTCGTCCGGGCTCCAGCCGCGCGTCGCGGCGGCGCGCGCCGCGCGCACGAGAGGATCGGTCTCGACCCACACGAGCGCATCGCACTCCGCCACGAGCCCGTGCTGGGCGTCGTTTTCGAGGAGCAGCGGCACATCGAGCACGATCCGCGGGACTCCGCTCGCTCGCGCCGCCTCCAATCGAGCGCGCAAGTTGGCACGCACGAGGGGATGGGTCAAGGCCTCGAGTCGCGAGCGCGCCGCCGGGTCGGCGAACACGATGCGCGCCAAGGCGGCGCGGTCGAGCTCGCCGTCGGGACCGAAGATCCCCGCACCGTGCTCCGCGCGCAGTGTCGCCAGCACCGCAGGTTGGCGCAGTACCGCGTGGACCTCGCGATCCGCGTCCAGCACCACCCCCGTCGGCCCGGCGAGTTCGCGCGCGACCGCGGACTTGCCGCTGGCGACGCCACCCAGCACGCCGAACACGAACGAAGCTCGCATGGGGTGCCAAGGTAGCGAGCGCCGGCCGGCGATGGGCATGGGGTTACCCGCGCCGGCCCCAGTGGTAGGAGCACGCCGAGTCGCCGCGCGAGCGCTGGCCTCCGATTCCCGCCTCGTGGCGGGTCTCGGGGGGCTGCCTGCGCCGACGACCCCGACGACGGCCCCTGCAGGCCCTTTTCGCTTGCGAGGGCGGCCGTCGTTCGGGTATCAACTCCGACCCTTCGCAGCGGGCGCCGCTGCCGAGGAACCCTCGCAAGCAACCGACCGTCGTCTCGATGGCAGGGCGTCGCCTCCCCGGCGGCTCCCCATGAGCGCGAGACACCCGACGAGACCCCCCCGACGAGTCCCCTCGACGAGTCCCCCCCTGAGGAAACGCGGATGAATCGTTCCGTTCGTGGCATGGCCAAGGTGAGCGTCCTGTGGACCATCGTGGTCATGGTCGCCTTCCTGGTCGCCCTGATGATGTTCTTCCTGACCAGCGGCGAACTGGAGACCCAAGTTGCCCAGAAGAACAACCTGCAGAAGCAGGTCGACGAGCTGACCACCTCCACCAAGAAGAACTCCGAGGACATCGTCACGATCTCCAACGTGTTCGGCTTCCAGGAGGGTGGTTCGCGCGCCAACGCGCAACTCGCCACTGATGGCTTGAAGACCCTGCGTGAAGGCGTGCCGGATGTCGGCTCCGAAGTGAAGACCTACCAAGCGGCCATCCCGGTCGTGGTGCAGGCCTACTCGAACCAGAAGGCCCGCGCCACCGAGTTCGAAGGTCAAATCGCCTCGAAGAACAGCGAGATCGAGACGCTGCAAGCGAGCATCCGCGAGCTTGGTGACAAGAACGCCACCGAAGCGCAGGAGCTGCGCCGCCAAGCCCAAGACGCGGAGACGCGCCTGGGCGACCTCAAGACCGACCTCGAGCGCCAACTCGCCGAGGCGCGCGAGCAGATCAAGGACCGCGACTCGAAGTGGCGCGCCGCCGAGCGCACGATCGAGGACATCAACCGCAAGTTCGCCGCCGAGTCCGAGTCGTTGCGTGGTCGCATGGCGGAGATGGGCCGCAAGCTCAATCCGTTCGTCAAGGAACCCAACGCGGCCGACGGCAAGGTGTTGTCGGTTTCGGCCAACCTCAAGCTGGGTTGGATCGACGTGGGCGCGCCCGACCGCCTGCCGGTGGGCACGCGCTTCGCCGTCCGCTCGGGCGGCAAGGGTTCGGATCGCCTCAAGGCGATGTGCGAAGTCACGAAGGTCGAAGGCGGCATGGCCGAGGTCCTGTTCATGGACCAGACCGACCCGTTCGATCCGCCCACGGTGGGCGACATGCTGATCAACCCGCTGTACGACCCGCGAGGCGACCGCGCCTGCTTGATGGTGGGCAGCTTCTCCGGCCGCTACGCCAAGGACAAGGTCGAAGGCCTGCTGGCCGGCATGGGCGTCAAGGTCCAGCGCTCGCTCGATCCGTACACCGACTTCGTGATCGTCGGTTCGGAGATGTACTCCGACGCCGAGGGCCAGCCCCTCGACACTCCGATGAACCCGGCCGAGATGCCCGAGGTGAAGGCCGCCGTCGCGCAGGGCTGCCAGGTCGTCCTGTTGAAGGACCTGCGCAACTACTTCCGCTTCTGATGCCTCCAACGGCCCGCACGGGCCGGATGGGAAGCATCTTCCACGCCGAGGGCGTCCAGCACGGACGCCCTCGGTCGTTTTTTGCCTACCCTTGATCGGGCGGCGCGCGACCGCGCTCGACTTCCTGCTCGCCAGCGTGCGAAACTACGGGACGAGGCACATTGCGGCATGGCTGCGACCACCGAAGACGATCCGTTCGCCAGCACGCGCATGAGCATCGGCGCGCACCTCGAGGAGTTGCGCAAGCGCACCTTCCGCAGCGTGCTGGTGCTCCTCGTGTGCTTCCTCGTGGCGTGGAGCTTCAGGGACCGCATCACCGGCGTGGTCATGTGGCCGTGGCGCGAGGCGGTGGGCAAGATCAACGCCGACCTCGTGGTGCGCTACGAGTCGGAGCTCGCGGCGCAGCCGGACATCGATCGCGCGCGCTATTTCAGGAGCGCCGACCCGGCGAGTCCCGACTACAAGGTGCTGCGCGAGCCGGTGGACGAACGCCTCGCGAGCTTCGGCGTGGGAGACTCGTTCTTCTTCGCGCTCAACGTCTCGCTGTGGTCGGCCTTCTTCCTCGGGGCGCCCTTCGTGCTGTGGCAGTTGTGGCAGTTCATCGCGGCCGGGCTGTACGCGCACGAGAAGAAGTTCGTCCATTTGTACTTCCCGTTCAGCGTCGGGCTGTTCGTCGCGGGAGTGCTGTTCTGCTACTACTTCGTCGTGTCGGTCGGGATGTACTTCCTCTCCAGCACGCTGCCGCTCGAACAAGTGCGGCCGATGGTCGGCGTCGATCGCTACTTCGACTTCCTGTCGACCATGTGCCTGGCGATGGGCGCGGTGTTCCAGATCCCGGTGCTGATGATCTTCTTCTCGTCCATCGGCATCATCGAGCCGAGCACCTACGGCAAGTACCGCGGACACTTCCTGATCGTGGCCCTGCTCGTCGCGGCGATCCTGACCCCCGGTCCGGACATGTACTCGCAGATGCTCATGGCCGGGCCCATGCTGATCCTGTACGAGGTGGGCATCGTGCTGGCCAAGTGGCGCGGCAAGTCGCGACGCCACCCGACGCGCGCCTGACGCCATGAAGGCCGTGGTCATCGCCACCGGCGACGAGCTCGTGCGCGGAGCCCATGTCGACACGAACTCCGCCCTGGTGGCTCGCGCGTTGGCCGGGCTCTCGCTCGAGTGCGAGCGCTTCGTGGTGCTGGGCGACGACGAGCAGGCGCTGGTGGACGAATTGACGCGTTGCCTGCGCGAAGGCGTGGTCGCCATCGTGGGCGGCGGGCTGGGGCCCACGCTCGACGATGTGACGCGCGCCGCCTTCGCGCGCGCCCTGTCGACCACCTTGGAGCGCGACATGGCGGTCGATCTCCGCCTGCGAGAGTTGTTCGTCGCGCGTGGTCGCGAGTACTCCGAGTCCAATGCGCGCCAAGCCCTCTTTCCGCGCGACGCGCGCGTACTGCGCAACGAACGCGGCACCGCCGACGGCTTCGCTTGCGAGCGCGGACGCGCGCTGCTCGTCGCGCTGCCCGGACCGCCGCGCGAGCTGGAGCCGATGTTGCGCGGGGAGGTGCTGGACCTCGTGCGCGCGCACCTCGCGCGGCATGCGCCGGAACTGGGCGTGGCCCGCACCGCCGTCTTCAAGCTCTCGCGGCTGCCTGAGAGCCGTTTCGCCGACTTGTGCGGCGACTGGATGGCGCGCGGCCGCAATCCGCTCGTCGGCGTGACCGCATCGTTGGGCGTCCTGACCGCCACGATCCGCGCCCGTGGTCGCGACGACGCGGAGGCCGGGACGCTGCTGGGCGCGCAAGTGCGCGAGTTCCGCGAGCGTTTCGCCGAGTGGATCCACGCCGAAGGCGAAGTCGAACTCGAGACCTTGCTGGTCGAAGAGCTGCGCGCGCGCGGCGCCACCTTGGCGCTGGCCGAGTCGTGCACGGGCGGCATGGTCTCCGCGCGCGTCACTCGCGTTCCCGGCGCGAGCAGCGCCTACCTGCGCGGCTGGACGACCTACTCCAACGAGTCCAAGAGCGACGAGCTCGGCGTCCCCCGCGACATCCTCGAGGCCCACGGCGCCGTCAGCGCGGAAGTCGCCTGCGCCATGGCGCAAGGAGCCGCCCGCCGCTCGGGCGCCCGCATCGCCTTGTCGATCACCGGCATCGCGGGGCCCGATGGGGGCAGCGCCGCCAAGCCGGTGGGGTTGGTGTGGCTGGGGCTGTGCGTGGATGGCGTCGCGCGGGCGCACGAGCGTCGGTACTTGGCGCTGGGGCGGGACTTGGTGCGCGAGTTCGCCACCCGGGATGGGTTGTGGCTCTTGCTGGAGGCGGCTAGGGGGCTTGGGCCTGTTCCGATGCTGGCCCCGTTCCTTGTGCGCGATGGCGGCCAAGGCGCGACCTGACGTCTGCGCGGGGCCTTCGAAGTGGCGGCTGCGGGCCTATCCGCGCGCGGATGGTGCGGGCGCGCGCGCCGGGCGAGCCCATCGCCGCCAAGGCTTGTCGTGGCTCGTATCGTCGTTGAGTGGGAAGCTCCATCGAGTGGAAAGCTCCAAGGGATCGAGGCAGCCCGGCGTGCGCCTTGTGCGCAGCGCGAGTCATGGCGCCGGCTGGCTTGGCTCATGAGGTGCGACGGTGTGCCCGCCAACGGCGACCCAAGCGTCATGCTCGGAGTGACTCGGTCGCGCCCGCGGTGATCGGCGCGGGAAACGGGTCGCCCTGCGGCCCGCCTCCAAGAGCATGAACGCTCTCCAGCCCTCGGCTTGTGGCGGCCAAAGACCGAAATCCGGCCAAGTTCGTGGTCGCGTCGATCGAGTTCCGCACAACTTGAGGGGCCAGCATCGTTTGACTCGGCACCTTCCGCACCGTATCCTCTTCGCCCACGCGTTTCCCGGTGGTGTAATCGGTAGCACAACAGGTTTTGGTCCTGTTAGTTCTGGTTCGAGTCCAGGCCGGGAAACCACTCTGCAGGCTGGTGCGTGCGCCCTCGACGGCGCCGCGTCGGCCTGCCGTCTTTTCACCGACGCTCCTGCGTGGTGTGCCGCTCGTCGCCCGCGCCTTGATCCACGCCTCGGTGGGGACGGAGGAGCTGTAGGTTGTGGCTGGGTGGTGTCTTGGGCCAAGCTGACGGCCGGACGCGGATAGTGGACGGCGGGGCCGGGCAGGTGCCGTGGCCGGCGTCGTCCAAGCGTCCATGGAGCCCTCCTTGGACATGAAGAAGCTGCTGGCGCTGCTCGCCATTCTGTTCGTCGCCCTCGTGCCGACCGCGCGCGCGCAAGGTCTTGCGCAGCTGATGGTCAAGGGCGAGGTGGTGGAGCAAGGCGGTGGCTGGTGCCAGATCGCGGTCGTGGCGGAGGAGTCCGGGAAGGATCCGCGCGCGATGACGCTCGCCTTCTTGGCGGCGCGCGGCACGAGCGCGGCCGACCTGCTCGCCTTGTGCGCTGCGCGGCTCGAGGCGGCTGGCATTCGCGCGATCCGCGCGCCGCTCCCCGGCGCCGCGACGAGCGCGCCGGCTGCGGTGCAAGCCTGCAGCACGCTCTTCATCGAGCACTGCGCGCGCCTCGAGGTGCGCCTGCCGCTGGGGCTGTCGTCGATCCTCGCCGTGTCCGAGGCGGCGCCGCGCTCGGTCAAGCTCGTGCCCGCCCCCGGTTCGTCCGGCACGTTGTTCGTCCACGCGTTGCGCCGCGATCGACTCGATGGCGCGGTCGCGAGCCTGTCCTGCCAAGTCGCCTTCACGGCGAAGTCCGGCAAGGACGACATCGCCACGGCCTTGGCCGCGGCGGCCATCGACAAGGGTTGGCGCGGCGAAGTCGTCGGTCGCGAAGCATGGCTGCCGGGGGCGATGCTGGATGGCTCGCAACTGCTCGGCGCCAGCTTCGAGCTCCAAGGCGGACCGGGCGCCACGCTCGAACTCGTGCTCGCGCCGCGCGGCTAGCGCGACGCGACGTTTCCGCGCGCTAGTAGCCCAGCGCTTCGAGCGCGCGCAGGGCCGCGGGATCCCTGCGGCGCAGTTCATCGCGGCGGCGCTCCAGTTCGGCGTCGAGTCCGGCGAGCCCCGCGTCGCGCTCGATCCACGCCGCGAGCAGCGCGCGCAGTTCCAAGAGCGGCGCATCCGCGGGCGGAGCATCGAGCAGATCGCGTTCGCAGGCGGGATCCCGCTCCAAGTGGTGCAGCGATTCGTCCACGAGGCGCAGGCGTCCCGCTTCGTCGCGCGCCAGGCGTTGTTCCAAGCGCCAGGGATGGAGTCGCGCGACCTTGTGCTGCACCGCGCCGGCGAGTCCCGTGCGCTCGACCTTCTCGCCGAAGATCGGTCGCGTCGGCACCACGCCCGCGCACCAGTCCGAGGCCAACGAGCCGCCGCCGTCGAGCTGCGCGTCGCCGCCGCGCCGCGCCCCCGCCAAGGGCGGCAACTGCAGCCACTCGAGCAAGGTCGGCGCCAGGTCCGCGAGCGCCGCCTCGCCCTGCGCCTCGCTCGCTTGGAAGCGCCAGGGCGAATCGACCGGGAGCTTGGCGACCAGCGGCACGCGCAAGGTCGCCTCCGAGGCGTTGCGTCCGTGCTCGAACCAGTAGTCGTCCTCGCCGAAGCTCTCGCCGTGGTCGGCGGTGACGAGCACGAGCGTGTCGTTCCACGCTCCATGGCGGCGCAGGGCGTCGAAGAGACGCGACAACTCGGCGTCGGCGTGGCGCACTTCGCCATCGTGCAGCGCCTCCACCAGCGCGGCGTCGATGCGACCCTGCTCGTCGCGCGCGCGCGATGGCGCGTTGTACTCGGCCACGTGGCGGCGTGGATGCGCGGGATCGCGCGCCGCGATCCAGCGCGGCGCGGGGGGGATGCCCAGCATGTGCGGCGGCGGCTCGTAGGCGCCATGCGGGTCCATCAAGTGCAACCACAAGAACCACGGCTCGCCTTCGTCGGCCAACAGGCTGCGCGGTCCGCCATCGGCCGCGCGCGGCCCGAGTCCCAGCGCATGCAACGCGCCGTCGACGAGCGAAGTGGCCGTGCGTTGCGGCGCGTCGTGCGGCGGCACGCCAGTCGTCTGCGGCAGGTCCTCGACCCACAAGTCGAAGCCGCGCGCCAGTCCAGCATGCTCGTCCTTCAGCACCCAGTTGCCGACGATGGCACCGGTCCTCCAACCGCGACTTCGCAGCGCTTCTTGGAGCAACGGCACGTCGTCGGCGAGCGGCGAGCCAAGGTCGCGCACGCCATGCGCGTGCGGCTGCAGGCCCGAGAGCAGCGTCGCGATGGAAGGCGTGGTCTTGGCGCGCGGCGCGACCGCGCACTCGAGGCGCGAGCCTTCGGCGGCGACGCGCATGAGGCCGGGCATTTCGCGCTCGAGGCGGTCGGCGCGCAAGGTGTCGATCGTCACCAGCAGCACGTTGGGCCGCTTGGGTCGCTTGCCGCATCCCGCGACGACGAGCAGCCCGGTGCACAGCGCGGCCAGCGCGAGCACCACGACCAAGTTCGCGCGCCGCTTCATCGCTCGCGCGCCTCCACGTGCTCGCGCGAGGCGCTCGCGGCGCCTAGTCGCGCAGCGAGTTCCAGCTCGGCGTCCGTCGGCTGGTCGCGTTCGAAGCGCAGCTCGAGGGCGGACTCCAGCGCCGGCAGGAGCACCTCGGCCAGCTCGCGCGGATCCGCGAGGGGCAGGGTGGCGACCCCCTCGTCGAGCGCGCTCGCGCCGAACTTGATCGAACCATGGTGCAGGACGCGGCCTTGCTTGCGGCGCTGGGCCGAACCCAGGCCCTTGCGGGCACCCCAGCACAAGTCGAGCGGCGTCGAGGCGTGGAAGCACATGCCGGTGCCCGCGCGCTCCGACAAGAGTCGCGCCGCGCCGCGCAGGCTCGCCACGACGCCGAGGCGCGCCAAGCCCGCGGCCACGGCTTGGTGCACGAGCTCGTAGCTCTCCGCCAAGGGCCGCCTGTACAGCGGATCGGACAAAGGCGCCACGAGCGCGAAGGTCAACTCGCCCACGTGGTGGATCGCGCCGCCGCCCGTGGCGCGCCGCACGATGGCGCCGGCCGAGGCGCGCGCGGGGATGTCGGAGGGCTTTTGGAAGTGTCCCAAGGACAGCGTGTCGGGACTCCAACTGTAGAAGCGCAGGATCGGCGTCTCGCCGCCCCGCGCGAGCAGGCACTCGTCGAGGCCCATGGCGAGCACCGGGCTGGCTTCGAAGGTGTCGAGGAGGCGCGCCTTGCGCATCCGCCTAGCCTAGCTCGCCGTCCAGTTCGGCCCCAGTCGAGCCGTCGTCCTTCGGGCGTGGTCGCGAGCCGTGGCGCTCATTCCCGCGCCCAAGGCGCCGCGACAGCCCACGACCAGGACAGCCCGAGGAACCACTCGTCGTCTTGTTGCGCGAGCACGAGTCCGAGCACGTGCTCGTCGAAGGAGCGCTCGAGCACGTGATGCAGGTTCTCCCCATCCCACATGTGCAGGCTGCTCCAATGTTCGCCCAGGCGGATCGACGCGCCGCCGATGGCGTGCAGTTCGTCCTCGGCTTCGCTCCACGCCACGCCCGCGTAGGGGGACAGCGGCAAGCCGCTCCACGCCTCGAGGTCCTTCGCGATCGTGGCGTACCAGCTGTTGCCTTCCTCGGTGCCGATCCTGTCGCTGGAGGTCCCGACGATCAGCGCGGGGCGCGTCTCGTCCTCGTCGAAGACGCGCCAATTGGCCAACGGGTTCAGTTCCTCGGCCAGCGGATTCCATTCGATCCCGAGGCTGAACGCGCTGGTCCATTGGTAGACCAGCGTGCCGCGCAGGCGCGCGCGCTCGGCTTCGATGCCGGGCAAGGCCCGCGCGCCCAGCACGAAGTAGCCGTCTTGCTGCCCCGTCCCACGGACGGAGCGACCCTCGCCGGGTCAAACCGGTCACGAAGGCGTGCGCGAGTTCGGACGCTCGTCCTGCGCATCCACGCACAAGGGCGCCAGCGCCAAGACCATCATCGCGGTCGGATCCATCGCGTCCGACTCTAGCGCGCTTCAGTAGCCCTCGCCATCGGCGGCGGGCTGGATCGTGCCGCGGTGCAAGCGCAACAACAAGAAGAGCCACGTCAAGGCGATGGGGAAGGCCAGCGACCACCACACGAGTCCGGTCGCGAGTCCCTCGGCCGGCGTAGCCGAGTTGAGCGCGGTCAGCGACCAGCGCGTCGACAAGGTCGAGTGCAGCATCGTCGGCCACGCCGCCGCCGCGGTGGCGGCGAGGAGCGCCACGAGGAACCCGGCCGAAGCCAGGAAGGCGAGGCCCGCGCGTCCGCGTCGCGCCAACGCGAACGAGGCGCCGAAGCTCGCCATGGCGACGATGCCCAGCGCGAGCGGCAGGGGCCGCGACCACGCCGCCGACATCAGGTCCGGACGCAGGTGCTGCGTCGCGAACCCGCAAGCGAACCACAGCGACGCGGTGCCGATCCAGGCCCGGCCGGCCAGGCGCGCGGCGCGCGAGCGCACCGGCTCGGCCGCCTTGTGCGCCAACCACAAGGCGCCGTGGTGCGCCAAGGCGACGAGCGCCATCGCGGCCACCAGCACCGTGTACCAATCGAGCACGCCCGAGGCGCTGCGCGGGTCGAAGTCGCCGAACAACCCGAGCGAGAACTGGCCGCTGGAGTCGATGGGGAAGCCGCGCAGCACGTTGCCCAGCGCCGCGCCGAACAAGATCGGCAGCAACGCGCTCGACAGGGAGAAGAGCACGTCGAAGAAGGCGCGCCATTCGCGCCCCGCCACATGCGAACGCACCTCGAGCGAGATCCCGCGCAGGACGAGGCACCAGGTGATCAGGAACACCGCCATGTACAGCCCGGCGAAGGAGGTCGCCAAGACGGCCGGGAAGGCGAGGAACAGGGCGCCGCCCAAGGCCAGCAGCCAGACTTCGTTGCCGTCCCAGAACGGGCCGATGGCGGCCAGCACCGAACGGCGCTCGCGCTCCTCGCGCGCCACCACCAGGTGCAGGGCGCCAGCGCCCATGTCGAAGCCGTCGAGCACCACCCACAGGGCGGCCATGACCGACACGATGCCGAACCAGATCATCTCCATGCGCTCGTCTCCATCTCGAACTGCGTCTCCATCTCGCGCAGCCGCGCGAGCGGGTGGTCAATGCGCCGCGCCGACGGCGGGCTTGGGGCCGTGCGCGATCTCGCGGCCGACGAGGAACAGGAACAGGATCCCCAGCACGAGGTACAGGCCCATGAAGCCCAGCAGGGTGAACATGGTCGACCCGCCGTGCACCTGCTCCGAGCTCGCGTCGGCGGTGCGCAGGATGCCGTGCACGGCCCAAGGTTGGCGGCCCAGTTCGGTGGTCATCCAACCGGCCGTGTTGGCGATGTAGGGGAAGGGCGCCGCCAGCAGCAAGGCCCACAAGAGCGGCCTCGATCCATGCAGCTTGCCGCGCCAACGCCAGATGTTGGCGACGAGCATCAGCGCGATGAATAGCGTCCCCAGGCCCACCATGATGTGGAAGGCGTAGTACAGGAGCTCGATCTGGTCCGGACGCTCGGCGGGCGGGAAATCAGCGAGGCCCTTCACGTCCTTCGAGAAGCTGCCGTAGGCGATGAACGACAACATGCCCGGCACGACGATCGGGTTGTCGATCGTCTCCGTGCGGATGTCGGGTTGGCCGATCAGCACGAGCTCGGCGTGCGAGCCCGACTCGAAGCGGCCCTCCATCGCCGCCAGCGCCGCCGGCTGATGCTCGGCGACGAGCTTGCCTTGCCAATCGCCGGTGGGGAAGGCGACGAGGATCGCCGAGGCGAGGCCGAAGCTCGTGCCCACGGCGAGGTTCGTGCGCGCCACGGCCTCGTGCTCGCGACGCAGCGCCCACCATGCGCCCACCGCCGCCACGACGAAGCTCGCGGTGACCAGCGAACCCACCATCGTGTGCGCGTACTGGACGAAGGCCCAGGGGTTCGTCAGGAACGCGCCGAACGACTCGAGCACGACGCTTCCGTCGGGGAGCACCACGTGGCCGACCGGGTGCTGCATGAAGGCGTTGGTCGCCACGATGAACCAACCCGAGAGCCATGTGCCGACGAACAGCGCCAGCGCGGCGCCCCAGTGCGCGCGCGGCGACAAGCGTCGTTCGCCCCACACGAGCAGGGCGAGGAAGCTCGACTCGAGGAAGAAGGCGTACATGCCTTCCATGCCCAGCGTGTGGCCCACCACCGCGCCGGCGCCCTCGGTGAAGCGCGCCCAGTTCGTCGCGAACTGGAACTCGAGCGGGATGCCGGTGGCGACGCCGAAGGCGAAGTTGACGCCGAAGACCCGGATCCAGAAGCGCGCGGAGTCGTTCCAGCGCGCCTGCCCGGTGCGCAGCGCCATGGTCTTCATCGCGAAGACGAGGAGCGCGAGGCCCATGGTCAATTGCGGGAACAGGTAGTGGAAGGTCGCCGTGAAGGCGAATTGCAGGCGATGCAGGTCGAGTGCGGGATCCATGGTCGTCGTGCGCATGGAAACGCATGCGCTGCGCCGATGCCCTTGCGAAAAGGACGCAGCGGCCCACGGACATGTGCGTAGGCGCGACGCAGCTCGCGCCAGCGCCTTCCGGTCGCGAACGCTGTGGCCGCCATGCACCGCGGGCGGCTCCTTCCGGCGTCGTGACGCTTCCGGAAGATGCCGCCCGCGGTCGATGGTCCGCGCAGTGCGCGCGCGTCAGTTGGAGTACGACTCGAGCGGCGGACAGGCGCAGACGAGGTTCTTGTCGCCGTAGGCGTTGTCCACGCGGCCGACGTGCGGCCAGAACTTGCGCTCCCACAGCCACGGGGCGGGGAAGGCCGCCTGCTCGCGCGAGTAGGGACGCGCCCATTCGCCGGAAAGCACCATGTCCTGCGTGTGCGGCGCGTTCTTCAGCGGGTTGTCCTTCTTGTCCAACTCGCCGCGCTCGATGGCGGCGACCTCCGCGCGGATCCTGATCATGGCCTCGCAGAAGCGATCGAGCTCCTCCTTCGACTCGCTCTCGGTGGGCTCGACCATCAAGGTGCCCGCCACCGGCCAGCTCATCGTCGGCGCGTGGCTGCCGTAGTCCATCAGGCGCTGGGCCACATCCTCGACTTCGACGCCGGCCGACTTGAGCGGACGGCAGTCGAGGATGCATTCGTGCGCCACGAGGCCGTCCTTGCCCGCGTAGAGGATCGGGTAGTGCGGCGCGAGGCGCTTGGCGACGTAGTTGGCGGAGAGGATCGCCACCTCGGTCGCCTTGACGAGGCCGTCGCCACCCATCATCGCGATGTACATCCACGAGATGGGAAGGATGCTGGCGCTGCCCCACGGCGCGGCGCTGATCGGTCCGATGCCTTGCGCGCCGCCGGTCTTCGCCTCCGGGTGGCCCGGCAGGAATGGCGCGGAGCGCCCCGCCGGGGGCCGATGGAGCTGCTCCTCGAGCCGGGGCCGCTCCTCCAGCTCAGCGGGCTCCTCCGGGGGATCGGCCTCACCGACCCGCCCGACGTCCGCGTGCAGTACGCGCTCCTCCGGGCGTTCGGCGTGAGCGCGCCCAAGGCGCGGGCGATGATCACCGAGAAGCCGGGGCAG
>SXXH01000210.1 GCA_005789645.1 Planctomycetia bacterium
CGCGCACGCCGAGCTTGGTCGGGTAGGCCTTCTGCGCGTCGCTCGGGCCGTCCTTCTTGACCCGGCCGCGGTCGTTCCGGATGGCCTCGTGGAAGAGGTCCTCCTTGGAGAGGTCGTACTTGTAGGTGACCGACTTGAGGCCAAGGGCCTCGAGCTCGCTGCGGAAGTCCATGTGCGTGGGTGTTCTCTTGCTGCGTCCGGAGGGCCCGTTGAGGACCTGTCTGGGCGCGTGATAAGGCGGAAATCGTAGGGAGGGCGCCGAGCGGGGGCAAGCTGAGCCGCCGGGAGGACCGCGGAACACGCACCCAAGCCGTTCAGACCCGCCCGCCGGGTTGGCAGGCCCGCGGCCAGCCACGCGCCAGGCCCGATCCCCCGAAGCGGCGCGCGGGGCGCTGGTTGCGGCGGCGCCGCGGGGCGCAAGGCCTCGACTCCGCCAGCGCCGCGCCGAGCACACGTAGGCTGGTCGCGGACCTGAGCACCGGTGCGGGCGCGAGGAGCAACACAAGTCCTGCGCGACGGGGTGTCACGGACAGGTGGTTGGGAGCGTCTCCCCCAATGGGGGGGGAATTGCGCAAGGCGTCGCGGGCAGTGCGTCGCGGACAGTGCGTCGCGGACAAGGAGTCGCACGCAAGACATCGAACGCACAGGGGCCGCTCAAATCGGCCCAAGCAAGTCGACTCGCGCCAGCCGCGTCCCCGCCCGCCTACGAACGCAGCCGCACCCTGTACCAGTCCATCGTCTGGCGCAACCCGTCGCGCCACGACACGCGCGGTTCGTAGCCCAGCAAGCGGCGCGCCTTCTCGATCGAGGCCAGCGAGTGCTTCACGTCGCCGGCGCGCTCCGGGCCGTGGAGCGGCGGGCGGTCGACGCCTGCGAGACGCGCCATCTCGGCGCACAGGTCGAGCAGTCGCACGCGTTCGCCGCACCCGACATTGCACACCGTGCCGGGCGGCAAGTCGCGCTGCAACGCGGCCAAGTTCGCCTGCACGACGTTGGCGATGTAGGTCATGTCGCGCGTCTGCTCGCCATCGCCATGGATCGTCGGCACGCGACCCTCCAACAAGGCGCGGGCGAAGATGGCGATGACGCCGGTGTAGGGGCTGTCGTCGACTTGGCGCGGACCGAAGACATTGAAGTAGCGCAGGCTGACGGTCGACAGCCCGTGCAGGCGGCCGTAGACCTCGAGCAGTTGCTCGCCCGCGAGCTTGCCGCTGGCGTACGGGGAGAGCGGCGTCGGCCGCATGTCCTCGTGCTTGGGCAATTCGAGCGTGTCGCCGTAGGCAGCACTCGAAGCGGCGAACACGAAACGCCGCACGCCGGCCGCGCGCGCGGCCTCGAGCCCCTGCAGGGTGCCCATGACATTGATGCGGTAACTCTCGAGCGGTTCGGCGACGGAACGGGGCACGCTGACCTGAGCCGCCTCGTGCAAGACCCCGTCGCAGCCTTGGACGGCGCGCGCGCAGGCCGCGGGATCGGTGATCGAACCGTGGACGTACTCGACCGGGCGGCCGCTGCCCAAGTCACCCGCCCCGAGCAGGTCCAAATTGGATTGGCGGCCGCTGGAGAGGTCGTCGAGCACGACGACGCGCGCACCTGCCGCGACCAACGCCTCGCACAAGTGGGATCCGATGAAGCCGGCTCCGCCGGTGACGAGCACGCGTCGCATGGTCGGGCATGGTAGCCCTGCGCCGAGCCTGAGGCGCGGGTCGAGGCGCGACTTGCAACGGGCGGCGACTCTTGGGCCAGCGCCACAGAAAACCGCATTGCATAATTTGCAACGTGCGAATGGCTAAGGGCCGAAAATGAGTGAACCCGACCAGCGAGCCGGCCGGGTTCACCCCCCTCAAGTCAACCTCGAATCCCCAGATGACTCCCCTCTCAGGAGTGCACCCTCAGTGCAAGGGAGTGAGCCGGAAGACGGGCCGGGCCGAACTCTGCCGCGGGAGGATTTTTCCGAGTGTCGGCGTCCGGGTGCGCAGACGCGCGCTCGACCATCCAAGCGTCACACCCTGCTTGGGCATGCCCCGTGGCAGGGGACCGAAATGCAGCTACAGCGGCCTGGGCGGGGCATGCAGTGGCATGCAGCGTGGTACGCCGCCGTGCTGCGATCGCAAGTACATGGGCAGGGACCGCAAGAAACCGGGCGGAGCCGAGCAAGCCGGCAGCGAGAGCCAGCAGCAAAAGCCGACGACCCGCTGGCGCAGGGCCTGCGGGTCGCCGTCATCGAGAAGAGTCCCCAGCGCAACCTCTCGAAAGGTTGCGAACGGGTGAGCCGCGCGGCGATCGAGACCGAACGGGACATCTGCCAGATTTCCGAAAAGCACCGCGCGCTGCTGCGCCGCTGTCCAGCCCGTCGCGGCGATCGGACGCATCCATATGGCGAGCCCGCCGGGGTCAGCGACGGGCTCGACGAGGGGCAGGGATGCGCGCGGTTGCGGCCGCGCGGCCTGCTTTGCGGTGGCCGACCGCGCTAGCGAGACGCGCCCGGCTGATCTCCACAGCCGCGGCGCTGACGCAAGCGAACGCGCCTCGCTCGGCCATTTCAGGCACCAGCCCCAGCTCCAGTCACCAGCACCGGTTCAGTCACCAGCCACGCGCAGCCGCCATGACACGGCCGCCGCCGGCACCCCGGTGATGCGGACCGGGGCGCTGTCGCCGGTGCCAAGCGTGAGCTGCACCTCGGTCCCCGCTTGGCCCGTCAGGGCCGCACCATCGCGTCCGTACCACTCGACGCGCGTGGTGCAGGACAGGGCCTGCTTGCCATCGTTGCGCGCCGTGAAGCTGAGCACGCGTGCGGCCCCTTCGCCCTCGAACTTGGCATCGAGCAGGACGAGCGACTGCGCCAGTTGGGACTCGCTGGTGATGGGAGCCGACTTGGCGCGGGTAGCTTGGCAAGCGCTGGCGAGGAGGCAGGCGAAGAGCAGGGCGAGGCGGGCGAGGTGCATGGCCGCGTCATGATGCTGGCCCCCCTCATTGGGCGCAACTTGGAGCGCGAATCCGCACCAGAGGCCACAGGGGATGCCGGTACGCAAGCGGGTGTGTCGGATCGATCGTCTGTCTCTGCGCCTGTCTCTCCGCGTCTGTCTGCGCGTCTGTCTCCGCGTCTGTCTGCGCGTCTGTCCAGACCCCTGTCATCGGGCCGATCTCCCGCAGCACGTTCTGGAGGACCCACATGCGAGTGTCAGGGGCGGTCGCAATGTGACCGTGCACTGGCCGTGCTTGGGCACACGCTAGACCCGCGCCTTGGCGCGCGACGGTTTCGTCGGATTGCGTGCGCGAGAACGCGGTGGCGGGTGAACGCGCGCGCGACGGGCCGATTGCTCACGCGCGACCGATCTCGCTCGTGCCTGCCCACCCGTGCTGAGAGCCCCGAACAGGCCTCAGCCGGCGGCAGTTGCGGGATTTCCCGCCTCCTTCAGTCCTTGCGCCGAGCACCAACTTCGGTCGCGCACAATCAAAGGGGCCAGCAGCCAAGGGGGCCAGCAGCGGAATTCGGATAGGATCCCGCATACTGCCCCCCCGCCGATGCGCAGCACCTACTTGGACAAGGACGGCCCCCCGCGTTCCTCCGGCGCCCAATCGCCGATGATGGACCAGTTCTGGCGCGCCAAGCGCGAAGCGCCGGACGCCCTGCTGTTCTTCCGCATGGGCGACTTCTACGAGCTGTTCCACGAGGACGCCAAGGTCGCGGCGCGCGAGTTGGGCCTGACGCTGACGGCGCGGTCGAAGGGCGAGGACGCCATCGCCATGGCCGGGGTGCCGTGGCGCAACGCGGACGCCTACCTCGTGCGGCTCGTCAAGAAGGGCTTCAAGGTCGCGGTCTGCGAACAAATGCAAGATCCGCGCGAGGCCAAGGGCTTGGTCGAGCGCGCGGTGGTGCGCATCGTCACGCCGGGCACCTTGACCGAGGAGAACGCGCTCGACGCGCGCGAGCACAACTGGCTCCTGTGCATCGCCGTGGCCGGCGAGCTCGCGGGGCTGGCGTGGGCCGATGTGTCGACGGGGCGGTTGTGCGTGGCGGATGTGCCGCTCGCCAAGCTCGTCGACGAAGTGGCGCGCATCGCGCCAGCGGAGATCCTCGTGGCGCCGCGCTTCGACGAGGCGGGCGGGACGGCGGCGACCGAGCTGCGCGCCACGCACGGCGTGCGCATGGGCGAACGCGAGGCCTGGCACTACGACCGCGAGAGCGCGCTGCGGCTGCTGCACGCGCGGCTCAAGGTGCACAGCCTCGAGGGCTTCGGCCTCGACGAGGCGCAGGCCGCCTGCGTGGGCGCGGCGGGCGCGCTGCTCTCCTACCTCGAGGAGACGCAGAAGAACGCCTGCGCGCACCTGTCGGGGCTCGAGCACGTGCAAGGCGCGCGGCACCTCGTGCTGGATCGCGCCACGCGCTCGTGCCTCGAGCTGTTCCGGACGCAGCGCGACGGCTCGCGCGAAGGCAGCCTGATCGAGGTGCTCGACGCGACGCTGACGCCGATGGGCGGGCGCTTGCTGCACGAGTGGTTGGCGAGTCCGTTGCGCGAGGTCGAGCCGATCCTCCTGCGCCAACGCGCGGTGGCCGAGTTCCACGGCGCGCCGTTCCTGCGCGAGGACGCGCGCGCGGCCTTGATGTCGGTGCTCGACATCGAACGCCTCGCGGCGAAGATCGCGACATTGCGCGCGAACGCGCGCGATCTCGTGGCGCTGGCGAACTCGCTGGCGCAGGCGCGGATCCTGAAGGACAAGCTCGACCAATGCAACGCGACTCTCCTGGCGGACCTGGTCGCGCGCCTCGATCCGCTCGATGAACTCGTGGCGCGGCTGCGCGGCACGCTCGTCGACGCGCCGCCGATGGCGCTCAAGGACGGCGGGCTCGTGCGCGCCGGCGTCGACGCGGAACTCGACGAGCTGCGCGCCATCGCCGGCGACGCCAAGAGCTGGATGGCGCGCTTCCAGGCCGACGAGATCGAGAAGAGCGGGATGCCCGGCCTCAAGGTCGGCTTCAACTCGGTCTTCGGCTACTTCATCGAAGTGCCGCGCGGCCAGGTCGAGCGCGTGCCGGCAAACTACATCAGGAAGCAGACCGACAAGAACGCCGAGCGCTACATCACGCCGGAATTGAAGGAGATGGAGGACAAGGTCCTGCACGCCGAGGAGCGCGCCAAGGACTTGGAGTTCCGCATCTTCGAGCGCCTGCGCGACGAGGCGGGGCGCGAGCTCGAGCGCATCCTGCGCACCGCCGCCGCCGTGGCGGAGCTCGACGTGCTGGCCGCGCTGGCGCAGCGCGCCGCGGAGCATCGCTACTGCGCACCCGTCGTCGACGACGGCGACACGATCCGCGTCATCGACGGCCGCCACCCGGTGGTCGAGCGCAACCCGCGCGCCGAGAGCTTCGTGCCCAACGACGCCAAGCTCAACCGCTCGGACCGCCTGGTGACGATCATCACAGGCCCCAACATGGCGGGCAAGTCGACCTACATCCGCCAAGTCGCGCTGATCGTCATCCTGGCGCAGATCGGCTCGTTCGTGCCCGCCGCCGAGGCGCGCATCGGCGTGGTCGATCGCGTGTTCACGCGCATCGGCGCGGCCGACGACATCGCGCGCAACGCCTCGACCTTCATGGTCGAGATGCTCGAGATCGCCAACATCCTCAACAACGCCACGCCGCGCTCCTTGGTCGTGCTCGACGAGGTGGGCCGCGGCACCAGCACCTTCGACGGCCTCGCCTTGGCGTGGGCCATCGTCGAGCACCTGCACGAGTCGATCCGCGCGCGCAGCTTGTTCGCCACGCACTACCACCAGCTGGTCGACCTCGCCGAGCGCCACAAGGGCGTGTGCAACATGCACGTCGCCGTGCGCGAGTGGAACGACGAGATCGTCTTCCTGCACAAGCTCGTCGAAGGCGGCACCGACCGTTCGTGGGGCATCCACGTCGCGCGCCTCGCCGGCGTGCCGCGCCCCGTGCTCGAGCGCGCCAGGCAAGTGCTCGCCGACGTCGAGAAGGACGCCGAGGACCTCGCGCCCAAGCTCGCGCGCGGCGCCAAGTCCAAGAAGGACGACGCGCAGCAACTTTCCTTGTTCGCGCCGCGCCCCTCCGAGGTGGAGTCCGAGATCAAGGCCCTCGACCTCGACCGTGTCACGCCCATCGAAGCGCTGATGCTGCTGCGCGAGCTGCGCTCGAAGCTGTCCTGAGTCACCCTTGGTCCAGCGCGAAGTCTCCACCTCGACCCGCCTCGCCGTGCTCTTCGGCTCGGCCTTGCAGCAGTTCGGCTGGGGCTTCGCCGTGTTCGGGCTGGTCTTCTGCGCCATCTTCGTCCCGGCCGCGGACTTGTCATTCATCATGTTCCGTGGCGAGCGGGCCGAAGCCGAAGCGCGCATCGTCGCCGTCGAAGCCACCTCGTATTCGATCGGCGGCGGCAAGTCGAGACGCGGCACGCCAATCCTGCGCCACGACTACGACTGGACCGACCCGCGCGGCGTCGTGCGCCGCGGCACTTCATACTCGACACCGAGAGGCCTCGAGGCGGGCTCGCGCGCGCGCGTCGAGCACCTCGTCGCCGACCCCGATCGCTCCGTGCTGGTTGGCCAACGCAGCGCTCCGCTGTCGCCCATGGCCTTGTTCGTGTTGTTGTTCCCTACGATCGGCCTCGGGCTCGTGTTCATGGCGCGTGCCGTGGCTCGTCGCCAACTGGCGGCGATGGAGCGCGGTCGCGTGGTCGAGACGCTCGTGCTCGGCTCGGTGGCTCGGCGCTCCGGTCGTCGCGCGACGCAGACGACTCTCCAATTGCGCGTGCCGGCCGAAGGCGAACCGCACGAGGTGCGCGAGCTCGCGACCATGACCGCCACGCACGCCGCGCAAGGCACGCGCTTGTTCGTGCTGACCCTCGACGACGAGCGCCGCGACTGCTTCCTCGTGTCGGACTTGCCCTGTCGCGCGCGGATCGTGGTTGACGAGCTGCAATGGCAGGAACCGAGCACGCCAGGCGTCGTCGCACGCCTCGTCCTGCCCGCTGTGTTCGCGGCAGGTGCGGCTCTGCTGATGCTATTGGCGTGAGGCTTGTTCGACGTCGGCGGCCGGACGCGAGCGCCACAGAGCCAGTCTGGGACAGCCCCGTCGCACGCTCTCGAAAACGACCAAGATCCCATCGCCATAGAGCCGCTTGCCAGGATGGCCCAATTGCGGCACCATGCCGACATAGCTCTCCTCTCCCGCGCAGCGCCACCCGATGGTAGGGGTGGCGCGTCCGCGCATCCCTGACGGACTCGCCGCACCATCGCCCAGCGGCACGCCGACTCCGCGTGCCGCATCCCTCGTGTGCGGCAGTCCGGCGGATGCGCGGCGCGTCTCCAACAAAGCCAGGGAGGGCCCACCGTGCTTCGACTGCTTGCTCCCATCGCCATCTCTCTCGCGGCAGTGGCGCATCCGGGCATCGCGCCCGAGACGCGCCATGCGTTGCCGAATGGCGACTTCGTGTCAGGAGCGACGCATTGGACGACGAGCGGCACGACCTTCGCGCCCGCGGCGGACCTCGAGCGGCCCACGCACCTCGTGGCGCAGATCGCTGGTCAAGCAGCTCTGACACAGTCCCTCGCCTTGGGCGGAGCCTTCGACCTGGCCGCGCGTCCGAGCGCGGGCCAATCAGGCATCAAGCTCGAGGCGCAGGCCTGGTTCAAGCTCGAGACCGGCCATGCCGGCGACGCGCGACTCGAGGTCGTCTCGATCGAAGCCGGCGGCGAAGTCGTGCTGGCGCGCAGCGACTCGCTGCTCAACGCGCCGCGCGGACGCTGGCTCCCCGTGCGCACGCGGCCGGTCGCGCCGCACGACGCACGCGTGCGCTCCACCAGCCTGTCGCTCGAGCTGCGCATCGCCTGCCAAGGAGCGGGCGTCGTGCGCGTGGACGATGTGCGCATCGGCCACCACGAGCGCGAGCAATGGGCGCTCGCCGACGCGGGCTTCGAAGGACATGGTGGCTGGACGCTCTTCGGCAACGCCGCGCGCGCCACGCACGCCGAGGCGTACCAAGGCTCGCGTTGGCTGGCCTTCCTCGGCACCGGCCGCGCCGCGGCCACGCAATCGATCGAGTTGGGCTCGAGCGAACGCGCTCCGCGCGCCGGCGACAAGCCGCAGGCGGGCGTGTGGCTGCGCATCGATCCCGCGGCGCAACTTCCAGCCGCGCCCGACCCGCGCGTGCGCATCGACCTGCACGTGCGCGCGGCCTCGGGCGCGACTCCCGACCACATGGGGCAGGTACTGGCGCAGGCGAGCTTCCTGCCGGTCGCGGCGCAGCGCGGTCGTTGGATCTGGCTCGCCACGGAGCGAACCGCCGCGGCCAGCCTCGGTTTCGACCACGAGCGCGTGGTCGTGGACGTACGCAAGCAATTGCGCGGCGCGGTGCAGCTCGACGAGGTGCAGCTAGGCGAAGCCGGCGCGGCGCACGGCATGTCGCGCCGCCATGCGATGGCGAGCTATGTCGGACGCTACCGCTCGTTCCGTTTCCCGCAAGCGGCGCCCGTGGCGAACGACATTGCCGCGCGTTGGGGAACTTGGGCGTGGGCGACTCCGCCGTTCTGCGCACCGACGATGTGGACCCTGTCGCACATCCCCGACAACCTGCGCGCCAACGGACGCCGCGACCTCGCCATCAGCACGCTGCGCGGTGGCGACTGGCTGCCCTTGGCGGGCGCGTACGACTCGCGCGACCCCGAGGTGCTGGCTTGGCACGCGCGCTTGATCGCAGCCACAGGCTTCGACAGCGTGCTCTACACCTTCGACGGGCACCGTCTGGCGCAACACGAGATCTCCATCGGCCGCGAACCGGTCAACTTGCAGACGCTGCGCGCGCTGTACGACGCCTGCGAGGCGGACGGCGGCGACTTGAAGATCGGCCTGATGATCGAGCCGAAGGTCCACATGGCCGGTTGGATCCCGGGCGCAGGCGGCTTCGCCGCGCGCGTGCAGGCCATCGAGGACGATCTGGTCGACATGCTGCGCGAATTCGCCCCGCGGCGCGCGACTTTGCGCCGCGATGGAGGCGTCGTGGTTCACGCCTTCCACAACGCCATCTGCTCCAGCGACGGCTCGGGTTGCTTGTCCGACGCTGACTGGGGCGGGCTCGTCGCGCGCGCCGAACTGCGCAGCGGCGAGCGCGTGCACCTCCTGGCCGACGACATCCCGCAAGGCGGCGCGGCGTTCCGCGCCACGGCGCGCTGGAGCCTCGTGACGCAGGAGATCCTGCAGCACAAGACCTGGAGCGAGTTCGTCGCCGGCCAAGCGAGTCGCACCAGCGCCGAGGCGCTGCAAGGGTTCTGCGACGCGATCCACGACGGCTCGCGCCAGTGGGCGGCGCAAGACGACGAGTCGCGCGGCACGATCGGCATCGCCTGGCCCGGCTTCGACGATTCCGGGGTGGCGGGTTGGAGCAGCTCCAACATCCCCGGCCTCGACGGCAACGCCGTGTGCGTGCGCGTCATGGGCGACTGTGGCGGCGATCCGCTTGCCACGACTTGGCGTTCGGCCACGCGCGGAGCGCGCGATTGGACGATGGTCGCCACGTTCAACGACTGGAACGAGTGGACGCAACTCGAGCCGCGTTGGAGCCAGGCCTACGCGCAAGCCGCCGCCGGCAACCAAGAACCATCGCCCGCGGCGCGCGTCGCGGCGCTGGAACGCATCGAGGCGATGCAGGGACACTTGGCGGTGTGGAAAGAGGCGCTGCTGGACCCCGACGAGCCGCACCGCGTCACGAAGGACTATGTGCGGCGGGCGCAGACGGGTCTCGCCACGCGCTACGACTGAGGCCGCGCGGCCGACGCGTTGGGCCCAGCACGCGGCCCGTCCTCGCTTCGAGGCGTGCGCCTCTTCAACGCGTGCTGGGCGGCAGGCTCTCGAGCACCTCGAGCTGTCGGCGCGCCACGACACTCCATGCGGCGCGCGCGCGCACATGCTCGTCGGCCGCGCGCTCCATGGCGCGCAAGCGAGCAGGCTCGTCGTGCAGTC
>SXXH01000211.1 GCA_005789645.1 Planctomycetia bacterium
GAGACGGTCTACGGGCTCGGCGCGCACGCGCTGGACGAGGCGGCGGTGGCGCGCATCTACGCAGCCAAGGGCAGGCCGGCGCACAACCCGGTCATCGTGCATGTGGCCGACGCGCAGGCCGCGCGCTCCGTCGTGGCCGAGTGGACGCCGCACGCGGAGCTCCTGGCGCGTTGCTTCTGGCCCGGGCCGTTGACGCTCGTGCTGCCGAAGGGCGCTTGCGTGCCCGCGTCGGTGGTGGCGGGCTTGGAGAAGGTCGGCGTGCGCGTGCCCGCCCATCCGTTGGCGCTGGCGCTCTTGCGCGCGGCCCGGGTGCCGGTGGCGGCGCCGAGCGCCAATCGCTCGAACGAAGTCTCGCCGACGACAGCCATGCATGTGGTCGAGTCGCTCGGCAGCGCGGACGTGCTCGTGCTCGACGGCGGAGCATGCAGCGTGGGCATCGAGAGCACCGTGATCGACGTCTCCGGACCCGGACCCGTCCTTCTGCGGCCAGGCGGCGTCGCGCGCGACGAGCTCGAGCGCGTGCTCGGCGTGCCGGTGGCGAGGGCGAGCGAGGTGGCTGGCGACACGCCGCGCGCGGCTCCGGGCATGCTCGGGAAGCACTATGCGACGCGCGCCTCGCTCGTGCTGGCGCCGCATGGGGACGCCGGCGCCCTGCGCGCGCGTTTGTCGAAGGCAAGCGCCGCGCAACCGCCTGCCGCGTTGGTCTTCGAGGCGAGCGCGCGCGAGCTGGGCGAGGCGGCGCGGATCCTCGTCATGCCGCTCGATCCGCGCCTGTACGCGCGGCGCTTGTACGCCGCGCTGCGCGAGCTCGACGCGCGCGCGCCCGCGTTGATCGTGGTCGAATCGCCGCCGCCGGGCGTCGAGTGGGACGCGCTGCGCGACCGACTGTCGCGCGCCGCCGCGAGTGCGGACGACTCGGCGCGCTGATCCACCGGCGACAGGACGGGACTACTCGCCCCCGAGATGCGGGTGGAATCCGTCGATGCGCGGCACATCGCCGTGCTCGACGCCCAACGCGCGCACGAGACGTGGAGTGTGCCCGGAGCCTTCGAGTTCGAAGCGCAGCTCGGCGGCGCGCGACGCCCGCCCCAGGTGCGCGTGCGCCGCGGCGCCATCGGCAGGCAAGTTCACACGCGCCAATTCGCCCCCATCGGCGTCGAGCACGCGCGCGACGCAGTCGCGCGACGCGTCGCCACCGGCGTTCGCCAACCACAGCTGGTCGGTCCACGCACGCGTCGGGCCGCCGGGAAGTCGCCAGCGTCCGTCCTCGCGCACGAGGCTCGTCTCGCCCAGCACCTCGCGGTAGCGCGCCGTCGTCCATCTGGGCGCCGCGGGGAGCTCCGCCGCCGCAGCCTTGCCGGCCCTCGCGGCCATGTAGGCTGCGATGCGCGCCTGCTCCTCGCGCGCACCGTGCTCGCGCTTGGCTTCGTAGTAGCGGTAGTACGCCTTCTCGTGGTCGCTCCAGGCGTTGCCCTCCCAGTAGTCGCCCGAGAAGGGCACGAGCAGATCCATCCACGCGGCGAGGCGACGCTCCTCGTCTGCGTCGAGGCGCGCACCGTGGTGTCCCGCGTCGAGCAGCGCCAGCAGTCCGCTGCGCGCGGATCCAGCAAAGTACGGCGGCAATTCAGTGGGCCGCGACATCTTGCTGATCCAACTGACGAGCCCCGACTCGGGTTCGGCGTGCCAATTGCCATCGTCGCCGCGACGCGCCTCGACGAGATTCAGGTACGAACGCGTCCAACGACGCTTGTTGATGTTGCCGTCGTCGATCGGCGTGCCGCGCAGGTCCATCGCCTCGGGCTTGGATCCATCGTGGCAGCCCACGCATTTGGCGTCGAGGATCGGCTGCACCTCGCGCGCGAAGCTGAAGCCGCGCGGCGGTCCTTGGAACGGACGCAACTGTTGCACGCCATGCTTCCACGCCAGCGTTCCGTCGTCCGCGAAGGGATGCGCGTTGGCGTCCTGCTTCTCGTGGCAACCGACGCAGCCCTTCTGCTCGCCGGGGCGCAGCGTGTCCCAACTGCGCGTGGTTTGGATGGCGCGGCCGCGCTCGTCGAGCACCTGCAGGTAGATCGAGGCCATCGCCGGCACCTCGAACAGCGCCGAACCATCGGCGTGGATGTCGGCGTCGCCGAGGATGCGCTTCACGTCCCAGGTTCCGTTGCCCACCGCCACCGGCGCGCTGTTCAACGAACCGCCGCCCTCGCCGTGGTTGTAGGTCTGGCCGACGCCCGCGGCTCGGTAGTCGAGCTCGACCACGCGGATCGACTTGGCCGCGCCGCGCGGCACGCCTTCGAGGCCCTTGCCACGGTACACATCGTGCACGTAGTAGACGCCCGCGCCACGCTCGTAGTCGACCGTGTCGGCGATCGTCCGCGCCGGCGGTTTCCTGCCCAAGGGCACCATGCGCGCGACATCCAGTTCCGGGTCGGCGTGCAGCAACTCCCGCTCGCCATCGGCGTTCATCCAGTACAAGCCGAAGCGCTCCATGCCGAAGGCGGGCCGATAGCTGACGTAGAGCTGCGTCTCCGACAAGGGGAACGGATACCGGAAGAGCTCGCCGTCCTGCATGGCGACATCGACGCGCTCGTAAGGCACCTCCCGGCGCGGCGCGATGAACTCCATGCCGACCCCTTCGTCGCGTCCCTTGTCGGTGTCGAGCACCACGAGCTTGCCTTGCTGCAAGGTGTGGTGTCCCGCGGCGATGGACATGGTCTTGTTCGAACCAGGCACGCCGCGCGTGTGCAGCAGCGATGTCGGGAACCAGGAGTTGCCGCCGTAGTGCACGCGCTGGTCCTGCCCATCCGGCCTCATCGTGAAGACCGGGTGCGGGTAGTTCTGGCCGCGGTCGCTGTAGTCCCAACGCGTGTAGGCGAGTCGTCCGTCGGAGAGCAGCGCTGGATGCAGCGCGTGAACCTGATCCACCGCGAGGCGTCGCATGTACCGTCCATCGCGATCCATGCGGTACAGGTTGCTGATCTCCGTCCACCAGCACGGCACGCTCTGCTCCGGGCGCGTCGAGGTGAACACGATGTCGCCATCGGGCAGGCAGGCGGGTTCGTAATCCGCGCGGCCGAGGCCGCTGGTCAGTTGCCGCACGGTGCCGTCGGCCAGCCGCAGCTCGTGGATGTGGTAGTCGTCGAGGCGGTCGGAGCGCTTCCAGGCGAAGACAAGCTCCTCGCGATCGAACGAGAGGTCGACGTCGCGCAACATCCCGTGCGGATCGTCGAGCAGCACGCGACGCGTGGCGCGGGTGGACCCCGACGCGAACTCCAGCACGGCGAGGCGCGCGCCCGGCTTGAAGAAGCGCTCGGCGCGCGCGTCGCTCAGGCCTTCGGTGTAGCCGATGAAGCTCATGTGCACCGTGTGGCCTTCGGTGAAGGCGATCGGACCCCACTCCGCCAAGGCGGCTCCGACGCGCCGTTCGCGCCGCGCCAAGGCCGCCGACTCGTAGTCGCGCAATGCGGCCACCGCGTCGTCGCGCGTGATCGATGCGCCCGCGCTCGCCGCCGCGCGGCGCGCGAGTTCGAGCCGACGTTCGGGCTCGAGGATGCCGGCCGCGTCGACGCCCAGGTCCTGCAGCAGCCAATCCGCCGCCACCGGCCAAGCTCGCGCGAACTCGCGCCATCGCGCCGCGCGCTCCGCGTCCCGCTCGCCCTGCGGCCGCGCGACCACGGCGCGACCAGCCTCGTCGAGCGCGTCGATCCAATGGACGACCGGAGGATCCGCCGCGGCGGACAAGCTGGCGACGCAGGCAAGGAGGAACTGGGGCACCAACGCATCCTAGCGGGCAAGCCCGCTTCGCGCCCGGCGCCGCCAGTCCCGCGCGCCTCGCGCTAGCGATCGCCGGCGGCCTGGCGTGCCGCCGCGCAACGCAGGCGCAGGTTCTCGGCGCGCATGTAGAGCTGCATGTCCTTGTCCGCGGGCATGGGCAGGTCGTTGCCCGGGAAGTTGCCCTGCATCCGCTGCCAGTATTCGATCTCCGCGCTGTAACGCTCCTCCTCGGCTTGCCACACGGCCTGCGCCAGCTCGTAGTCCGCGCAGATGTCGGGAGTGGAAGGCCGTGCCTCGAGCGCGACGCGCCGGATAGCCGCCGGGTCCAACGCCAGCCCTCGGGCCAAGACGTCCATGCCCGAGGCGAAGCGCGAACGCGCGGACTCGAGACACATCAGGTCGATCGTCGCGTAGCAGCCATCCTTGGCGTGGACGACCGTGTCCAACAGCAGCGGCCCAAGCTCGGAACCAGCCTTCCAACGGCCGCGGATCGCATCAGGACCCACGACCTCGGCATCACCTTCGCGGCCGAGGATGGCGATGCCTTGCTTGGGCAGGGAGGCCATCAAGCCGCGCTCGTAGACCGCATGCAGGCCTTCCAGCGGCAAGCCCTGCTCGTCTGGCGCCAGCTGGGCGAAGGCGATGCTGATCGAACCCACGAAGCCCGGCTCGGACGACACGGCCGGGTCGATGGCGACGAGCGAGTTGGTCGCCTTGGCCACCGTCCAACCCGCGGGCAGGACGAAGGACACCAAGCCGCTCGGATGGACCCACCGCTCGAGGGCGGTGGCGTGGACTTCGGCCTCGGCGGCGGCCGGGATGCGCGCTTCGGATGCCTCCCCGCAACCGCTGGCGCAGAGCGGGAGGAGCAACAAGGAAGCGAGCTGGAAGGCCTGCGAGAGGCGCATGGGGAGCATCCCAACGGGGTTCGAGGGTCCGAGGGGCTGGCCGGTGCCGCCCACTCTGGGCTTGCAAGCGCGCGGGCAAGGCCGACATCACCTCGAATCCGCTGTTTTTGCGCGCGGCGGCGCTCGAGCGGTCGCTCGCCCGGCTTCCGACGCGGGCGCCGCTGTGCTGGAATCGCGCCATGCTGTGCACCTTGGCGATGGTCGGAGCGGCGCTCTTCGCCCAGGGAGACGCCTCGCGCGGCGCGTCGAAGGAGGAAAGGCTCGAACTCGACGCGCGCACGGTGGCGCCCTATGCGCGCTTGGCGCTCGGCTGCGTCCACAAGGAGTACCCCAACAAGATCGCGCATGTGCTCAACTCGAAGGACGATGTCGCGCCGCCGAGCAAGTTGACGCCGGCCTTCCATGGCTGCTTCGACTGGCACTCGGCCGTGCACGGGCATTGGATGCTGGCGCGCGTGCTGCGCACCTGGCCGATGGTCGAAGGCGCGAGCGAGATTCGCGCCGCGTTGGGCCGGAGCCTGTCGAACGCGAACATCGCCGCCGAGGTCGCCTACCTGTCGGCGCCGGGGCGCGCGACCTTCGAGCGGCCCTACGGCTTGGCGTGGCTCCTGCAGTTGGCGGCCGAGCTGCGGCAGTGGGACGACCCCGACGCGCGCGCTTGGTCGGCAGCCTTGGAGCCGCTGGAGTCGGCCTGCGCCCTGCGCCTGCGCGAGTGGCTGCCCAAGTTGTCGCATCCGATCCGCACGGGAGAGCACAGCCAGTCGGCCTTCGCGCTGGGGTTGGCGCGCGACTGGGCCGTGGTGGCGGGCGACAAGGATTTCGTGGCGCTGGTCGACGATCGGGCGCGGGCGCACCACATGGGCGATCGAGCCTGGCCGCTGCGCTTCGAACCCTCTGGTCAAGATTTCTTGTCGCCGGGACTGGCCGTGGCCGACCTGATGCGGCGCGTGCTGCCACAGGACGAGTACGCGGCGTGGTTGCGGCAGGCGCTGCCGGACATCCCCCGCGAGGCCGAGACGGCTTGGCTGGACCCCGCGATCGTCACCGACAAGGCCGATGGCAAGCTGGCCCACCTCGACGGGCTCAACTTGAGCCGGGCGTGGATGCTCGAAGGTGTCGCCGCTGCGCTCGCCAAGGACGATCCACGCTTGCCCGCATTGCGCCGCGCCGCGCGCGAACACCGCGCGGCGGGGCTCGCCGCCGTGCTGGAAGCGCCCTACGAGGGCTCGCACTGGCTCGGCAGCTTCGCCATCTACCTCGCCACGCGCCGTGGCCTCGCGCAGTGAGGCGCGCGAGTCAGCGATTGGGGTTCGGCCCCATCGCCACCAGCAGCACCGCGCGCGCATCCGAGGCGTTCTCCACGCCGTGCGGCTCGCCGGGCGCCGACCAGCACAGCTCGCCCGGGCCGATCTCGCGCGTCTCGGAACCCAAGGTGGCGCGGACGCGGCCTTCGAGCACGAAGTAGAACTTGGTCGCGTCGGCGTGCGCGTGGGTCTTCTGCGCCTGCCCGGGTTCGAGGCAGTAGACGTCGCAGAACATGTGCGCCGTCTCGAACAGGTTGACCTTCTGCATCTTGTCCGCGGCGAAGCGGACCGCGCCCTTGGAGTCGACGAAGCTCATGCGCGGAGCATAGCGCGCGACTCCAGCCATCCATCGCGTCGTTCCAGCGTGGCCGCGAGCTAGAGTGGGCGCACGCATGGCACGCAGCACCAACCCCGAAGCGCGACGGCTGGCGGCCGACGCGGCGCGCGAGGCCAACTGGAAGCGCTTCGGCCCCTATCTGGCCGCGCGGCAGTGGGGCACGGTGCGCGAGGACTATTCGGAGGACGGCGACTGCTGGTCGTACTTCACGCACGAAGACGCCCGCAGCCGCGCCTACCGCTGGGGCGAGGACGGATTGCTCGGCTGGACCGACCGGCAGTGCCGCATCTGCTTCTCCATCGCCTTGTGGAACGGCCGCGATCCGTTCCTCAAGGAGCGCCTGTTCGGCCTCGTCCACCACGAAGGCAACCACGGCGAGGACGTGAAGGAGGAGTACTACTTCCTCGAGTCGACACCGACGCACTCGTGGTGCAAGGCCTTGTACAAGTATCCGCAGGACGCGTTCCCCTACGAGGATCTGCGCGCCACCAACCGACGGCGGACCAAGGGCGAGCCCGAGTACGAGCTGGCCGATACCGGCGTGTACTCCGACGACCGCTACTTCGACATCGAGGTTTGCTACGCCAAGGCCGGGCCGGACGACACCTTGGTGCGCATCGTCGCCACGAACCGCGGGCGCGAACGCGCCATGCTGCACCTCCTGCCGACGGTGTGGTTCCGCAACACCTGGTCGTGGGGTTGCCGCGAAGAGGGCTGCGATGCGCGGCCGCGCCTCAAGCGCGAGGGCGAACGGCGCATCCGCCTCGACGAGCCGACGCTCGGGCGCTACGAGTTGTCGCTCGACGAGGCGCCCGGCGCGCGCCTCGCGCTGCTCTTCACCGAGAACGAGACGAACGCGCGCAAGCTGCACCAAGCGGAGAACGCCGCTCCGTTCGTCAAGGACGCCTTCCACGAGCACGTGGTCGAGGGGCGCGCGGGCGTGGTCAATCCGGCCGAGCACGGCACCAAGGCGGCCTTCCACCTCGTGATCGAACTGGAGGGCGGCGAGTCGCGCGAGCTGCGCCTGCGCCTGCGGCCGACAGAGGACGCGCCACGCGCACGCTTCGGCCCGAGCTTTCGTCGCGCCTTCGCCGCCCGCAAGCAGGAACACGACGCCTACTACGATGCGCTCGAGCACGCGCCGCTCGCCCCCGAGGAGCGGTTGGTCGCGCGCCAGGCCTACGCCGGCCTCTTGTGGTCGAAGCAGTTCTACCACTACGCCGTCGATGCCTGGTTGCAGGGCGACGAGGCCCAGCCGCGCCCGCCGGAGGCCCGCAAGACCGGCCGCAACCACGAGTGGCGCCACTTCCACGCGCGCGACGTGTTGTCGATGCCCGACACGTGGGAGTACCCGTGGTTCGCCGCCTGGGACAGCGCCTTCCACATGGTCGCCATGGCGCGCGTCGATCCGCAGTTCGCCAAGGACCAGCTCTTGTTGTTCCTGCGCGAGTGGTACATGGCGCCCAACGGCGCGCTGCCGGCCTACGAGTTCCAGTTCGCCGACGTGAACCCGCCGGTGCACGCGTGGGCTTGTTGGCGCGTGTACAAGAGCACCGCGGCGCGCGGCAAGCGCGACCGCAAGTTCCTGGCGCGCGCCTTCCACAAGCTGCTGCTGAACTTCACTTGGTGGGTCAACCGCAAGGACCCGGATGGCCGCAACATCTTCTCTGGCGGCTTCCTCGGGCTCGACAACATCGGGATCTTCGATCGCTCGCGTCCGTTGCCCGGCGGCGGACAACTGATGCAGGCCGACGGCACCGCTTGGATGGCGTTCTTCTGCCTGAACATGCTGGGCATGGCGGTCGAGCTGGCGCAGGAGGACGACGCCTACGAGGATGTCGCCAGCAAGTTCTTCGAGCACTTCGTCGGCATCTGCGACGCGATGAACAAGCTCGGCGGCAAGGGCCTGTGGGACGAACACGACGGCTACTACCACGACGTCATGCTGCTCGACGGACGGCCCGTGCCGTTGCGCGTGCGGTCGATGGTCGGGCTCGTGCCGTTGATCGCCTGCGCCGTGGTCGACGAAGCCTCGGTCGCGCGGCTGCCGCGCATGCGCAAGCGCATCGAGTGGTTCCTCGCCAATCGACGCGACCTCGCCGAGGGCATCTCGTACTTCGAGCGCGATCCCGCGACCGGGCGCGGATTGCTGGCGATCCCCTCGCGGCAACGGCTGCTGCGCGTGCTCGAGCGCGTCTTCGACGAGTCCGAGCTGCTCTCGCCGCACGGCGTGCGCTCGCTGTCCAAAGCCCACGAAAAGGCGCCTTTCTCGTTGCGCATCGCCGGCGAGGACTTCCGCGCCGAGTACGAGCCGGCCGAGACGAAGCACCGCATCTTCGGGGGCAACTCGAATTGGCGCGGTCCGGTGTGGTTCCCGTTGAACTACCTGCTCGCCGAGTCGCTGCGGCGCTACCACCACCACTACGGACCGAGCGCGACGGTGGAGATCGGCAAGGGCTCGGGACGACGCGTCGACCTGCGCGAAGCTTCGTACGAGATCGAACGACGGCTGGCGAGCCTGTTCCTGCCCGGACCCGACGGCAGGCGGCCGTGCCACGGCGACGACCAGCGCTACGCGCGCAGTCCCGGCTGGAAGGACCTCGTGCTGTTCCACGAGTACTTCCATGGCGACACAGGCAAGGGCCTCGGCGCGAGCCACCAGACGGGCTGGACCGCGCTGGCCGCGCGCTGCCTCGAGAACCTCGCCATGGAGCGCGCGCGCGCCGGACGAGCGGGCAAGGCGCGGGGCGGAAGGTCGTAGTCCGCGGCGCGCGGACTAGAATGCCTCGCTCCATGTGGCGACTCGAGTCCAGCTACGCGCAACTGCCCGACGCCTTCCACGAACGCGCCACGCCGGCGGCGTTCCGCGCGCCGCGCGTCGTGGCCTTCAACGAGCCCTTGGCCGGCGAGCTGGGCCTCGACTTGGCCGGCGAGTCCGAGGAACGAATGGCGCGGCTCTTCTCCGGGCAGGAGCTTCCACCCGGAGCCAAGCCGATCGCCCAGGCCTATGCCGGCCACCAGTTCGGGCA
>SXXH01000212.1 GCA_005789645.1 Planctomycetia bacterium
CTCGCGCCCAACGCCACGCAGCGATCTCCGTCGAGGAACGGGAACTGCTCGAGCGCCGCGTCGAGGCCCTTCATCAGATCCTCGTAGGGCGCGCCGCCCCAATCGCCGTTGATCGCGTCGGTGAAGGTCTGCCCGTAGCCGGTCGAACCGTGGAAGTCGACCATCACGGCGGCGAAGCCCGCGCCCGCGTACGCCTGCGGGTTCCAGCGGTAGTGGAAGTGGTCGCCGAAGCTGCCCTGCGGTCCACCATGGATCAAGTAGGCCACCGGGTAGGACTTCTTCGCATCGAAGTCGACCGGCTTGACGAGGAAGGCGTGCACGGGCGCGTTCCTGTGGCCGAGGAAGGTGAACTGCTGGTAGTCGCCCATGCGCGTCGCGGCGAGCTGCTTCGCGTTGTGCGCCGAGAGCATCCGCAGGTCGCCGCCCGAGAAGTCGCAGCTGCGCACCTCGACCGGCGACTTGAGGTTGTCGTGCAAATGCACGAGCCGCGCGCCCGCCACGCGCGGCGCGGCGTTCGATCCCTTCGACAGCACGCGCCGCACGGCGCCGGTCTCGGCGTCGACTTGGAAGATGCTCTTGTGGCCCATGTCGTCGGCCGAGCACCAGATCGACTTGCCGTCGCTCGACCAGGCGATCTCGTCCGGCGAGCGATCCCAGTCGAGCGTGATCTCGCGGCCTTCGAAGGTCTTCGCGTCGACGACCGCGATGGCGCGCCGATCCGATTCGTAGCCGGGACGCCGCATGCGCAAGTACGCCAGACGCGCACCATCGGGCGAGTGCGCCGGGTTGCCGTCCCAAGCCGGATTGGACTCGGTCAGCGTCTGGATCACGCCGATCTCGGCGAGGCGTACACGGAACAGGTTCGTGTCGTAGGCCCAGGCCGCGTCGCCCGTGTAGTACATGCTCGCGAAGACGACCTCGGAACCATCGGGCTTGATGGAGACTTCCTCCATGCCGCCGAAGGGCTTGGTCGGCACGTCGCCATCGAAGCCGGGGACGATGTCGCGCGTGGGCTTGCCCTGCTCCCACAGGAAGAGGTGCGAGCGGCGACCATCCTCCCACGAGTCCCAGTGGCGGAAGAGCAGCGTGTCGTACAACCGGCCCGAGCCGCGTTGCTTGGCGACGCGTTCGTCCTCCGCGACGCTCTGCTGCAGCGAATCCGCGCCGGCGTGCCGCGGCCAGACCTCCATGGCGAGCAGCAACCGCGCGTCGCCGGGGAACGGCAGGAAGCCCTCGACCTCCAGCGGCTCGTCGGTCACTTGGCGCGGCGCGCCGCCCTCGAGCGGCACGCTCCAGACTTGGCTCTTCCCCGATTCGCGCGAGAGGAACAGCACGCTCTTGCCGTCGTGCGCGAAGCGTCCGCCGCTCTCGGAGCCCGGCAGGCTCGTCAAGCGCCGCGGTTCGCCACCGGCGACGGGCACGAGCCACAGGTCGCTCGTGCCGCGGTTCTTCTCGAGGTCGGTGCTGCGCAGGTTGTAGAGCGCCAGCGAGCCGTCCTTGGAGACGACCAGATCCGACACGCGGTCCATGGCCAACATGTCGTGCACGGAGAAGGGATGCGTGGAGCCGGCTTGCGCCGCGGATGTGGCCAGTAGCAGGGGGATGAGCATCGTGGTTGCCTCGCCGCGAGCCACCACGGCCCGTCGGGGCGGGTGATGGTAGCGCCTCCACGGACTCGAGCGTGACGAAGCGAGCGGCGGGCCGCGTCCCCGCGACCCGCCGCCCTTCGTCTTCGACGCGCGCCGCCCGCGCCGCACTCAACGCATGGCGCGCGCCTCGGTCTCGAGGCGAGCGATGCGCACCAGGAGCATCTGCGCATCCTGCGCGGCGACGGTGCCGACCTGCGCCTCGCAGATCGCCTCCATGCGCGCCTTGGCGGTGGCGCGCTCGCGGGTGCGCGTCAGCTGCATGGCGCGCGTCTCGCGCACTTGACGCTGCGCCTTGAGCACGCCTTGCGCCTCGCGATCGACCTTCAGTCCGGCCAGCGCCTCGAGGACCAGCTTCCGACGCGCGTCGCCGAGCAGGGCCTTCTGCAACTCCTCGCCGCGCAGCTGCACGGCCAGCCAGTCGCCCTCCTTGGCGGCGCGCTCGAACAGCTCGAGCTTGCCCGCCAGTTGGCGCTCGATCTTGCCCGCGAGCCCGACGGCGTCGTCCATGGCGCGCGCACGCTCGAGCGCCTTGGTCCACTCGCCGCGACGCAACGCCTGGCGGACGGCGTCGAGACCGCCTTGCCAGCGCTGCATCGACTCCGCGAAGGCCTCGGCGAGGGCCGTTTCGAGCACCTTGCCTTCGAGGCGCAGCACATCCCCGCGCCAGACGATGCGACCGTTGGCGTCGGCCAGCACGGCCTCGCAGCAGTTCCGCGGATCGACCACATCGAGCAGGTCGCCGTGCTGGTCCAAGGCCCACGCGGCCTTGACGCGATTGTCCTTCATCCAGCGCTTGGCCGGTTGTTCGCGGTCGCCGGTGATGCACAAGACATCGAGGCCGGCATCCGCGTGGTCCGCCCGCAGCTCCTCCAGACGCGCAGCTTGCTTCTCGCAGCGCCGGCAGACCTCGGTCGTGACCTCGAGGGCCCAGTTGGCGTAGCTCACGAGATCCAAGTCGCGATCCGGGTGGATCGCCTTGATCAGCATGGCGCGGCCGAGGAAGGCCTGTTGGGCGCCACCCTGAGGAGCGTGCAGGGCCGCGAGGCGCGGCTCGAGCGGGAGGCACTGGCGCTGGGCGACCGCCGCCTGGGCGAGGCCCACGGCCAGTCCGACGACGACGAGGATCAGGTGCTGGATCTTCATGGTGGGAGGGGACGGACGGCCGACGCGAAATCGCGGCGTGCGCGCCCACCTTCCAAGCGCCTCCTCCCGCCGTTCCTCGCGCGAATACCGTCAATTCCCATCCAGCACCGCACTGCGGCGTCGGACGCGCGCCTGCTTGGATCCGTCGAGATGCATCCTCCAAGCGATGCCTGCCCGTGCTGGAGCGCGGCTCGACTCGCGCCCAAAAGACCGCCGCCCCCACCGGTGCGACCGGCAGGGGCGGCTGGATGGCGCTTCGCGCCTCGCGCACGGCCGCGGCCGCGCGACTCAGGACTTGCGTTGGCGCAGTTCGGCCATGAAGGCCTGGGCCTCCTCGGCCGCCTTGGTGCCGGGATGGTCCTTGGCGATCTTCTGCAAATCCTCCATGGCCTTCTCGCGCTCCTTGGACTTGCCGAGGCGCTGGCCTCGCATGTCGCGCACCTTCTTCTGGGCCCTCGCCACGGTCTGGGCCGCCTCGTCCTTGGCCAGCTCGTCGGAGACGACCTTCACCTCGGCCTGCTCGGGCAAGCCCGCCAGTTGCTTGACGAGTTCGCGCGAGCCGTCGATGGCGGTGAGGTAGTCCCCGGCCTGCCGCGCCGCCTTGACCGACTCGACGCGGCTCTTCACCAAGGCCTCGAGCGCCGTCTTGATGGCGGGACCGCCATCGGCTTCAGGCACCTTGCCCGCGGCAGCGATGGCGTCCGCGTACTTGCGCTTGACGAAGGCGGACTTGGCGGCACCGGCCGACGAGGGCCACTCGTAGAGCGGCTTGGGCAACGCGCCCACGAGCGCCTTCTCGATCAGCTTGTCGGTCGCTCCGCCGGCCGATCCGGCGTGCAGCACGACGCCATCGGCGCCGATCAGCACGACGCTCGGATAGGCGTTGAGGCCGAAGGCCGTCATGACCTTCATGCCCTTGTCGTACGCATACGGGTACTTGGCGCCCTTGTCGGCGATCCACTTCTCCGTCTCCTTCACCCCTTCCCCGGTCACGCCGAGGACGGTCAGGCCCTTGTCCCCATATCGCTCTTGGAGCGAATTGAGGTGCGGGACCTGGCCCCCGCAAGGGCCTCACCAATAGGCGAAGATTTCGATCAGGACCGCCCGGCCGGCGAGATCGTCGAGGGACTTGGCCTTGGTCTGGCTGAATCCCTCGAAGGCGAGCTCCGGCATGGGCGCCCCGACTCCGCGCTGCGCGAACGTGGTCGCGGCGAGGAGCAGCACGGCGAGGGCCGCGCGCAAGGCGTTCATGGGCTTCATGGTTCTTGTTCCGCGGCGCGAGCGGGGCGTCGGAGCGACGACCCGGATGCGTCGTGGCTTACAGCCTACGCGATCCGAGTTCGCTCGTCGCTGGGCCTTCGGGCCCGGATCCGCGCCGTGCGATGGGACTTCAGCCCGTCGGGGCAAGCTCGAAGCGCAGCACGTCGTGGCGCGACCAGACTTGGGTGGCTGGCAGGGCCTGCAGCCGCTGGCGCTCGCGCAGGCGCGCAAGGCGATAGGTGGAACTGGCCAAGTCGGCCAGTCCAGCCGCGTCCAAGGTCAGCCCCTCCTCGACGCGGGCTCGCTCGACCATGTGGAAGCGCGGAGCCAGTTCGGCCACGACCCCATCCCCGCCCGGCAGGGCGTCCCCTCGTCCTAGCACGGCCGCGCGCAACTCGAGCAGGTCGTCCGGCGCCGGCACGGCGACGATCAAGGCCCCACCGGGCTTCAAGACGCGCGCCAACTCGTCGCGCGGGCGGCGCGCGTCGATGCTGGTGGCGAGGTCGAGCGTGGACTCGAGGAACGGCAAGCGCCGATCGGCGTTGGCCACGAAGATGGCCGCGACCCGGCGGCGGGCGGCCAGACGCACGGCGGCGTCCGACAGATCGACCCCATGCAGATGGCGCGGGGCGCGCGCCCCTTGGTCGTGCAAGCCGGCGAGCAACGCCCCGCCACCGCAGCCGAGATCCAAGGCGGCGCCGCTCCAGTCACCTGCGAGTTGCAGCACGGCGCGCACCACCCCTGGCCCGAGACCACGCTCGAAGAGCCGTGCGCGCGCCGCGATCGACTCGGCTGCGTCCCCCGGCTCGCGCGAGCGCGCGTCCTGCGGCTGCGCCAGGTGCCACCAACCTTGCCGCGCGCGATCGAACGAATGCCGCGCGGCGCACGACAGCCGGCCATCATGCACGGCCATGGGCAAGCCGCAGTCCCGCACGGGACAAGCGAGGATGCCGGGTGCCGGGTCGGGATGGTTCACGGTTGGCCGCGGTCGGCGCATCAAGCACAGCGGGGCGGAGTCGCGCGCGACCCCGCCCCGACTGCGTTGGGATGGTCGTCCTGTCGCCGCTTGCTCAGAGCAAGGCGCTGACGAGGCCGGTGATGCCCGAGCTGACGCCCGACACGCCCGAAGCGATCAGCTCCGAGGCGCCGACCAGGATGCCAGCGTAGATGATGCCGATGGAGATGTTGCCACCGCGGAACTCGGCCTTCTCGTCGATGTCCTTGGTGAAGCGGTCCATCGCCTTGAAGGTCCACGAGATCGCGAGGCCGGCCACCGCGATGGCGATGACGAGGTTGGCGACGCCGCCGATCAGCGCGCCGAGTCCATCCCTCCAACCGCCCGACACCAGAGTGGTCAGGCCTTCGGTCATGCTGTCGACACCGCCGGCGACGACGTTCGTGTAGGCGTAGACGGCGCCCGCGGCGAGCAGCGCCACCGCCATGTTCTTGCGCTTGATCTCGGCCCAGATGTCGATGCCGTCGATCATCTTCGACACGACCTGCAGGCCTTGGTTGATGGCGAAGGTGAAGATGCCCAGCGACACGACCAGCTGCAGCAGGCCGAGCACGAGGGCGATGAAGGCCCCGCCCAGATCGCCCTTGGCGGCGGGCGCGGCGGCGTCGGCGGACTGGAGGGCGAGGGCGAGGGAAGGGGTGAGCACTTGGTCGATCATAGGTAGGTTCGCGGCCCCACCGCGCGGGTCTGCGCGCGAGTTGGAGGCGGAAAAGGATGCAAATCGAGGGGGTGCGGCTGCAAGCCACCGCGCTGGACGGGCCCGAGAATGGGGTCCTCCCCCACCCCTCGTGGATCCTCTGGTCCACCGACTTCCCCGCACCTCGCCTGTCGCCCTTGGAGGGGGAGAGCGAGTTCGTTCGGATCGCCGACCGCTGCGGCGCGCGGCCCCCCCCCGGCGCTAGGCTGCTCGGCATGTCGCCCCACGCCTCGCGCATCCACGGCCCCTTCGCCTCCAAGTCCATCGTCCCGGTCGCGGTGCTGTGCTTCGCCGCCTGCCAGACGCCGCAGCCGCAAGCCCCCGACGCGAAGGCGACGGACGGCCGCAAGCCGCTGACCTTGGAAGCGCTCCAAGGCCCCTCGCGCGTCGACTTCGCCGGACGTCCACGCCAAGGGCAGCGCTGGCTCGACGGCACGCAGTTCCTCGAAGCGCGCGAGGGCCGCTGGTTCCGCGTCGATGCGCGCTCGGGCGCGGCGGTCGAGTTGTGGAGCGACCACAAGCTGCTCGAATCGTTGCGTGGCGTCGGCGGACTCGATGAATCCCAACGCGCCAAGCTCGCCAAGCCGATGCCCGAGCGCATGGACGGCGCGCGCGCGCGGCAGTGGTTCGCGCACCTCGACGATGTATGGGTGGCGAGCCTCGACGGCAGTCCGGCAGTGCGCATCAGCGAGACGCCCACCATCCCCGAGCAGGAGATCGACTTCAGTCCCGATGGCGCGCACCTCGCCTTCGTCGCGGCCAACGACCTGTGGATCGGCGACGCGCTCGGTGGTGGCGCGCGACGCGTGACCTCGGATGGCGACGAGAACGTGCTCAACGGGGTGCTCGACTGGATCTACCAGGAAGAGCTCTACGGACGCGGCAACTTCCGCGGTTGGTGGTGGTCGCCCGACTCGCGCGCGATCGCCTACTTGCGCCTCGACCAGTCGCGGGTCCCGCGCTGGACCTTGGTCGACGACGCGGCCGAGCCGCACATCGTCGAGACCAGCCCCTACCCGCGCGCCGGCGATCCCAATCCCGTGGCCAGCCTGCGCACTCACCGCCTCGACCAACCCGAGGCCGTGGGCATCGTCGACTTGTCGGCGTGGAAGGACGCCGAGCCGCTGGTGGTGGATGTGTCGTGGTCGCCCGACAACCGTCTCGTGTGGCAAGTGCAGGACCGCGAACAGCGCTGGCTCGAGCTGTGGAGCAGCTCCAAGGATGGCGGGGATTCGCGGCGCTTGTTGCGCGAGGAGGGCGCTGCGTGGGTCGAACGCGTCGACGATTCCGTCCGCTGGCTCGCGGACGGCACGTACCTGTGGTCGAGCGAGCGCGACGGCTGGCGGCACCTGTACCACTACGAGGGCGACCAGCTGCTGCGCCAGGTCACCAAGGGCGAATGGGAGGCGCGCACGCTGCACGGCGTCGACGAGACGCGACGCGAAGCGTGGATCTCGGGCACCTGCAGGAGCCACATCGGCTCGGACCTCGTGATCGTCCCGCTCGACGGCGGCGAGCCGCGAGTCGTCACCAGCGGCAAGGCGACGCACGCGGTCGCGCCCTCGAAGGACTGGTCGCTCTACGTCGACAGCTGGAGCGACATCTCCACGCCGACCAAGGTCGCGCTGCGCGACCGCGACGGCGCGCTCGTGCGCATGATCGACGACAACCCGGTCAAGGCGCTGGACGAGTGGCTCTGGAGTCCGCCGCGCCTCGTGCAGGTGCCCAACCGCGGCGGCTTCGTCATGGAAGGCAGCCTCGTGCTGCCGCCCGACTTCGATCCCTCGAAGGACCACCCGGTGCTGCTGATGGTCTACGGCGGCCCGCATGCGCCGACGGTTCGCAACGCCTGGGGCGGCTCGCGCATGATGTTCCAGCAACTGCTGGCGCAGCAAGGCGTGGTCGTCTTCGCCATCGACAACCAAAGCGCCAGCGGCAAGGGCCATGTCTCGACGCGCGTGTGCTACCAGCAATTCGGCAAGCGCGAGTTGTCCGACTACGAGGACGCGCTCGATTGGCTGGTGGCGCGCGGCGGCATCGACGAGTCGCGCATCGGCATCTCCGGCTGGAGCTTCGGCGGGTTCATGGCCTCGTACGCGCTGACGCATTCCAAGCGCTTCGCGCTCGGCATCGCCGGCGGATCCGTCACCGACTGGCGCGACTACGATTCGATCTACACCGAACGCTACATGCGCACGCCGGCCAACAATCCGCAGGGCTACGCCACGACCAGCGTGGTGCAAGCCGCACCCGCCTTGTCGGGTCGCTTGGCGCTCGTGCATGGCGCCATCGACGACAATGTGCATCCCGCCAACGCGATGAAGCTGGCGCTCGCCCTGCAGCGCGCCGGCAAGCAATTCGACCTGATGCTCTATCCGCGCCAGCGGCACGGCGTGGTCGAACCGGCGCTCGCCCAGCATTGGCAGCGCCTGCAACTCGAGCTCGTGCGCCGGCACCTCCTGGGCGGCTGAAGTCGCGGCCTGCTAGGCGCCGCGACCGCGCTCGAGGATCGCCGTCGTCGAACGGCCCGGCACGAGCGGCGCGAGGTGCACGACTCCACCGTGCGACTCGACCCACTCGCGGCCGACCACGCCCTTCTCGGCCCAGTCGGCGCCCTTGACCAGCGCGTGCGGCGTGACGCGTTGGATCAGCTCGAGCGGCGTATCCTCGGCGAAGCCGACGACTCCATCGACGCACTCCAGCGCCGCCAGCACCTCCATGCGGTCCGCCAGGGCGTTGACCGGGCGCAGGGGGCCCTTGGCGCGACGCACCGACGCGTCGTCGTTGACGGCCACGAGCAGCACGTCGCCGCGCGCTCGCGCCCACTTGAGGTAGGTCACATGGCCTAGATGCAAGACGTCGAAGCAGCCGTTGGTGAACACGACGCGCTTGCCCTGCTTCTTCCAATGGGCCACGCGCAGGTCGAGCGTCGCGGCATCGAGCAGCTTGCCTTCGTCGCGACCATCGGCGGCGAGGTGCGCGAGCAACTCCTCGCGCGTCACGGCGTGCGTGCCGAGGCGCCCGACGACGATCGCGGCCGCTTCGTTGGCGAGCTCCACCGCCATGGCGAGATCGAGTCCCGAGGCGAGGTGGAAGGCGAGTTGCGCCACGACCGTGTCGCCCGCGCCGGTGACGTCGAAGACGGCGCGGGCCTGCGCCGGCACGTGGCCGCGCGCGCCGCGGCGATCCTCGTAGTAGATGCCGTCCGCGCCCAAGGTCACGACCGCCGCGTCCAGCTCGGCGAGGCGCATGAGGTCCTGCGCGGCCTGCGGCAGGTCGGCGTGGCGCGCGAGCTTGCGGCCCAAGGCCTGTTCGGCCTCCTTCTTGTTGGGCGTCACGAGCGTGGCGCCCTTGTAGCGCGAGTAGTCGTCGCCCTTGGGGTCGACCAGCACGGGCACGCCCGCCGCGCGCGCCGCGCGCACGACGCAGGCGACGACCTCGTCGGCCAGCACGCCCTTGCCGTAGTCGGACAGCACCACCGCGCGCGCCGCCCCGACCTTGTCCGGCAGCAGGCGCACCATCTCCGCGAGGCTAGCGCCGCCCAAGGTGCGCGCGTCCTCCCAGTCGACGCGCAGCATCTGCTGGGCGCCCGACATCATGCGGGTCTTCTGCGTGGTGGGCCGACGCGCATCGACGACCAAGCCGCCGACGCCGATCTTCTGCTCCTCCATGAGCGCTCGCAGGGCGCGTCCCCAGCCATCGTCGCCCACCACTCCCACGACCTCGACCTCGGCCCCCATGGCGACCAGGTTGGCGGCGACATTGCCCGCGCCCCCGAGCTTCTCCTCGCTGCGGCGCGCGGCGAGCACCGGGATGGGCGCCTCGGGCGAGATGCGCGAGACCTCGCCGGATACATAGCGGTCGAGGATCAGGTCGCCGACGATCAGCACGGAAGGGCGCGGCGCGGCGCGCAGGGCTGCGACCAAGTGGTTCATGCCCGCGCCTCCGCGTCGCGCGCCACCTCGCCCCGCGCGTCGTCGCCGAGCCGTCGATCGGGCTCGAGATGGCGCACGACATAGTCGCGCACCGCTTGCTCGACAGGTGTCGCGGGCGCGCTCCAACCGGAATCGCGCAGGCGACGCGTGTCGGCCTGGGTGCGGTACTGGTACTTGCCGCGCAACGCCTCGGGCATGGGCATGTACTCGATGCGCGCCTCGCGGCCCATCGCCGCGAACAAGGCGCGCGCCAGCTGGTTCCAGCTGGTCGCCACGCCCGAGCCGACGTTGTAGAGGCCCGCGGCGCCGTCCGCGCGCATCAGGTGGATCGTCATCTCCACCGCGTCCTTCACGTACAGGAAGTCGCGCACCTGCTCGCCGTGCGCGTAGTCGGAGCGGTGGCTCTGGAACAAGCGCATGGCGCCGGTCTGCTTGATCTCGTGGAAGGCCTTGTGCACCAAGCTGCGCATGTCGCCCTTGTGGTCCTCGTTGGGCCCGTAGATGTTGAAGTACTTGAGGCCCACGATGCGCTCGAGCAAGCCTTGCCGAAGCGCCCACGCGTCGAACATGTGCTTGGAGTAGCCGTACATGTTCAGCGGCCGCAGCGTCGCCAGGTCGCATTCGTCGGACATGCCGCGCTCGCCGTCGCCGTAGGTGGCGGCCGAAGAGGCGTACACGAAGCGCGCGCCGGCCGAAAGCGCCCAGCGACAGCACTCCTTGGTGTAGTCGTAGTTGTTGCGCGCCAAGTACGAGGCGTCGCGTTCCGTGGTCGCGCTGCACGCGCCGAGATGGAACACGCCGGTGACGCCCGCGAGGCGCGCATCGTCGCCGCGCATCCGCTCGAGCAACTCGTCCGCGTCCATGTAGTCGGCGTAGGCGAGCGGCACCAGGTTGCGCCACTTCTCGTCGGACCCGAGCCGGTCGACGACGAGGATGTCCTCGATGCCATGGCGGTTGAGCGCCCACACCAGGGCGCTGCCGATGAAGCCGGCGCCCCCGGTCACCAGCACGCGGCCCTGCAGGGCTTGCGTTTGGCTCTTTTTGGTTCCAGCCTGCATGTGGGGGAAGATAACTCGTCCCCTATCGGCCGGAACAGCTCACCCGCTGGACTCCTCCCCCGACGGCGCCGCGGCGCGGGCGGGCGCGGGCCGCGCGGCGCTCCGCGAGCGGCGGTGCAAGCCGTAGCGGTCGTGCAGCCAAAAGACCTGATCCGGATCGACGAGGATCAGGCGTTCCAGTTCGCTGTTCACGCGCCTCGTCAGGTCCGCGGCGGAGAGGCCAGCCTGGTCCCCGGGCTCGACCACGACATCGGCCACCAAGCGCCAGCGCCGCTCGCCGATGCGCCACGCGGCGGCGAACAACAGCGGCGCGCGCAGCCGCTTGACCAACACGCCCGCGCTGCGATCGAACAGCGCCGGACGCCCGAAGAACAAGCCCTGCTCCGTGCCGGCGCTGGAGCGCTGGTCGAGCATCAGGGCCAACATGCCTCCGCCGCGCACGATGGGCCCGGACTCCTGCATCGCGCCGCGCCGTGGCACGAGCCGCAGGCCGAAGCGCTCGCGCAACGCCTGCGCGCGCGCCGACAAGGGCTTGTTCGCCGGCGGACGGGAGACGACGTACACGGGCTGCGGCGCGACCCACGCCATGGCGGTGCCGGCGAGTTCCCAATCGCCGCAGTGCGCCGTGGCGCACACGGTGCCGCGGCCGGAGGCGAACAACGCGCGCGCCGCGGGGGAGATGTCGAGCTCGACATGCTCGAGCAGCCTTTCGGGCGGCACGCGCGCCGCGCGCCACTCGGCGTCGAGCGTGACCTCGACGAGGTGCGCGAAGGCCGCGCGCACGCGCCGCTCCAGGGCTTCGGGCGCGAGAGCGGGACAAGCAGTGCGGATGTAGTCGCGCGCCACCGCCGCGCGTCGCCGATCGATGGAATGCGCCAGCCAAGCCAGCGCGTCGATGGCGAAGCGCCGTGGCCGCGACGGCAGTCGCCACAAGCACCCGACCGCCACGGCGTAGAGCGCGCACAAGACGTGCTGCCCGAATCCATCGCGCTTGCCCAGCACCGGAGTCGATGGGCGTGGCCAGGCGACGCGCCGCAGCGGATCGACCGAACCAGGCCGCCACCCGCCCGCGTCGACCGCCTCGTCGGGGACTTGCTCCCGCTCCTTCACGACTTCACCCTGCGCGTGCGTTCGATGCGACGCGCCGGCGTGGGGCACAAGGCGTCGAGACGCGCCTCGAGCACGCGCGCGCCCTCGACGATCCGCGCCGAGACGAGCAGCACCTTGGCTTCCACGCCGAGGCGCGCGAGCTTGGCCGCGTCCTTGCCGCTGCACACCACGGGCATGCCGACCTCCAGCTCGACGCGATCCTCCGGCGACCAAGGATGGTGGTCCGGCCGACGCACGCTGCGCCCGACGCGCGCTCCGAGGCGTTGCAACGCGGTCTCGAAGGCGCCCGGATTGCCCAACGCGCTGGCCGCGCACACCTCGCGTCCCGCCAGCCACGCAAGCCCGAGATCGACGCCACGCTCGTCGACGAGGGACTCCGCCGCATGCACGCACGCCAACTGGGCGGCGCCGGGCGCCAAGCGCAGCAGCTCGGCGCGCAACGCCTCCAGCTCGCGCGGTTCGACCTGGTCGACGCGCGTCAGCACGAGCAGATCCGCGCGCCGCAACGCGCTGGTCGGTTCGCGCAAGAGACCACGCGGCAACAAGGCGCGCGTGGATCGCAAGCCCCACGGGTTGGTGGCGTCGACCAGCACGAGGTCGAGGTCGCGCGCCAGGCGCCTGTGCTGGAACCCGTCGTCCAGCACGACCGCGCCCGCTCCGCGCTGCAACGCCCGACGCGCGGCCGCCACGCGATCCTTGTGTTGCTCTTGGATCAAGCCCGGAAGGCGCGCAGCGAGCTCGGCACCCTCGTCGTTCAAGTCGCCGACCTGCGCGCCGAAGCCGCGTGCCACGACCGCCGGCCGCACGCCGCGCCGCTCGAACTCGCGTGCCAGATGCAGCACGAGCGGAGTCTTGCCCGTGCCGCCAGTCGTCAGGTTGCCCACCGACACGACAGGCGCCGCGAGGCGCGTCGTGGGCGCCAAGCCAAGTCGATAGGCGCACGAGCGCAACCCCAGGACGGCGCCGTAGATCGTCGAGGGCACGCGCAACAGCTCGATCGCCGCCCCCCCCGCCTCGAGGCGCTCGACGGGCGTGGCACGCGCCGCGCCGCCGATCGCAGGGGTGTATCGCTCGAGCTTTGAGTTCATGGCGCGAACTGGGCCCGCGGACGGGCTGGTCTCGCGCGGCCCGCGCGCCGCGCGCAGCTTGCCGGAAGGCAACCGACTACTCAAAGGCGTAGGCCGACTCGCCATTCGATCGCGACCGCCGTTTGATCGCGATCGCCAACCTACAAGGTGCATCGCTCGGCTGTCACGCCTGGACGGCGACCCGCGCCGCGTTGTGGACGAGCGGCGAACGCGGGACTGGCGCCGCAGTCTCAGGCGCCGGCTTGCGATTCCTCGTCGGGAATCAACTCGATCAGGCCGCGTTCCATCTCGAGAAAGGCGATCTTGATCGGATTGCGCTCGCGGGTCTCGAGCAGCGGGGCAGCGCCGCGGATCAGCTCGCGAACGCGCTTTTGCAACAGCGCGGTCTTCTGGAAGGAACCGGAGACCGACTTCTGGAGGCGCTGCGGGAGGGAAGTTTCCATGGATGTCCGTGCGTGCGGTTGGCCGACCGGGCGCAGCCACGCTTGGGCGCGCACCGTTGAGGCGGGAGCCCAGCATTGTGGGCTCCCGCAGGCGCACTTGCAAGCCGCGGGCCTTGCGCTGGGCCAAAAAAGCGACCTCGTATCCACCCGCAGCACAGCTGCCGGTCCCGTTTCCGGCCGGATTCGAGCGCACAGGTCAAGAGCGAGCACGCACCGGGCCGAAAGACCGCATCCGGGCGCAGGCAGCACCACAGCCGACCGGACGGGTCTCGACCACCCCGCCCGCCGCCACGTCCGCGAGACACCACAACCATGTCCAGTTCCATCCCTGCCGCCCCTCGCGGCCTGCTCCAGCGTTTCCAGGACCTCCCCGTCGCGAAGAAGATCCAACTGCTGATCGCCGTGATGGTGGTCGGGATCGGGGCGTCGCTGTTCGTCTCGTTGCAAGGGCAGGCGCGCCTGTCAAGGGAACTTGACAATGTCGGACGGCAGCAACTACCCGCCGTGCGCAACATGACCTTGGTGGACATGATGCACGACGGCATCCGGGCCGTGGTCCTGCGCGGCATCGTCGGCGCCGACCACGGCGACCGCGCCGTGGTCGAGGAGGCGCGCGCCGAATTGGCCGAGTTCGACGCCAACGTGCGCGGCTACCTCGCGGCCATCGAGGGGCTGGAGCTCGACCCGAACACGCGCGCGGCGCTCGACCGCTCAAAGCCCGCCTTGGACGCCTACAGCGACGCGGCGCGGGCGAACATGCAGCTGGTGCTCGACGGCAAGGTCGCCGAGGCCTACGCGGGCCTGGGCGAGTTCCAACGCCAATTCGACGTGCTCGAGGAGGACCTCGGTGCGCTCTCCGCCTTGATCGAGGCGCACGCCGACGAGTCGATCGTGCACGCGGACTCCAGCGCGAGCGAGGCGCGCACGAGCACGATCGCCTTGCTGGGCCTCGTGGCCGCGGTGGCGGTCGCCTTCGGCGTCTTCGCCGGCCGCGGCATCACGCGCCCCTTGACCACGGTGCTGTCCGTGCTCGAGTCGGGCGAGCTGCGCCGTCTCGAGGGCATCACCTCGCAGGACGAGATCGGCCGCATGGCGCAAGCCGTGAGCGCCGCCGTGCTGCGCATGGAATCGACCGCCGCCGAAAGCGCGCGCGTCGCGGCCATGGTGCACAACGCGCCGACGCCGATGCTGTGGGCCGGGCTGGATGGCGTGGTGCGTTGGCAGAACCCCGCTTCGCAGGCGGCTTGCGTCGCGCTGCCCTCGCTCGCCAAGGACGGCTCGCTGGTGGGCGCCCCCATCGCCGGGTTCGTGGCCGGCATCGCAGGCGCTCCGGACCTCTCCGATCCCGCGCGCCTGCCCTTCGAAGGCGTGCTGGAACGCGATGGACGGGTGGTGGAAGTCGCGCTGCACGCCTTGCGCGACCACAAGGGCGAGCTGCTGGGCGTCATGTGCCTGTGGAGCGATGTCACGCGCCGCGTGGCGATGGAACGCGAGGCGCAAGACATGGCGGCGCAGGCCGAGAACGAGCGCCGCGCGCGCAACGAGGCCGAGTTGCGCCAAGCGGAGGAGCGTCGCAAGTCGCTCGAAGCCGAGCGCGAACTGGCGGCCGAACGCGCGCGCGCCGAGGAGCGCGTGGCCCGCGAGCTGCAGGAGAAGGTCGACCTCGTGCTGACGGTGGTCGATGCCGCGGCGCAAGGCGACCTGACGCGCCCCATCACGGTGAAGGGCGACGATCTGGTCGGCCGCATGGGACATCGACTCGACACCTTCTTCTGCGACCTGCGCGGCAGCATCGGCGGCATCGGCCGCACGGCCCAGGACCTCGCCGGCAGCTCGAGCCAGCTGCGCGGAGTCTCGCGGCTCATGCTCGAGAACGCGCAGGCCGCGTCCGGGCAGATCCTGTCGGTCAGCGGCGCCACGGAGCAGGTCGGCCGCAGCGTGGAAACGGTGGCCGCCGCCACCGAGGAGATGAGCGCGTCGATCGCGCAGATCGCCCAATCCGCGGCGCAGGCGCGGCGCGTGGCCGAGTCGGCCGTGGCGGCCACGCAGGAGAGCACGCAGGCGGTCGAGCGCCTCACGTGCTCGAGCGACGAGATCGGCAAGGTCGTCAAGCTGATCAACAGCATCGCGCAGCAGACCAACCTGC
>SXXH01000024.1 GCA_005789645.1 Planctomycetia bacterium
GATGGGCGTCGAGCGCCGCAGGCTCGGACTGGCGGAGCTGGTGCAGAAGCGCGTGTTCCGGACGCGCGCAGCGCGGCCGCTATGGGCCGCCGCGTCGTAGACGCGGCGGGGTAGTTCGTGGTTCGAGGGTCAGGGGAACGGTTCGTAGAGAATGGCGCGCACAACGAAAGGGGCCAGCATCGAGATCACCAGCGCAAAGTCGCCGCCACCACCGACCCGCTCGGCATCTCCCCCTTCGCCAACGAGTGCACCTCCCCACCCCTCATCAACACCGCCTCCGCCAAGTCATCCAGCACATCCTCCTCGTGCCCCACACGCGCATGCTCGTGCAGCTCGACGCCGCCGGTCGCATGGTCGAGGACACCCCACAGGGTGCTGCCTTCCTGGATGAGCAGGTCGCGCACGCGGCCGGTGACGGCGCAACGGGCGATGCTGCCGATGTCGTCGATGGCGCGCCCTCGGGGCCACAGGCCGCCCCAGCGGTCCTTGACGCGCTCGCCCTTCTCGGCCATCAACTGGCGCGCGATCGGCCAGGCGCGGGCGTGGAGTTCCGTCAGGGTCTCGTGGGCCACATTGCCGATGGCGGCGCTGGCTCCATCGATGGGCGAGAGGGCGCGGAGTTGGTGCACCAACCGTTCGGCGCCCGCGAGCAGGATGGGCGCGTGCTCGTCGCGCAGGGCCTCGCGCAAGGCGTGATGGACGGCGCGGACGAAGCGCGCCTCGTCTTCCATGCGACCGCGATCGTCGGGGCCGGCGTGGTGGACGGTGTTTCCGCGACCGGCGCTGTGCATGCCGTGGAGGCGTTCGCGTTCTCGCTCGGGCACGACTTGGGACCAGGTCTTCGGCAGGCTGGCCAAGGGCACATTCGACAGGCCAGTGGCGCTGCCCTTGAGCAGGGCGACGCGCTCGCTCGTCAGGACGACCACGAAGAAGCGCTGGTTGGAATGCACGAAGTCGAGCAAGGGCCGGATGTGGAAGGTCGAAGCGACGACGGTGCGTTCAGGGAACTTGACAGGCAGGTTCCAATGCGCCGTCAGGCCGGCCGAGCGAAACACGCACAGCCCTTCGCTGGCGTGCTGCCAGAGATCCGTCGTGTTCAGCTGCTCCAGCGGCGCCAGCAAGTGGTCCACGGTGGCTCGCGACTCCGTCGCGGAGAGTTCGGCCCGGATCTTGCGCAGCTCGCTCGCATAGGCGGCGCGGTCGTCGGCCGATCCCCCCGGCCTCGTTGGCAGGTAGATCGACACGCAGGTGCCGGCTTCATGGCCGATCAGGGTGCGGATGGAATCAAGCGTGGGCGCGAGTGTGTGCTGCATGGCGATGTCGCTCGGGCCGCGCCGCTCGCCCGCTCCCTGCGGATGAGTCGACCGCCTTCGCGCTTCCACTATCCGCGCCAAGGCGGACCTGCCCCATTCGCCCATGGGCGAACCACCCCCCTCGAACATTGCCACTGGCGCACCTCCCACGGCCTGATCGCGCACCCATCAGGCTCCGCGTCGCGCGCCCCCTTTCCAGCGCCCCCTTCGCACGCCATCGTAGGGCCCCCATGGTTACGAACGCGGAGACGCGCCCCCCTTCGTGGTTCGAGCGCAACCTGCCTTGGTTGTGGGCCGGCAGCACCGCGATCCTTCTCGCCTTCCTTGCCGCCTTCCCGATCCTGTCCGCGCGCGACCACGCCGGAGCCGTGTGGGCCCAGGCCTTCACCCTCGCCACGCTCCCCGGCAAGTACGTGATCTTCTCCGGCCTGGTCCCCGGCGCGCCCATCGCGCCCTGGGGCCTCGCGGTGCTTGCCGTGCTGGTCGACTTCGTCATCGCCACCAGCCTTGCCATGTTCCTAGGGCTCCTGGCCCGCTGGCCCTTCGCGGCGCGACGCCTCAAGGCCGTACACGAGCGCACCGAAGCAGTCCTCACGGAGTACCCGCGCCTGCGCCGCATGGCCTTCCTCGGCACCGTGCTGTTCGTCTACCTGCCCCTGCCGGCCTCGGGCTCCATCGGCGGCACCTTCCTCGGCCAACTCGTCGGACTATCGCGCGGATCCACCGTCGCAGCCGTCACGCTGGGCGGTGCGCTGGTGAGCGCCACCTTCGCGTGGCTGGCCACTACGATCGGGGCGAGGGCGGAGGCGATGGCGCAGAACCCATGGGTCGTGGCGGGGGCGGTGGTTGGGTTTGCGGGGTTCGTGTGGGTGGGGTGGTGGAGGTTGAAGAGGGCGTTGAGGAGCTGAGTGGTTCCGATGCTGGCCCCGATCGCTGTGCGCGAACCGGGAGAAGCGCCCGATCAACCTGCCACGCACGCCAGCCGCCGATCGTTCATTCCTTATCGGTGCTGTCGCACGCCCCGGCTGGGCTTCGGGGCCGCGGGGACGCGCAATCGCGCAGGAGAGCACCCAACAGCGCTTTCACGCGCTTTCCGAGCCCAGGCCGCACCGCGCAGTTCCCCTCCAAGCCAATCCCGTCGACAGCGAGACCAAGCACTCGCACCGCCCGGAGCTCGCTAGAGCCCTTTGATGCATGGCCTGGCACGGCCATGCCGAGTGATGCCTCGAAGCCATCCCTCATGATCATCACCGAAGGTCAGCGTAAGAGTTGCGCAGGGACGCACGCCGCACGGCCAAGAGGCTGCCTCCAGCACCCCAGTAGGCCGGATCCCCTACGGACAAGACCTGCGCAAGAACCCCACCAGCAGGCCTTTGCTCACCCTACCCACCCTCGGCCAGGGACAGGCAAGGCACAGGCCGGAGCATTGGCAAGAACATTGAACGCTCCTCGTTGCGCGCGCGTGGCAGTGTCTGCGTCAACTCGCGCACAACGAAAGGGACCAGCATCCAGATCAATGCACCCCACACCCCCCACACTCCCCCCCCGCCGCCCCCACCGGCAACCCCGTCTCCAACCCCGCATGGAACCACCGCGGCGCCTCTCCTGCCCCACCATCCGCCGGCCCCAAATCCTCACCGCGCAAAACTCGCCCGTTGAGCATCACGTACCGGATCGCCGTCGAGTTGCGGATCGAGGAGAGTGGGTCCTTGTCGAGGACGACGAGGTCGGCGAGTTTGCCGGGTTCTAGGGAGCCCAGGTCGGCGTCGAGGCCGATGTAGCGGGCGCCGTCGAGGGTGGCGCAGCGCAGGGCGAGGTGGGGGCCGATGCCGCTGGCCTCCAGCAGCCACAGTTCCCAGTGCGCGCCCAGGCCGGCGAGTTGGCCGTGGGCGCCAAGCTGGGCGCGGGCACCGGCGTCGACGAGGGTCTTCACGATGCCGCAGCTGCGCAGGATGTTGTGGTCCTCGATCGGGGCCTTGTCGCGGCGGCGGGCACGGGGTTCGACGATTTGGCGCGGGACGAAGTGCAGCAGCTTGGCGTCGCGCCACACATCGGTCTCCTGGTACCAGTAGTTCTCCCCCCAAATGCCGCCATAGCCGACGACCAGCGTGGGCGTGTAGCCGACCTGCGTCGCACCCCACAGTTGGGCCACATCGGCGTACACGCGCTCGGCGGGCAGCGAATGCTCGACGCCCGTGTGGCCGTCGACCACCATCGTCAAGTTGTGCTGCATCAAGGAACCGCCTTCGGGCACGACCATGATGCCCACCTCGCGCGCGGCGGCGAGCACTTGTTGGCGCTGATCGCGGCGCGGTTGGTTGTAGCTCTTGACGCTGATCGCCCCGACGGACTTCAGGCGTTCCAGATGCTTCTTCGCGTCGTCGAGGTTCTCGACCTCGGCTTTGAAGTTCCCCTGCGCGCCGTACAGGATCGTCCCCGTCGACCAAGTGCGCGGTGACAGCACGCGACCAGCGCGCGCCAGCTCGCCCACGGCGTGGATCGAGTTCGTGTCGTTCGACGGATCATGGATGCTCGTCACGCCGTAGGCGAGGTTCGCGCCGTGGATCCAGTTGCGGCGCGGCACGACGCCGCCTGCGCTCTGCGCGCCGTGCGCATGCACATCGACGAGGCCTGGGACGATCGTCGCGCCCTTGCACTCGATCACGCGCGCCTCCGCTGGCAACGGCGTGGTGGAGCGCGGACCGATGGCGGCGATGCGATTGCCGCGCACGACGACGACGCCGTCCTCGATCACCTCCATGCCGCGCATGGTGACGAGCTTCGCGCCCGTCAGCGCCAGCACATGGTCCGGCTTGGCGTGCGGCGCGTCGAAGCCGATGTCGAGGCGCGCGGGCTTGGCCTCGGCCACGCTGCGGCCGGCTTCGAGCTCCGCGAGCACGGGCCGCAGATCGACCGACGACAAGACGCGGCCCAGCGAGTGGAACACACTCAGCGAATCGCCCGAGAAATGCAGGTTTTCGCCGGCGTTGTCGCTGATCTTCACCATCGGGTGCGACTTGGCGCCCGGCGCGAGCTTGACGGCGCGACCTGACTCGACCAGAGGCGCGAGGTAGGCCCGATAGCGCTCGGAGAACGCGATCCACCGACCATTCGGCGACACGGCGAACTCGACCGCCCAGTCCGAGGTCGCGTGCACGCGCTCGTCGCCGCCCTCGAGCTTGATCGAGACCAGCGACATGCCATCGCTGTCCTTGCCACCTTCGGACTTCGTCAAGTACACACGCTCGGAGTCGGCGCCGAACTGCGGGTTCGAGCCGGACTTGGCGATGCGCTCGGGCTGGGCTGCGCCCGTCAGATCGACGCGCCAGATGCCGGTCTCGGCGCTCCACAACGGCGACACGATGCCGCCGCCCGCGCGCTTTTCCAGCACGAGCCATCGTCCACACGGCGAAACCGCCGGACGAGCCCAATGGCCTTGCTCCAACGGCAACTGGCGCGTCGAACCCGTGGCGAGCTCGTGGACTTGGACGCGCGCCAGGTCGTCGTCGTCAAAAGTGGTGTACACGACGAAGCGTCCGTCGCGCGACCAAGCCGGGAAATGCTCGAAGCGCTCGTCCTTCGTCAGCCGCCGCGGCTTGGCTTGCGGCGCTCGCGGCGCGGACTCTTCGGCGGCGCGCTCGAGCTCGTTCGCTGCGAGGGGCAGCAACCACAACGAGCCCAGCGCCTGGTACAGGACCGATGCTGCATCCGGCGCGACGCGCGTCCAACGCAGCACCTTGACCGGGAACCGCTCGGGCGCGACCTCGACCGGAAAGCGCACCGCGTCCTCGACCACGCGCGTGGCCTTGACGCGGAACGGCACGACGCTCGCCGCGCCGCTCGCCAAGTCGATACGACGGATCTTGCCGCCGCTCCAAGCGAGGACCCCCGCGCCATCCTTGGTCCACGCCATGCGCGGCGCGACGCCATGCACGGCCCAAGTCTCTTGGTAGTCGCGCTCGACCGCATCCGACACCTTGCGCGCCGCGCCAGAAGCGAGATCGAGCACATACAAGGCGCTCTTGAAGTCGTCGCGACGCACGAAGGCCAGTCGACGCCCATCGGGCGACGGCGTCGGCGCGCAGGCGCCGCCCATCCCCGCCGCCACGGTGGTGCGCTCGCCAGTGGCGAGCTCCAGGCGATCGATGCGGTAGATGCCCTTGGTCGAGTCCTTCGAGTACTCGAAGGTGTCGCCGGGCGTCGCGTCCAGGCTGAAGTACAGGTGCTTGCCATCCGGCGACCACGCGGGCTCGCCGAGGTCCTTTTGGTCGTTGCCCTTGGTCGTCACCTGCAGGCCGTCGCCGCCGGAGATGTGGTACAGCCAGATCTCGCCCGCGCCGAGCGAGCGCCGCGCGGTGTAGTGCTTGCGCGCGGCGATCCACTGGCCGTCCGGCGACCATGCGGGTTGCGTCAACAGGCGGAAGGACTCCTTCGTGACTTGGCGCGCCTCTGAACCATCGAGCTTGCAGACCCAGATGTTGTCGCCGCCGCCTTCGTCGCTCGTGTAGGCGAGCCACTGGCCATCGGGCGAGAAGGCCGGCTGCATCTGCCACGCGTGCCCGGTGCGCACACCGCGCGCCTCGCCACCCGCCGCGTCCATGGTGTAGATGTCGCCCAGCCAGTCGAAGGCGATCGTCGCGCCGTCCGGCGAAAGAGCCACATTCATCCAAGTCCCCTCGTCCAGATCGAACGAGACCTCGCGCGAGGGTCCGTGAGCTTCCTGCACGGACCACGAGGACTTCTGAGGTTCTTGGGTGGCGAGGGTGGCGACGAGGGCGAGCAACGCGGCGATCATGGCCCACACTCTAGCGCCAGATCCCCCGCTTGGACCGCCTGAGGCAAGCCATCGCCACCTTCATCGAAAGCTACATCGCCATCGAGGCAGGGCGCGACACGCCGTGGCTCGCACGGGGCGCGACTCAAGGGAAGGTGCGGTGCACGTCTCAGGGCTTGCTCGCCACTCTACGCAGGGATCATCCACTTGGCGCTGCATGGGACGGCGCCACTCGCGTGGCTGCGAAGCGCTCGAAGCGCCATGCAAGGGACCTGTCGCCACGCTGCACTCGGAAGCGCTCCAAGCGCGGCAGGTGCCAAGGTGGGCGGCGCTGCAGTCAGGCGCCCCCACGAACCGGCTGTTCCGAACAGTCGATGCGCCGCATTCGGGAACCGTCATGGCGCTGCTGATGCAAGTGCTCCGGGTGCTGCATTCGCGGATGTTCATGGACCTGCTCTGGAGAGTGGCGGAGCCGCCATGGTGGGAGCGCACGAGACGCAGCACTGGGCAAAGCCGGAGTCCTGGCAGTTGGGAGCGTCCATTGCGCTGCACAGCGCGGCGTGCAAGGCGCTGTTGAGGACTCTCCAGGCCTGGCGCATGGCAGAGGCCGAGAGCGCCAAAGGCGCGTCGTTCGGGAGCGTCCAGGGCGCTGCGTTCGGAAGCGCCCACAGCGCTACGTTCAAGCCCGCACCGCAGGTAGGCTGGCGTGCATGCAGAGCCAAGCCGAATCCCCCCGCGGCATCTGGACGGTCATCGGTGCCTCGAGCGCGGGCACGTTGATCGAGTGGTACGACTTCTACATCTTCGGCAGCCTCGCCACGATCATCTCGGGCGCCTTCTTCCCCAAGGGCGATGAGCTCGTCGCGCTGCTCTCGACGCTCGCGACCTTCGCCACGGGGTTCGTGGTGCGTCCGTTTGGCGCGCTCGTCTTCGGCCGCGTGGGCGACATCGTCGGCCGCAAGTACGCGTTCCTCGTCACGCTGCTCATCATGGGCGGCTCGACGATGGCTATCGGCTTGCTCCCCACCTACGAGCAAGTCGGCGTGCTCGCGCCGATTCTCTTGCTGATCTTGAGGCTCTTGCAAGGACTCGCCCTGGGTGGCGAGTACGGCGGAGCGGCCACCTATGTCGCGGAACACGCGCCCAC
>SXXH01000213.1 GCA_005789645.1 Planctomycetia bacterium
ATCGACGGCCTGCTGCACATCACGGACATGTCGTGGGGCCGCATCAACCACCCGAGCGAGATGGTCAAGCTCGACCAGGAGATCGAGGTGGTGGTCCTGCGCGTCGACCAGGATCGCGAGCGCATCGCCCTGGGCCTCAAGCAGAAGACCGCCAGTCCGTGGGACGGCATCGAGAGCCGCTACCCCGTCGGCAGCAAGCACGCCGGCGAAGTGGTCAACATCATGTCCTACGGCGCGTTCGTGAAGCTCGAGGACGGCGTCGAGGGCCTGGTGCACATCAGCGAGATGAGCTGGACCAAGCGCATCAACCACCCGAGCGAGCTCGTCAAGTCGGGCGACAAGGTCGAGGTGGTCGTGCTCGAGTACAACCACCAGAAGCAGGAGATCAGCCTCGGCATGAAGCAGGCCGAGATGAACCCCTGGGACATGGTCGAGCAGCACTACCCGCTCGGCACGGTCATCGAAGGCACGGTGCGCAACCTCACCTCGTACGGCGCGTTCGTCGAGATCGAGGAAGGCATCGACGGCCTGCTGCACGTCTCGGACATGAGCTGGACCAAGAAGGTCACGCACCCCTCCGAGATGGTCAAGAAGGGCGACAAGCTGCAGTGCGTGGTTCTCTCCGTCGACAAGGAGAAGAAGCGCATCGCGCTCGGCAAGAAGCAGCTGACGCCCGACCCGTGGACGGATTCGATCCCGCAGAACTACCACGTGGGCGACCTGCTCTCGGGCTACGTGACGAAGATCACCAACTTCGGCGCCTTCGTGAAGCTCGAGGACGACCTCGAGGGCTTGCTGCACATCAGCGAGTTGTCCGACCACAAGATCAACTCCGTCGAGGATGTCTTGAAGATCGGCATGAAGGTCGAAGTGCGCGTGATCCGCGTCGACACCGAGGAGCGCAAGATCGGCTTGTCGTTCGTGCACGCCGACTTCGAGGAGAACGAGAAGCTGCCCGAGTCGGCTCCGGCCGCGGTGGGCACGGCCGACGAGCAGGGCGGCGACCAGCCCCGCTCCGAGGGCTGAGTTCCGCGCGGGCGGGGCCTTGCGGTCCCGCCCGCATCGGCAGCGCCATGCATCGCATGTCCGGCGACGCTCCCGCCCGCGAGGGCCGTGGATCGTCGCCGGCGTCGTTCCAAGTCCCGATCCGGCGCCGTTGGTTGGAGACGCTGGCGTTGATCGTGCCGCTGGCTCCCTGCGCGTGGACGTCGGCGGGCTGTCGTTCCGGCGACTCCGGCTCCGAGTCGGTCCGGCGGACGGAACCCGTCGATCCGCGCCACGAGGCCGCGCTGCTCGCCTGCGAGGCGGCGGCGCGCGACGGGGACGCGCGGCTGGCGCGCTCGATCCTGGCGCGCGTCCTCGCGCAAGCGGGCGACGCGGGCACCTTGGCGGCCGCCGCGCGCCTGTCCGATTTGCTTGACGGACGCGAGGCGGCGGAGGCACTCGAGCTGCGGTTGCGCACGCGCATCGTGCGCCCGCCCGGCGAGGCCTCGCCCGGGCCTGTGGTGCTGGTGGTCGAACTCGAGGCTCGTTCGATCGACGGCGTCGTGCGCACTTTGGCGCCCGCAGGAGCCGAACTGGAACTCGAGGAGAGTTCCTGCGACGAGCATGGCGTGGAACGCCGCACCATCGAGCGCGTTCCGCTCTCGGCTTGGAGCGTGGAGGCGGGCTCCGAACCGGGGCGACTCGAGTTGCACCGCGCGCGCTGGTCGCTCGCGCCGGGCGCCAAGGGCGCGCGCGTCGTGACGCGGCTCTCCTTGCGCGCGGCGCGCGTCGAGGTCGGCGGACGGGTGCTGGCTTGTCCGGGAGTCGCGGCGCAGCCGGGCTTCGCCAGCATGGTCGAGAGCGGTTTGGCGACGCTGGGGGAGGCATCTCCCATGGATCTGCTCGAGGTCGCGCGCCAACCCGGTCTGACGCGCGGACTCGCCCTGCGCACGGCCTTGCGCATCCCCCCCGCGCGCCAGCGCGAGACGCTGCGCCTGTTGGCGCAGGCACGCGACCTCGACTTGGATCCGCTGCTCGAACTGCTCGTGCCGGCCTGTCGCTGGCTGTGCGGGGCCGAACCGCCTCCGCAAGACGCGGCCGGCGTGCGGTCGTTGCTGCGCGCTGCGAGCGGCCCTTGAGCGACGGGGACGCGGCTTCCGCGCCCGTCGAGGCTTGCGGGGCGCGCGCGAGCGGTGCGAGACTGGCCGCAGCATGGAAGCGAACTTGCAGGAGCAGCTGCGCGTCGTGGGACGCGGCGTCGTCGACCTGATCGAGCGGAAGGAGTTGGAGGAGCGCGTCGCCGAGTCGATCCGCACGGGCCGGCCCTTGCGCGTCAAGTTCGGCATGGATCCGACCAGCCCGGACCTGCACGTGGGCCACTCGGTGCCGCTGCGCAAGTTGCGCGCCATGCAGCAGCTCGGCCACCACATCGTCCTGATCGTGGGCGACGCCACCGCCATGGTCGGGGACCCCTCCGGCCGCAACAAGCTGCGTCCACCGCTGTCGCGCGCCGACGTCGAGCGCAACTTGCGCACCTACGTCGAGCAGGCGGGCAAGGTGCTGGACTTGTCGAAGACGGAGATCCGCCGCAACAGCGAGTGGTTCGACCCCATGCGCTTCGAGGACGTGCTCAAGCTGTGCGGACGCATGACGGTGGCGCGCATGATCGAGCGCGACACGTTCCAGAAGCGCATCGCCGACAACGAGCCCATCGGCATCCACGAGTTCCTCTACCCGTTGATGCAGGGTTGGGACTCGGTGGTCGTGAAGAGCGACCTGGAGCTCGGGGGCACCGACCAGCTGTTCAACTTGCTGCGCGGGCGGGACCTGCAGCGCGAAGAGGGGCAGCGCGGTCAAATTTGCTTCACCACTCCGCTCATCAACGGCCTCGACGGCCGCAAGATGAGCAAGAGCTACGGCAACGCCGTGTCGTTCAACGACGAGCCGGACGACATGTACGGCAAGATCATGTCCATCGAGGATGGCGTGATGAGGGATTGGTACACGCTGCTGACCGACCTCTCCGACGCCGAGGCCGCGGCCTTGCTGGCCGGGCATCCACGCGAGGCCAAGGCGCGCTTGGCGCAGGAAATCACCTGCTCGTACCACGGATTGGAAGCGGCGCTGAAGGCGCGCGACTCCTTCGACCGACGCTTCCGCGACAAGGAGGTGCCCGAGGAGGTGCCCGAGCTCGCTTGGCCGGCCTCGGCGCCGCCGGAGGGTCTCACGCTGATGTCCTTGCTCAAGGAGCTTGGCCTGTGCCCTTCCACCAGCGAGGCCAAGCGCCTCGTGGAAGGCGGAGGGGTGCGACTCGACGGCGAAGTCCAGTCGGATCCCCGTCGCGTCGTCGCCAAGCCCGCCGCGCCGTTGCTGGTGCAGGTGGGCAAGCGCAAGTTCGCCCGCGTGCGCTGATGCGGCCTTGATCGACGCGCGCGATCCAGCCAGGGCGTGCTTCAGCGCGCCGCCGACGACAAGCCGATGAGCACTTCTTGCTGCAGTGGATGGTCGAGCAGCAGCACGAGCGATCCCTGGCGGGCGGGCGCGGCGCCCGACGTCAAGGTCGCTTCTCCGCGCCAACGAGCGGCGCGTCCGGCCTCGTCGGCGTCGATGGGCGTCCACTCGAGTCCGATCTCGTCCTGTGCGTAGCCCTCGAAGCGCGCCTCGAGGATGCGGAAGCGATCCACCTGCATGGAAGCCACGAGGTCGAAGCCCATCCGCGTTGGCGCCTCGCCTTGCGGCAGGCCGAAGGACAGGTTCGGGGGCAGCGACACCACGTCGTCGACGACCACGCCGAAGATCGGGACTTCCCACGGTGCCGGTTGGCCGGCGCCCTGCGGAGCCTCGGTGCGCAACACGACGCGGCCGGAGATCGGTCCCTTGGGCAGTCCAGGCGGCGCGCTGGCGCCCACGATCCACACGGTTTCGCCGGCGATCATCGTCTCCTGCAAGGTGGCTTCGAACGGTCCATCGATGCGCTCGATGGCGACGATGCGCGCGGGGTCGCCCTTGATCTCCACCGTACAGTCCACCCGACCGGCCTTGCCGCTCAGATGACCCACGCGGCCGAGGTCCATTTCGGCCGGCACGCTGCGGAAGGCGCGCTTGACCACCAAGTGCAACTCGAAGCTCAGGTACGGCGTCGCCTGCGAGTCGGACCGCAGGCGCACGAGCGCGAGCTTGTCGATGTTCATCTTCTCGACGAGCTTGGTGTCGACGAGGATGGCGAGCTCCAACTTGCCGCCGGCCGGCACCACCAGGCCCTTTCCTTCGGCCGAGGGCTCGCCGCGCGAGCCGTCGGGCTGCACGACCACCGCGCTGGGTTGGGTGCACCAGCACACCGTCTGGATGTCTTGCACGCGCACATCGCGACCCTCGCGGTTCTCGATCACGAAGACATGGCGCGGCCGCGCGCCGTAGGGGATGTCGCCGAAGTCGTGGAACCAAGGCCGGTCGCTGGTCGGGTTGGCCACGACCAAGCCGCTCGCTTGGGCTGCGTTGGGCGTGCCCTCCGCCAGGCGGGTGGCGGATTCGGTGCAGGCCCAGCAGGAAAGGGCGCACAACAGGGCCGACACCAGCGTCGTGGAGGCGCGCGCGGGGATGCCGTGCTTGCGCACGCGCGCGGACTCGGCGCTCGTGGATGGCGGCGCGTCCATGGTCAGGGCGCGGAATGCGGCTGTTTGGCTTGGTTGCATCGGATGAGGGTGTGACCGCGTGGTCGTGCAACGAGCTTGCTGCGTCGTGCCGAGGCGGCAAGTAGTATGCCGATCCCGATCCTGCCATGCGCCTTTCCGCCAGCCTGCGCCTCGGACTCAGCCTGCGACGAGCTTTGGTCGCGTGGTGCACCTGCGCGCTGCTGGCGGCCTGCGGCGCCGACCAGCCGACTGGGCCCGGCGGCCCCAATGTGCTGGTGATCCTCGTCGACGACCTCGGCTTCGCCGACGCTGGTTCCGGCGCGGCCGACGCGCCGTCTACGCCGCGCATCGACGAACTGCTGGCGGAGTCGGCGCGTCCGCGCACCTACCGCACGGCGCCCATGTGCACGCCTGCGCGCGCTGGCCTCTTGACGGGCGTCGAGCCGATGAAGCTCGGCTTGCTGCACAACTTGTCCGCCCGCGAAGGCGGCGGCTTGCGGGCCGAGGCCACGACCTTGGCAGAGCGCTTCCGCTCGGCTGGTTGGAGCACGGCGCTCGTCGGCAAGTGGCACCTCGGCCATGCGCGCCCCGAGTCGCGTCCGAACGCGCAGGGCTTCGAGCGCTTCCGCGGCTTCCTCGGCGGGTGGATCGAGCCGACCACGAGGAAGCGTGGCGCGGAAGCCGACTGGTGGCGCGACGAATCGCCCGTGGATCAACTCGGCTACGCGCCGGCGATGCTGCTCGAAGAGGCGCGTCGCGCGATCCTCGAGCGGCCGCGCGACAGACCGTTCTTCCTGTGGTTCTCCACTCCCTTGCCGCACGCGCCCTTGCACGCGCCACCCGGCGCGCAACTGCCGCCGCAGCTCGGCGAAGGCCCCGAGCTCAACCGCGCCGCGATGCGCTTGATGGTGCAGGAGCTCGATCGCCAAGTCGGCGTGCTGCTCGACTTGCTTGCCTCCGAGGGCCTGGCGCGGGACACCATCGTCGTCTTCGCCTCGGACAACGGCGGAGACCGGGAGTTGGGCGCCGACAACGGCGAGCTGCGCGGCGGCAAGTACACGCCCTGGGATGGCGGGCTGCGCACGCGCTTCGCGCTGCGCCTCGCCGGGCGCGTCGCCGCGGGCGAGCGCGCTTGCGACCTGTCCTACCTCGACCTCGCACCCACGCTGTGCGCGCTCGCTGGCGTGCCCGCCGATCCGCGCGAGTTCGACGGTCTGGACACGAGCGCGACGTGGCTGCGAGGGGAGGAGCTCGCTCCGCGCATGTTGCGCTACGCTTGCGAACGCCTCGACGAACGACGCGTGGCGGTGGTCGAGGATCGAAGGAAGCTCGTGCGCATCGTTTCCAAGTCCGGCCGCAAGTCGACCACGCTGCACGACCTGCGCGCGGATCCTTCGGAGTCTAGCGAGCTCTTCCCGGCGGACGACCCGCGTTCGGCGCGTTGGCTCGAGGCGGCTCGCGAACTCGAGGGTTGGCGCTGAATCGCGGCCATGCGCCGGGTCCAGTCGCGGCGCCGAAGCGCCGTCCGGGTCGAGACGCCGGCGACGCTCAGCGTCGGTCGAGGAGCGGCGAGGCGACGAGGCAGTCGGCGATGGTGCGCGCCACGAGGTCGGAGCCCGAGTCGTTGGGGTGCACCTCCCACTTGTAGAGGCCGTGGACGCGCACATGCGCCTTCGCCTCGGCCTCGATGGTGGCGCGGTCCTTGGCGGGCTCGGCGGTGGCGCGACGCGCGATCTCGGCTTGCAGCTCGGTCTCCAGCGCCGCTTCGACCACGCTGGCGTTGTCGCACACCGCGACCGACAGCTCCGTCGCGACCTCGCGCTGCACGGCCTTGATGCGCTCGAACGCATCGCACTGTTCGCGGTAGCTGGCGGCCTGCTCGAGATGCCAGCGCGGCAGGGCTTGCGTGGCGATCAGCACCTCGACGCCGCGTGCGCGACACAGAGCCACGATCTGACCCAGGTTGCGGCGATAGGTCTCGAAGCCCAGTTCGGGAATCGCCCCCGGATAGTGCTGGTACGGATCGGGCGCTTCAGGGTCGTAGTTGGCGATGGCGTAGAAGCCCAAGTCGCTGCGCTTGGCGACGTAGTCCGTCAGGTAGCGACGCCAAACGAGGTAGGCGCGGCTCTTCGCCAGTGTCGACTCGAGCGCGCTGGGGCGATCGACCGGCCAAGTCGCGCGCCAGTGCAGGTTGTCGCGCGTCGGCTCGCCACCGCGCGTGTACAGCGCGCAGCGCATGTCGTTGATCGACTCGTGCACGATCACCAGATCCGGCGCGAGGTCAAGTCCGCGCAGGGCCAAGTTGACCAGCATCTCGTGCGAGTTCCAACCCGAGACGCCGAGGTTGACGACCTCGAAGCGCCTTGGAGCCAGGCGTTCGTTCAGGTGGTCCTCGAGGCGTTGCGACCACACCGCCGCGTCGCACGATTCGCTTTGGCCGTACACCGACGAGCCGCCGGTGGTCACGATGCGGAAGACGTCCGCGGGCTTCTCCCAGGTCGTCTCCTTGCCGCGGAAGCCGAGCGTGTTGTGCGAGGCTTGTTGCTTCGCTCCCGGCGGGGTCGAGAAGCCAGGGCGCAGCGCGTACCCGAGGTAGGGATGCGGCAGGGCACGCGCGTTCTTCTGCTCGGAGGCGCGCTTGAGCGTGCCGTACTCGAGGGTGTCGAGGCACAGCTTCTCGGCCAGTCCTTGTCCGTCCTTGGAGGCGTCCCAGCCAGGCTGGGCTCGGCGCTCCGCCACCACCCCGTCGGCCCAGCGCGAACCGAGCTCGAGCAGCACGACGACCAGCGCCAGCGAGAGGCCCAAGGCCAGCAGCAGCCTGCGCCCAAGGGCGCGGCGCGCGGGGCGCCCCTCGGCGTGCGCTGCGGTCGTCATCGTCGGGAGACTAGCAGGCGGCCGGGAGTGGCGCCACGCCGCGCCCACTACAGTCGAAGCCGCGTTTGCGCTATCACGATACCGTGCCCAAGAAGGACGGACTGCGGCTGCATGCCGCGTTGCTGCTCGCCGAGACCGTGCTCGTCGCCAACGTGCTGAAGGAGGAGACCGTGGCGCTGGTCGTGCGCTCGAGCCTCGACCCCTGGCTGCGCGTGGTGTTCTCGATGGCCGTCGTGGTCGGATTCCTCGGCGGCTTCTTCCTGTTGGTGCAGCGGCTGACCCGCGACACGGTGGGCGCCGTGCAGGGGGCGCTGCGCAGGCGAGGCGTGGACCGCGTGCTGGTGCACGCCCTGCTGCTTGGCGGGCTCTACCTGTTGTACGCCCATCGCCTCGGCTTGGCGCCGTGGCGTTGAGAGCCGCAGCGACGCGGCATGGTCAGGCCACCACCTCCAACTCGCGCGAGCGGTGGTGCGCGAGGACCGAGCGCGAACCTTCGTCGCCCAGGTAGCGGCGCAGCAGTCGTTCCTCGGTGCGCGCGAGGTCGACCACCAGCAAGGCGTCGAGCGCGTCGTTGAAGTCGGGGTCCACGTTGAGCGCCACGACCTGGCCGCCAAGCTTCAGGTACTCGCGCAGCAGCACGGGCACGTCCTTCTGGCCACGCTCCAGATCGCAGACCAGCGCGGAGAGGTCGAGTCCGCGTCCGAGGAGCTCGGAGATGCGGCCCGGCTCCAAGCCCTGCACGCGGCGCAGCTCGAGGGGCGTGCGCGGCTTGAAGCCCGAGTTGGCCGGCGCGGCGCGATGGCGCTGCAAGTATTGCGCGATCAGCTGGCGCGAAAGCGGATGGTAGTCCGCGCTGATCGAGACCGGTCCGTAGAGGTGGCGATAGCGCGGATTGCGCGCCACATGGGCGCCGATGCCCTTCCACAAGGTCAGGAGCGGCGCGTAGCTCTTCTGGTAGTCGGCCGCCACGAACGAACGACCCAGCTCGAGCGCCGGCTCGAACTGGCCGAGCGTCGCGCGGTCGTAGTGGAACAAGCTCGCGGTGTACATCCCCGACACGTCGTCGCCGCGCAACAGCTCGTCCGTCGCGCCGAGTCGATACGCGCCCGCCACGCGGCCTTGGCGCTCGTCCCACAGGACCAGGTGGCGATAGTGCTCGTCGTGGCGGTCCAGGTCGCGCGGGCGATTCGTGCCTTCGCCCACGGCGCGGAAGGCCATTTCGCGTTGGCGCCCGATCTCCAGCAGCAGCGCGGGGATCTCCTCGGCGCGCGCGAGGTGCGCGGCGAGGCCGTTTTGCGAGGCCAGCTTGGAATCGGAGGGCAGTCGCGCCAGTTCGCGCTCCCAATCGGTGCGCGCTCCCGCCGGCGCCAAGGGCACGGGCGTCGAGCGTGCGGCGCGCGCCGCGATCCGGCGTGCGCGAGCTTGATCCTTCGCGGGGCGCGTGGACGCTCCCAAGGCGTAGGTGCGCAGGCGCAAGTAGTCGGTGCGGGCCGCGTCGTCGGCGAGTTGCGCGAGTTCCGCGGCGGCGATCGGCCTGCCCATGCGCAACGCGAGCGTGCGTCCGCGCTTGTTGACCAGCTCGCGCGGCAGGAGCGCCGTGCGCAGGCGCGGATGCACGAGGCCTGCGAGCTGGAACAGCGCGCCGTTGCGGCCGTCGAAGTAGGCCGGGCACGTCGCGGCGCCGGTCCGCAGCGCCATGCGCGCGACCGAGGCGCTCCACGGCGGATCCGTCACCTCGCGCGTGCTGAACTTGAGGCTGGAGACTTCCCCCGCCGGGAAGACCACCAGCAGTCCGCCTTGCTCCAGATGTCGGATGGCGGCGCGCAGCGCGCGCGCGTTGCCCGCTCGTTCGTCGCCGGCGAACACGTCCACCGCCAGGAACAACTCGCGCAGCTCGACGATGCGCTCGAGCAGGCTGTTTACGAGGATCTTCACGTCGGGCCGCAGCTTGCGCAGTTCGCGCGCGAGAATCAGGCCTTCGACCGCGCCGAAGGGATGGTTGGCGCACACGATGGTCGCGCCGTGCTTGGGCACGCCTTCGAGCTCCCCTTGCTCGACGCGCACGTCGACCTGCAGCTCGGCCAGCGCGCGCTCGATGAACTCCAAGGCGTCGCGACTGGGGGGCAGCCGACCGTAGCGGCGCTCCAGTTCGTCGAGCGCGAGGATGCGTTCGATGGGGGCGAGCAAGGGGCGCAGTCGGGAACGAGCGGGAAGCAGGCGGAAGGGATGGCGAGCCTGATCCATGTGCGGGTTTTCCTTGTTCGGACGGAGCACTGCTGTCCGCGTCGCACGCGTGCATGGCTGGCGAGCCCGGTGCGGTGCTGGTCCAAGAGGGCGCTTCGCGCGTGGAGAACGCGCAAGCCTAGCATCAAGGTCCTGCAAGTCTCGCTGCGGCGCGACTGGATCCGACGCTACCATGCCGCCCATGCACGATCCCCGACCCGGCCTTCCCGGCCAGGCGTGCGCAGCCCGCGTGCTGCCAGCCGGCCTGTTCGCCATCCTCGGCTTGCTTGCCGCTTGCGGCGCGGAGGAGCCGACCGCCAAGCGCCCGGTGGTGGGGTTCTCCCAGATCGGCGCCGAGAGCGCGTGGCGCGTGGCCGAGACGGCTTCGATCGTGGCCGAGGCCGAGGCGCGCGGCATGGAGCTCATGCTCGTCGACGCGCAAGGCAGGATGGAGAAGCAGCTGGAGGCGCTGCGCGGCTTCGTGGCCCAGCGCGTCGACGCGGTGATCCTCGCTCCGCAGAAGGAGCAGGGCTTCGAGCCTGTGCTCAAGGAGCTCAAGGAGGCCGGCATCCCGGTCGTGCTCGTGGATCGAGGCGTGCAGGCCGATCCGTCGCTGTACGCGACCTTGATCGCTTCGGACTTCGTGGCCGAAGGGCGCATGGCGGCGCTCTGGCTGGCCGCGGCCACGACCGGCGACGTGCGCATCGTCGAGCTCGAGGGCACCACCGGCTCCGCCCCGGCCATCGATCGCAAGCAGGGCTTCCACGCAGCGCTCGCCGCGCATCCGCGCTTGCGCGTCGTGCGCTCGCAGCCGGCGCAGTTCGCGCTCGCCGAGGGCAAGAAGCAGATGGAGGCCATCCTGCGCTCGGAGTCCGAACCCTTCCAGGCTGTCTACGCCCACAACGACGACATGGCGCTGGGCGCGATCGAGGCGCTCAAGGCCGCGGGCCGCGCGCCGGGCACCGACGTGCTGGTCGTCTCCATCGACGCCACGCGTCCGGCCTTCGAGGCCATGGTGCGCGGCGAGCTTTCGGCCGCCGTCGAGTGCACGCCGCTGCTCGGACCGCAGGCGCTCGACGCCGTGCAGTCGCTCTTGCGCGGCGAGCGCGTCGAACAGCGAGTCGTCGTCGCGGATCGACTGTTCGAGGCTTCCCAGGCCGCCGCTGAATTGCCAAACCGTCGCTACTGAAGTTCGCCCGCGTCGAAAGCCGAGACTACCCGCTCCCGGAACACCAACTCATGCAGATCCTCGCCTCAGCAAAGATCCTCGCCTCCGCGAGGATGGCCCTAGCGACCATCCTGTGCCTGCAAGCCTCCGCCTCCTCCGCGCCGGCGCAAGCCGTGTTGCGCGCGGATCCGCTGCGCGCCGTCCCCTTCCAGGATGTGGTGGTCAAGGACCCCTTCTTCGCGCCGCGCATCGAGGTCAACCGCACCTCCACCATCGACGCCGTGTGGAAGCAATGCGAGGACACCGGACGCCTGCGCAACTTCGCCGTCGCGGCCGGCGAGGCGCAAGGCAAGCACGAAGGGTTCCTGTTCAACGACTCGGACGTCTACAAGCTGATCGAGGGCATCGCCAGCACGTTGCACCAGAAGAAGGCCTTGGGCGGTTCGGATCCCGCGCTGCAGGAGCGCACGCAAGCGCTGATCCGCACCATCGCCAAGGCGCAGGCGCCGGACGGCTACTTGAACACGTACTACCAGCTGGTCGCGCCGGGCGATCGCTGGAAGGACATCGCCCACGGCCACGAGTTGTATTGCGCCGGGCACTTGATCGAGGCGGCCATCGCGTGGAAGGCGGCGACCGCCGACTCGACCCTGATGGATGTCGCTGTCAAGTTCGCTGGACATATCGCCGCCGAGTTCGGGCCCGGCAAGCGCCTCGATCCTCCCGGCCATCCCGAACTCGAGCTGGCGCTGGCCAAGCTCCACGAGGCGACCGGCGATCAGCGCTGGCTCGAGCTCCTGCGCTTCTTCGTCGGCCAACGCGGGGCCAAGCAGGGCCGCGCGGGCTTCGGCGAATACGCCCAGGACCACAAGCCGCTGCGCGAACAGTCCCAGATCGTGGGCCACGCCGTGCGGGCTTGCTACCTCTACGCCGGCGCCGCGGATCTGGCGCGCCTCGATGGCGACGCGGGGCTGCTCGCGGGCCTCGGGAAGATCTGGGACGACCTCGTCGGCACCAAGATGTACGTCACCGGCGGCATCGGCAATTCGGCCGCGAACGAGGGCTTCACCAAGAGCTGGGACCTGCCCAACAAGAGCTCCTATTGCGAATCCTGCGCCTCGATCGCGCTGGGGCTGTGGAGTCAACGCATGTACCTCGCCACCGGCGACGCGCGCTACGCCGAGAACGTGGAACGGCAGATCTACAACAACATCCCGGCGAGCGTGTCGATGTCGGGCGACAGGTTCTTCTACGTGAACCCGCTGGAGACGGCCGGCGCCGCCCGCCAGCCGTGGTTCGATTGCGCTTGCTGCCCGACCAACATCGTCAGGTACATCCCGGCCATGGGGGAGCGCGTCTACGCCACGAGCGGCGAGGGTGTAGCCGACACGGTGTGGATCTCGCAGCACTTCGCCTCGAGCACCCAGGTCGTCGTCAAGGGCGTCGAGACGAAGATCGAGGTGCGCACGGACTACCCCGACACCGGCCGGCTCGAGATCCTCGTCGATCCGCGCGAGAACGTGGCCTTCACGGTCAAGGTCCGCAAGCCCAGCTGGGCCAAGGAAGTCTGGTGGCGCATCCACTCCGAGCACGCGCCCACGCAGGTGCAGATCGCGCCGGACGCGGCCGACTGGATCGTGATGAACCGCGAGTTCAAGCCCAAGGACTCCTTCCAGGTGCACTTCCTCATGCCTGTGCGCCGCGAGACGAGCGACGAGCGCGTGGTGGGCAACCGCGGCCGCGTGGCCTTGGCGCGCGGACCGCAGATCTTGTGCCTCGAGGGCGTCGACGCGGAGGGAGCGGCCCGTTCAGTCGTGCTGCCCGACGATGCGCGCTTCGAGGTGGCGCCCGAGCGCACGCTGAAGAACACGCGCGTGGTCAAGTCGAAGGGGCTGATGGTCGAACGCGCGGATCGTCGCCTGTCCACGCGTTCCATTCCGATCAAGCTGGTGCCCTATGCCACCTGGGGCAACCGCGCGGCCGGCGACATGTTGGTGTGGCTGCCCACCAAGCCCGAACTCGCTTCGCCCAAGGGCGCGGGGCACGCGGGGCAGGTGGCCGGGCATTGGGTGTCGGCCAGCCACTGCTTCCAAGGCGACACGGTGGCGGGCGTGCTCGATGGCGCCATCCCCCGTGATTCCGGCGACCACGAGGTGCCGCGCACCTGCTTCTGGCCCCACAAGGGCGGAGAAGCATGGGTGGAAGTCGAGTTGCCCAAGCAGCAGGCCGTCTCCAAGCTGAAGGTGTATTGGTTCGACGACACCGGGCGTGGCGAGTGCCGCGTGCCGAAGGCATGGAGCCTGCTCGTCCGGCGGGGCGAATCGTGGACGAGCGTGCAGCCTGTCGCGGGTGGCTTCGGCGTGGCGAAGGACGCGTGGCAGGAGGTCGGCTTCGCGCCGCTCGAGTGCGATGGCTTCAAGCTCGTGATCGAGCAGCAGGACGGCTGGTCCTCCGGCGTGCTGGAGCTCGCCTACGAATGAGCGCGCGCCACGCGGTGCGCGCGAGCTCGGTGCGCGCGCACCGCGGATGCTAGGCTTCGGCGGCATGGCCGACGCAGGGCACGCATCGCCATCCTCCGCGACCTCGGCCGGGCTGCGTCTCGTGGCGGCGTCCAAGCGCTACGGATCGACGCATGCGCTGCGTGGCGTGGATCTGCACCTGCGTCCGGGACGCATCGTGGCCTGGCTGGGCCAGAACGGCGCCGGCAAGTCGACTGCAGTTCGCCTCGCCACTGGCGTGGAAGCCCCCGACGACGGGTGCGTGGAGTTGGATGGCCGCGTCGTCGCGTGGCGTTCGGTGCGCGAGGCGCGCGCTGCCGGCGTGCAGGCGGTGGCGCAAGAGCTGGCGCAGCTGCCCGATCTGCCGGTCGAGGAGGCCTTGCATCTGGGATGCTTGCCGAGTCGCGGTCCGTTCGTCGATCGAGGCCGACTCGCCCGCGAGGCGCGCGCCGCCTTGGCGCGGGTCGGACTCGATCTCGATCCGCGCTCGCGCCTGGGCGTCCACTCGCCCGCGACCAGGGCCTTGATCGCGATCGCCGCCGCGCTCAAGGACGAGCCGCGCGTGTTGATCTTCGACGAGCCGACGGCCAGCCTCGATCGCGCGCAGGCCGGCATGTTGCTGGAGCGCCTGCGAGCGCTGCGCGCGAGCGGAGTCGCCATGGCCTTCATCGGCCATCGCCTCGAGGAGGTGCTGTCGGTTGCCGACGAGGTCGTCGTGCTGCGCGATGGCCTCGTGGTGTTGCGCGCCGGCGTGGCGGAGTCCTCGCCCAGTCGCATCGCGCAGGCGCTCGTCGGTGCTCCCGCGCACGCCCAGGCGGCTTGGCCCCGGCACGATGCGCGCGCGCCCGAGGGGGTGGAGCGTCTGCAAGCGCGGTCGTTGGGTTCCGACGCGCCGCTCCGTCCTTCGAGCTTCGCGTTGCGGGGCGGACGCGTGGCCGGGGTCGCGGGACTCCTGGGATCCGGCCGCAGCGAGCTGTGCCTCACCCTCGCCGGTCTCGTCAAGCGCACTGGACATGTGTGGCTGGATGGGCGGCCGCTCGCAGACGGAGTGGGCGCGACCATGGATCGCGGCCTGTTGTTCGCTCCCGAGGAGCGTCGGCAAGACGGCTTGTGGCTGGACCTGACCATCGAGGAGACGATCGCGCTGGGGCTTGCGCGGCGCGGCGGCGCGCGCGATCGCGTTCGCTCGCGCGCGGTGGCCGAGGCGCTGGTCGCGCGCCTTCGCGTCAAGTGCCGTTCCATCGACGATCCCGTGCGCGCGTTGTCCGGCGGGAACCAGCAAAAGGTGCTGTTGGCGCGCCTCTTCGCCGCCCAGCCCGTGGTCTTGGTGCTGGACGAGCCTACGCGCGGCGTCGACCTCGCGGCCCGCGCCGATATCGCGGCGCGCGTGCGCGAAGTCGCCGGCGAGGGAGCCGCGGTGCTGTGGACCACGAGCCACCTCGAGGAGCTGATGGAGGTCTCGGACGACGTGCTGGTCGTGCGCGACCACGCCGTGGTCGCCAGCGCCGCGCGCGCCGCGCTGGACCTCGACGCGTTGGTGGCGCGGTTGGCGGAGGGCGCGGCATGAGCGAGCGCCGCGCCTGGTTCCCGTGGGCGCTCTTGGCGCTGCTATTGGCTTGGAACGCCCTGTCCACGCCGGGCTTCTTCGCGCTTGCGCTCCACGATGGACGCCTGGTGGGCGCTTTGGCGGATCTGTGCCTGCACGGAGCGGGAGCGGTGTTGCTGGCGGTGGCGTGCGTGCCGCTGGTCGCCGCCGGTGGCGTCGACTTGTCGGTCGGCTCGACCATGGCCTTGTGCTCGTCGGTGTTCGTCGTGGCGGCGACGCGCTGGGGCGTCCCCGTCGCGCTGCTGTGCGCGCTCGCCACGGGTGTCTCGACCGGACTCGCCACCGGCGCGTGCGTGGGATGGTTGCGCTTGCCGGCCTTGCTGGCGACCTTGGTGGGGCTGTCGGCTTGGCGCGGAGCGGCGCAGCTCGTCTCCGGTGGAGGCGTCCACCACGCGCAGGATCCCGAGGTGCGCGCGCTCGGCCAGTGGTCGCTGCTTGGCTTGCCGCCGATCGCGTGGCTGGCGCTCGGTTTCACCGCCGCGTTGCACTGGTGGTGGACGCGCCGCATGGTCGGTCTGCAGTCCGCGGCGATCGGGCTGGGTCCGCGCGCCGCGCTACATGCCGGTTTGCCGATCAAGCGCTTGGCGTTGGTCGCCTTCGCGGCGTCGGGCTGCGCCGCGGCGCTGGTGGGAATCGCCAGCGCCTGCGAGTTGGGCGCGGCCGACGCCTCGTCGATCGGTGTCTGGCGCGAATTGGATGTGCTCGTGGCGTTGGTGCTGTCGGGTGCCGGCTTGTCGGGTGGACGCGTGAGCGTCCCGGCGGTCGCGGGTGGAGCCTTGGCGGCCGAGGCGTTGATCTTGACGTTGGCGTGGCAAGGTGCTTCCACCGCGTCCGGCCTGTGCGTGCGCGCAGGCGTGCTGGTCGTGGTGCTCGCTTGGCGCGAACGACGCGGCGCGCCAGAGGGAGCGACGGCGTGAAGGACATTGGCGCGCGGGTCGGTCTCCTCGCAGGCGGCGTGCGAGAGCGCTTGCGGAACGAGCCTGCGTGGCGCCTCTTGGCGCTCCTGTGCGTCTTCGTGGTGGCTTGCGGGATGCTGTTGCCCAACTACTTGGGCGCGCGCCTCTTGCCGGATCTGTGCGCGGATGCGGCGCTCCCCGGCATCGCCGCCGTGGGCGTCGTCTTCGTCCTGGCCTGTGGTTCGATCGACTTGTCGATCGGGAGCTTGGCTGCCTGCTCGAGCCTCGTCGTGGCTTCGTCGGTGCGCGCCGGGGCGCCACCGGGCTTGGCGATCCTCGCCGGTTTCGCGAGCGGCGTGACGAGCGGCTTGGCGCTGGGTTGGCTCGTGCGAGCGTCGCGCGTGCCGGCCTTCGTGGCGAGTCTCGGCGCCATGTTCGCCTTGCGCGCGTCGGCGCTCGCCATGGCCGAGGAGTCCATCGCCATCGACGAGGCGCGCTTCGCTGCGTGGAGCGGCGCAGCGTTGGATCTTGGCGGAGGACGCTGGCGTCCCGCGGCCGGCTTGTTCGTGTTGGTGGTCGTCGCCGGCCATCTGCTCTTGTCGCGTTGGCGCGCTGCGCGCGAGGCGCTCGTCGTGGGCGCGGACGAGCAAGCGGCGCGCCAGGCCGGCGTGGACCCCGGTGCCACGCGACTCGCGATGCACGCCGTCGCGGGGGCCTGTGGCGGCCTCGCGGGCGTGGCGTTGGCGTTGTCCTCGTCCGCGGGCAGTTCCATCGGCGGCGTGGCGTTGGAGCTCGACGCCATCGCCTGCGCCGTCGTGGGCGGCGCGTCCTTGTCGGGTGGGCGCGCCAGCGTGCCGGGGGCGGCGCTGGCGGCCTTGTTCTTCGCCGCCTTGGCGCGAGCCTTGCAGTTCGCCGGCCTGTCGGAGGCTGGCCTCGGCCGCCTGTGCGCGGCGGCGTTGTTCTTCGGCTTCCTGGTCTTCGACCACGCCGTGGCGCGGAGGCGCGCATGACAGAGTGGCGCATCGGGACTTCGAGCTGGTCCGAGACGGATTGGATCGGTCCGTTCTATCCGCCTGGCACCAAGGCGGGTGACATGCTGCGCGTCTACGCCACGGCCTTCGACGCGGTGGAGTGCGACGCGACCTACTACCGCGCGCCCTCCATCGCCATGGTCCGCGGCTGGGTCGCGAAGACGCCCGAGTCGTTCCGATTGTGCGCGAAGTTCCCGCGCTCGATCGTGCATGGCGGCTCCGGACCCGCCCCCGACGCGTCAAGTATCCTTGACAGCCCGAAGGCGCGCGCGGATTGCTCGGTCTTCCTCGAGGCGCTGGCCGCGCTTGGGCCGCGACTGGGCCCGTTGCTGCTGCAGTTCCCGTACTTCAACCGCTCCGCCTTCGTTTCGCCCGAGCCTTTCCTCGCGAGGCTGGACGCCTTCCTGTCGGGGTTGCCGCAAGGGATCGCCATCGCAGTCGAGGTGCGCAACAAGGCCTGGGTGGGGGAGCCGTTGCTCGCGATCTTGCGCGCGCACCGTGCCGCGTTCGCACTGGCCGAGCTTGCCTACATGCCGCCGCCGTGGGAACTCGCCACGCGCTTCGACCTCGTCACGACGGACTTCCTGTACGCGCGCCTGATCGGCGATCGACAGGCCACGGAGGCCGCCTGCGAGCGCTTCGACCGCGTCGCCTTGGACAAGACGGAGAGCATCGAACGGCATGCGGCGCTCCTCGTCGAGCTCGCCTCGCGCGTGCGCGAGGTCCACGCCTTCGCCAACAACCATTACCAAGGCCATGGACCGGCCACGGCGCGCGCCTTGCGTTTCGCGGTGGAGGCCCGGCTTGCAAGGGAGCCCTGAGCGGGTACCTTGTCAGGCCATGGGACTCTTCTCCTTCTTCGGCGGCGGCAAGTCCGCGGCCAAGGTCGACCTCTCCGGTCCGCTGGCGCAACTCAAGAGTGCGGACCCCAAGGTGCGCCTTGCGGGCTGCCAAGCCCTCGGCAACCTCGGTAAGGGCGGAGAGGGCGCGATCCCGCATCTGCGCGAGCTCTTGGCCGACGACGACGGTGATGTCTGCACCGCCGCCGCGGCGGCGCTCTCGGACATCGAACGCGGCCTGCCGCGAGCCTGAGCGCCGAGCCTGAGCGCCGAGCCTGAGCGCCGAGCCTGAGCGCCGAGCCTGAGCGCCGAGCCTGAGCGCCGAGCCTGAGCGCCGAGCCTGAGCGCCGGCGCGCG
>SXXH01000025.1 GCA_005789645.1 Planctomycetia bacterium
CAGAGGACGCGGCGGGCGCTTCGCGGCGGCGGCCATCTGCAGCCACCGCGAAGGCGCTCAGTACGCCCCCGCGCCCTTGCCGCCGGTCGCGATCGCCACGCTGGCCGAGGCGCCGATGCGGCTGGCGCCTGCGGCGATCATCGTCTGCGCGTCCTTCGCATCGCGGATCCCGCCGGAGGCCTTGACGCCCATCGTCGGTCCGACGATGCGGCGCATGAGGGCGACATCGGCGGCGGTGGCGCCGCCCTTGCTGAACCCGGTGGAAGTCTTCACGAAGTCCGCGCCGGCGAGCTTGGCTTGTTCGCAGGCGATCTCCTTTTCGCGGTCGGTAAGCAGCGCCGTTTCGAGGATCACCTTGAGGCGCGCGCCGAGGCGATGGCACGTGTCCGCCACGGCGGCGATGTCGCGGCGCACGAAGTCAGCGTCGCCTGACTTGAGCGCGCCGATGTTCATCACCATGTCGATCTCGCACGCGCCGTCCTCGATGGCGCGGCGCGCTTCGTAGGCCTTGACCTCGGTGGCCATCGCGCCGAGCGGGAAGCCGATGACCGAGCACACGGCGACACCGGAACCGCCGACGATCTCGGCGCAGCGCCGCACCCACGAGCCGTTGACGCACACGGAGGCGAAGCGGTGTTGCAGCGCGTCGGCGCAGAGCTTGTCGATCTCGGCGGCGGTCGCTTCGGGCTTGAGCAGCGTGTGGTCGATGTAGCTGGCGACGCCGCCGACCTTGGCCAGGTCCGGACGGTGCACGCCGATGCGGCACGCGCCGGCCTGAACGACATCGTTGACGCGGTCGGGGCACAGCTCGACGCAGACGGAGCTGCAACCCCATTGCGACAACGACTCGGGACCGTGCTCGAGGATCTGGCGCGCGATCTCTTCGAGCAGGCGCTCGAGGGTCGCGGCGTCGATGGCGGGGCGGGACATGCGGAGCCCTAGTCTAGCGAGCGCCGCGCGCCGTTCGCGCGGCGGCCATGAGCAGGCCGGTCCAGCACGCGGAGACGACGAGCGGGTCCCATGCCAAGCACGCGGGCCGGTGCGCCGAGCGCGAGTCCGGTCGCAGGCTCCACCGGGCGCGGCGGAGGGTGGCGTCGAGCGGCCGTGGGCGCAGGGCGATCCTCCCTCACGCCCCGCGGCTCGGGGATCCGCGCGCCCGGTGGACGGGGCGTGCTGCATGATGGAAGGTCCGCCGCGCCAAGGGCACCCACGACCCGCGAGTCCCCATCCATGCTCGATCGACTCCACGCCACGATCCTCGCCACGCTCGCCTCCACCTGCCTCGTCGAGCCTTGCCGCGCGCTCGCGCCGAGCGGCTTGCTCGCGGCCGCCGGAACGGCCGCCGACACGACCACGCGCGTCTTCATCTTCGCCGGCCAGTCGAACATGGTTGGCGCGGACTCGCGCGCGCAGGACATCCAGCTCTACGCGCCGTTCGCCGGCCTCGACCAGCCGCAGGAGCGTGTCAAGTTCTCCTACTGCATCGGGCGCGAGGACAAGGCGCAGTCGGACGGCTGGACCACGCTGCGGCCGGTGCACGGCATGGTCGGGCCGGAGCTGAGCTTCGCGCGGCGCGTGGCCCAACACGTCGACGCGCCGATCGCCATCGTCAAGGTCGCGGCCGGCGGCACCACGCTGTGCGGCGACTGGAACCCGGACGAGCCTGGCGGGTTCAAGCTCTACCCGTTGGCCTTGCAGCGCGTGCGCGCGGCGTTGGCGGAGCTGGATCGCGCCAAGACGCGCCATCGCGTCGAAGGGTTCATGTGGCACCAGGGCGAGAACGACATGTTCGACGACGCCTGCCGCGCGGCCTACGCCAGGAACCTGGCGAACTTCGCGGCGGCGTGGCGGCGCGACCTCGGCCTGCCCGAGCTGCGCTTCTACATCGGGGAGTTGTGCACGAAGACCGTGTGGGGCATGGACCACCGCGTCGAGATGCACGCCTTGGGCGAAGGCCAGCGGGCGTACGTCGCCGGCGATCCGCTGGCGCGCTTCGTGCGCACCTCGCACGTCGGCGTGGAGATCGGCGGCGACGGCGGCTTGCACTACCACTACGGCACGCTGGGCCAGCTCGAGCACGGCGTGAACCACGCGGACGCCTACCTCGACGTCGTCGGCAAGCTTCCAAGGGACGCGCGGCCGTTGAAGCAATGGCCGTACGCGAGGGGCGCCAAGGTCAAGCTGTACGTCCTCGCGGGCCACCGCAACATGGAGGGCGAGCGCTCGTTCGTGCAGGACCTGGCGAAGATCGAAGCGCAGGGCGGCTTGGCGCGCGACGACGCGCGTATCGCGTTCAAGTACAGCGTGGGCGGCGGAGCCAAGGTGTCGGACGGCTGGGAACCGCTGGGTCCGGCGGGCCCCTACGACACCTTCGGGCCGGAACTGTCGTTCGGCGCGGCGCTCGTGCGCGCATCGAAGGAGCCCATCGCCATCGCCAAGTTCACCCACGGCGGCTCGCAGATCGTCGATTGGACGCCCGAAGGCAGCGCGGCCGCGTCGCGCAACCTCTATCCGGCGTTCCTCGAGTTCGTGCGCGCCTCGATCCGCGAGCTCGAGGCGCGCGGACAGGCCGTCGAGCTCGCCGGCATCGTCTACCACCTCGGCGAGAACGACATGGCCTTCGCGCCCTATCGCAGGAAGGCCGTGGCGAACCTCGCCGCAATCGTGGCGCAGAGCCGCAAGGACCTCGGGCTGCCGACGCTGCGCTGGATCGTGAGCCAGCAGCCGCCCACCGTCGCCAAAGGCCTCGAGGCCATCGATCCGACCGCCGAGCTCGAGCGCCTCGCCGCCGCGGACCCGCGGCTCGTGCACCTCAAGGTGTTCGACCTGCCAGGCAGCGAGTCCCAACTCGTGATCACCACGCCGGGCATCGTCGCCTTGGGCGAACGCCTGGCCGAGGCCTGCTTGGAGCGCCGCTGACGGCGCATCGACTTCAGCGCAGCTCGACCACGTCGATCGCGTCGCCGGACTTCCGCAGGACGAAGGTCGTCGGCTCGCCGGCGGGCTTCCTGACCGTCAGCGTCGCGGGCACGCCGACGTGGTGCAGGTGCGAGGTGGTCGACCAGTTGTAGCCGTGCTTCTGGTGGCTGGAGCTGCCGATGTCCGCGATGAGCAGCGCGCCCGTGAAGGGCGGCGTGCGCGTGCTTTCCCGCAGCGTGATCTCGTACGACCCCGTCGCGCCATCGGGGTAGCCATCCGGCAGATGGCGGAACTCGAGCTGTTCGGCACCCGAGGCGCGCAGCTCGGCCGCGCGCTCGCCAAGCTCGGTGGCCAAGCGCGTGGCGGCATCGGTGATCATGAAGCAGCCGGACAGCAAGGCGAGCAGGGCGAGGGCGGCGAGGCGCATAACGGAAAGGTCCCCTGGAGGGGTGCCGAGGTCTGGCGCGGGGCGGATCATTGTGTACGCGGCTGGGGCGCGGTCCTTGCTCGGAATCCACTCGGATGTCCACCTGTTGCTCGGCCCAGCTGCCCTTTGCAAAGCAAGAGCCAGCCCTTCAAGGCCCCCTGCTTGCCACATGGCGCTATGTTGCCCATGCATGGGCCGAGAGGAACAAGTCTGTCCTGGGTCGGAACACGCGGGAGAGAGCAGGCTGCGGGGTCCGGCGCTGGCTGTCGGCTGGAAGCCTTGGAGCACGCTGGTCGCAATCGCCTTGGCCCTGCCGGCGGGCTGCGCCCGCGGGTCCTCCGAGGCGCGACTGGCGCCACTGCCAGGCGAGCGAGCCACCACGATCGGCCGCGCGGATGCGCGCGAAGCGGCCGACGACGGACAGCGACTACTCGTCGTCGCGCCACGAGCCTTCCGTAGCGCCCTCGAGCCCTACTTGGTCGAGCGAGCGCGGCAGCTTCGGGGCGTCGTCGACTTCCTCGCGCTGGAGGATGTGCCCGAGGGCCTAGGCGGCGACGCGCCGTTGCGCTTGAAGCGCGAGCTGCATCGTCGTTGGCGGGCGGGCGCCCTGGACGCGGTGCTGCTCGTGGGCGACGTCGACGTCATGCCGGTGCGCTTCATGGTGCTCGACCGCGTCGCGGCGCCGGCCTTCGACACGGCCTTCTATCCGAGCGACTTGTACTACGCCGACCTGGCGCACGCGGACGGCGGCTTCGACGACTGGAACGCGGCCAAGGACGGCGTCGACGGCGACTACGTCGGGCAGGTGCGCGGCGAACGCCACAAGGACGGGCCGATCAACCACGATGGCGTCTCCTACGCGCCGGAGGTCGCCGTGGGTCGCTGGCCGGTGTCGACGCCCGAGGAAGCGCGGCTCGTCGCCGCCAAGACCTTGCGCCATCAAGCGGCCGTGCTCGCGGCGCGCGCGAAGGGCGGGAAGCGAACCGCGGTCGAGCTGCGCTTCTTCTTCAGCGGCGGATGGGTCGACAACCAGGCGTGGGCGGATGCGCTGGTCGGGCGCGTCGAAGCGAGCGGAACGTGGTCGACCGACAGGTTCGCCTACTACCTGCCGGGGCGCGAGCCGAGCGTCCCCGCCGTGGCCGAGGCGTTGGCGCAAGGACCCGCGGCGCTGTTCCACTCGGGGCACGGCCAACCGTGGGGCTGGGAGGGCTGCTTCGATCGCGCGACCATGAATGGCGCCCCCGCCACCGACACGCCGCCTCTCCTCTTCTCCATCGGTTGTTCAACCGCCGTGATCTGCACGCAGCCGCCCTACGAAGGCTACCGCGACCACGCGGGCGTAGACCACGCGGGCACGAACGCGGGCGAAGTGCACGCCGCGCCGCCGCCGAGCCCCGCCTCCCTGCAACCGTCGCCATTCAACGCGACGAGCGTGTCGGAGGAAGCGCTGCGCCGTCCCGATGGCGGCGCCATCGTGGTGATCGGTTGCGTGACCGGCAGCCAACCCTGCGCGCTGACCCTGCTCGACGGGTTCGTCGACGCGCTGGCGCAGGATCCGCGCGCCGCCGCGGGCGAGTGGTGGACCGCGGCGCTGGCGCGCTACGTGCGCGACGAACGCCTGATGGAGCTCGAACCCACCGACAGCTGGTACCCGCCGAGCATCTTCTTCCAAGGCATGAAGTTCGTGTACCTCGGCGACCCCACCGTGCGCCTGCGCTGAGCCGCGACAAGGTTCGTTCAGGCGGGCATTCGTCGCACGACGGCCTGCTGGCTTGATGCGCGTCGTCCACTACCCCTTGCAGCGCAAGGGGTGCTGCGCCATGCTTCCCTTGCACTGCCAAGGGAAGCATCCTCCATGCCGATCCACCCCACCAGCGACCCGCACGAGCTGCCCTCGGGCACGCTCGAGCTCCTGATCCTGCGCAGCGTCGCGGACGAGTCGCGCCACGGCTACGGGATCTCGCACCACATCAAGCAGCGCAGCTCCGGCGCGCTGCTCGTCGAAGAGGGCTCGCTCTATCCGGCGCTGCACCGCCTCGTGCGCCTCGGCCAACTGCGCGCGAAATGGGGCACGAGCGAGAACAACCGCAAGGCGCGCTTCTATTCGCTGACCAACGTCGGCCGGCGACGCCTGAAGCTCGGCACTGCACGCTGGAAGGCGGTCGCCAGCGCCGTGACGGAGGCGTTGGCCGCGACGGCTGCTCCGAAGAGGATCGGAGGCGTGGCATGAATCTCGTGAAGTGGGTCGTGGGTCCGCGCGCGTGCATGGAGATTCGCCAGGAGTTCCATGCCCACCGCGAGGAGTGTCGCGCGGCGTTGGTCGCGGAGGGCCACGCGCCCGAGGCGGCGGCGGCCGAAGCGGTGCGCCGCATCGGAGACGAGGAGGCGTACGTCCGCCAATGCGAGAGCGAGCTCCTTGGGCAACGACTGGGCGAGCTGCGATTCGTGTCTGCCATCGGCGCGGCTGTCGGCTGCGCGCTCGTCGGCCTGATGTACGCGTCGTCGAGCGACAGCTCGCGTCCCTTCCAGCAGGTTCTATGCCTTCACCTGCTTTATGGCTTGCCGATCGTCCTTGTCGCGGGAGCATGCGCGGCGCGACTCGGACACTGGCTCGCGCGCCTCGGGCTGCTCGGGCTGGGCGTGCTCGTGTTCTGGCTCGGGTTGTTCCTCGGGACCCACATCGGCTACGGAGTCTGGCAAGCCGTGGACAATCCTCCCGAAGAGGCCTTTGCCGACGGCGCAGGGCTTGTGGGAACCCTGATCGCTGGCTGGCTGCCCGGCTGCATGCTCGCGGGCGCGGCGTTCCTCGTGTCGGCATTCGCCCGTCGCATGGGCGCGCGGCTGCGCGAGATCGGCTAGGCGCGCGCCCTGCGGCGCGAATCCCCTGCGCGCCAACCGGCGAGGCCCGTGGAGCGTGCTTGGGATGGGTCTCGCGCCGAGAGCAAGCTCTCCTGCGCGTCGGCATTCCACCCGGACCAGCGCGCGAGCGCTTCCGCGTCGCCGCAGACGCGGCGTACCATCACTTAAGGGCCAGTCCAACCACAACAAGGAACGCATGAAGATCACGTCTTCCACGACGCCCTTGGTCGCGACGCTCGCCCTCTTGATCGGCGCGAAGCTCGTTTCGGCCCAGACGCCCGCAGGCACTGCACGCGCCGGAGGCACCGCCATGCTCGTCGGTTTGCCGTCCGAAGCAGCATGGCAGGACTTCGCGTTCCTCGCCGCCGTGGCAGCATCGAGCAAGGCGAACGAGGGCATTCCCCTCGTGCTCGCGACTTCCATGGACGGCACGTTGCCGCCGGAGATCGTGAACTTCCTCGCCAGACGCAACCCCGGACGCATCGTCCGCGTCGGCGGAGCCGGCCAAGAGGATCCGACCGCGACCCAGCTGGAGGCGTCGAATGCCGTGGCCGCGGCCTGCGTGCTGTCGCGAAGTTTCTTCGACCAAAGCGCGTTTGTCGTCTCCTGCGCGGACGACGACTACTCCGGGGCGCTGGCTGGCGCGGTCATCGCCGCGCGCGAGGGCGCGCCACTCCTATTCGCGCAAGGCGCTGTATTGCCGGAAGCGACGCGAGCGGAAGTGGCGCGACTCGGCGCCAAGAAGGTGCTCTACGTGGGGTCGCTCGCCGTCGCAGGCAAGGAGCTGGCCGGTGCGAGCTGCGAGCGCCTGGTTGAGCCGACTGAAGCCGCGCGCTGGCTGCAAGCACGCGGTCGCACCGTCGACTACCTCGCGGTCGCCGCTCCGGCCGACCGCGCCATGGGCCTCCGACGCAAGCTGTCCCTGTCCGCGGCCGTGCTCGCGACCGGGCGCAAGGGCGCGATCGGCTTGCTGGGCACCCCGGACGAGGCGCCGACCGGCTTCGATGCGGCGCGTGGCGACATCGCCACCAGCCTGGGGCCTCTCGCGAACGGACTCGAGCATCTCTGTCTCGCAGCGGGCCCCGACATGATCCCGATGGCGGTGGTCGCTGGCACTGGCGCCGGCATCGACACGGATCCTCCGTCCGACCTCGAGTACGGCAACATCGACGCCGATCCGTTCGTCGAGCTCGCC
>SXXH01000214.1 GCA_005789645.1 Planctomycetia bacterium
GATGGCGCCGCGCGCCGGGCTGGCGCGCGTGCCGCGCGGGATGGTGGCGCGGCGTCCGGCGTCCCAGGCGGCCTGCACAGCGGCCACGCGCGCCAGCAACGCCTCGCTGTCAAGGAAATTTGACAGATCCAGCAGTTCGCCGTCGTGGTCCACGAAGGCCAGCGCGGGCCAGCCGTCCGGCGCGTACTCGCGGTCGAGGTCGGGACGTCGGTCCTTGTCGACTTGCACGCAGACGAAGCGCTCGCTCAGCAAGGCGACCACGCGACCGTCCTCGAATTGACGATCCTGTCGCGCGCAATGCGGGCACCAGGAGGCGCGCACGTACGCCAGGACGGGCACGCCGCGTTCGCGCGCCAGCTCGAAGCTCGCTTCTTCCCATTCCCGCCACCGCATGGCGAGGAGGTTAGGGAGTGGCGCGCGTCCCCTCAACAGCCGCGCGACTTCAGGAATCGGCGTCGGCGAGCAGCGCTTCGGGCAGCGCGACCGCCTTCCAGTCCAAGAGCGGGCAATCGCGGTACAGCTGGTCGAGCTGGTAGTACTCGCGCGCCTCGGGCTGCAGGACATGCACGACCACGTCGATGTAGTCGAGCAGCACCCACCATCCGAGTTCGGCGCCTTCCGCCTTGGAGTGGGTCTCGCCCAGCTGCTTCAGCCGCACGTGCAACTCGTCGTGGATGGCCTTGACGTGCGGACGCGACAGTCCGGACACCACCACGAAGTAGTCTGCCACGCGCAAGGCTTCGGACACGTCGTAGACCTTGATGTCCACGGCCTTCTTCTGGTCGGCGAGGGCGGCGGCGCAGGCGGCTAGCAACTTGGCTTCGATGGGGGGCTCCTTGGGGTCCGAGTCTAGCGCCGCTCGTCGTCCGCGGCCATGCGCGCCTTGCGGCTGCGCCACCAGCGCCAAGCGAAGATGCCCAGCACCAGCGCCAGCACGGTGTACAGCACGGTGTGGTTGTAGGAGGAGACCTTGGCCGCGGCGGCGGCCAGATCGTCGCCGATCTGGTCGAAGACCTTCCACGCGATCCAGATCGAGGTCGGCACGCTGATGGCGATGCCGGCCATGTCGAGCAGGAAGAAGCGCGCGTAGCTCATCCGCAGCGTCCCCGCGACGAAGTAGCCGGGCAAGCGCAGGCCCGGCAGGAAGCGCAGCGTGAAGACCGCCCAGTTGCCGTTCTCGGCGAAGCGACGCTCCAATTCGGCGAAGCGCTCGGGATGCAGGATGCGCGCGACCCACTTCAGCTTCAGCGCGGCGAGTCCGTAGCGCCGACCCAGCCAGTAGGGAATCGAGTCGCCCCCGATGATCGCCGCCGTGCAGACCAGCGTGATCCAGACGAAGTCGACCTTCTCCTTGTGGCACAGGAAGCCGCACCCAATGAGCGTGATTTCCTCCGGCATGGGCAGGCCGATGCCGCACAGGAGCAGCACGATGAACGGCGCCCAGTGTGGATAGTCGACGAACCAGCCCACGAGGAACTGGAGCACGCGCTGCAGCAGGTCGGCGAGGATCGCGATCAAGGGGCGCAGATCTTAGCGAGGTGCGGACTGATCCATGCCAGTGGCCTCCTCGGCGCGGCGGCGGGCGGCCGCGGAGGCCTCCTCGGCGTGGGAGAGGCCCTCGTGGGCGGCGACCTCGAAGCGTTCGGCGGCCTTCGACCACGCTTCGCCGGGTGCCAGGCCGGGCCACAGCTCGGGCTCTTGCGCCAAAGCCACCCAGATGGCGGCTTGGCGCAAGGTCAGCTGGGCTGGATCCTCGACCCGACCGCGACCGGATTCCAAGAACAACAGCGCCCCGCGCAGCCAGGCGATGCGTTCGGCGGCGTCCGGCGTGCGCTCGAGCGAGCCTCGCTCGAAGGCCAAGTGGTGTCCCCAGTACAGCCAACCCGAAGCGTCGGTGGGATCGAGCGCCAGGGCGGTCTCGGCGCGGCGCAGGGCGAGCCCCATGCGGCCTTCGCGCACGGCGGCATCGACCAGCACCCATTGCGCTCGCGCCGCGGGTCGCGCCAGCGGTCCGAGTGCTTGCGCCATCAAGCCGCGGCCATCGTCGGGTCGCTCGGCGAGGAAGGGCGTGGCGACGAGCATCGCAGCCACGCACCAAGCCCATGCGGGCGCGAACCGGCGCGAGCCGCGCGCCATCACGCGCCTTCCTTGGCATGGCGCGCGTCCATCGCGGCGGCGCGCGAGGTCCCAAGCAAGCGCCAGGCTCCCAACACGACGCCGCCAGCGCCGAGCAGGAGACCATCGGCGATTTGCCACACATCGCCCTGCGGCGGCAGTCGGCCTTCGCGCACGGTGGCGAGGCACGCGCCCAGATCCGCGCCCGCGAGCCACGCAGGTTCCAGCCAGAACCCCACGGCCCACCATGCGCAGAGCGTGGTCGCGCCGGCGAGCATCGGGCGCATCCACGCCGCCGCGCCGGCGGCCAAGCCGCACAAGGCGAGCAGCGCGGCCACCGAACGCCACCACAACTCGAGGCTGGCGAGACGCGCGCCTTCCAACGCGCCTTGCCAGCGCGCGCCGTCGAGCAGGTGCACGCGCGCGTCCGGCTCGAGCGTGCGCAACGTGATCGCGAGCGGCGCGCCCGGAGGCAGCGCCAACACCGCTTCCCCTTGCAGCGCGATGGGAGTTGCGCCGCGCGTCGTGCCTTGCGGCGTGCGCGCCTCCCAACCCACCAAGGTCGCTGCTCCCGCGCCACCTCCCAGGCCCAACGGCAGGTTCAAGGCCTGCGCCGCATCCGGTCGTGGATCGACGAGCACGAACTCGAACCCCTGCGCATCGACCCAGCGGCCACTTGGCGCGGGCGCCGCGCCGAGGCTGCGCGCGACCATGCCGTCGGCGTGCGCCCCGGACTCGATGCTCGCGCCCGCCAGAGCCAGCGCCAGCGCGCCCGCCGCGGCGACGCCCAGC
>SXXH01000215.1 GCA_005789645.1 Planctomycetia bacterium
GATCCGCAGGTCGTCGCCAACCAGCTCTTCCAGTACACGCCGCTGCAGGAGACGGTCTCGATCATCAACTTGGCGGTCGACGACCGCCAGCCGCGCACGCTGAACCTGCGCCAGCTGCTCGACGCGTACATCCGCCACCGGCGCGACGTCATCCGGCGCCGCACCAAGTTCCTGTTGCGCAAGGCCGAGGAGCGCAAGCACATCGTCGAGGGTCTGCGCATCGCCGTGGGCAACATCGACGAGGTCGTGCGCATCATCCGCGCCAGTTCCGATCGCGACGATGCGCGCGCCAAGCTGCGCGCGGCCTTCGGGTTGTCCGAGCGCCAGTCGCAGGCCATCGTCGACATGCGCCTCGGCAGCTTGACCGGACTCGAGATCGGCAAGCTCGAGGCCGAGTACCAGGAGCTGTTGGCCGAGATCGCGGACTTGAACGACATCCTGGCGCGCGAGATCCGCGTCACGAACATCATCAAGGCCGACCTCGACGAGCTGGAGGAGCTCTACGGCGACGACCGCCGCACCGAGATCAGCCCCGAGGAGATCGACGGCAGCTTCGACATGGAGGAGCTGATCGCCGAGGAGATGATGGTGGTCACCGTCACGCGCGACGGTTGGATCAAGCGCACGCCGCTCGACCAGTACCGCGCGCAGCGCCGTGGTGGACAAGGCGTCAAGGGTTCGGAGGCCAAGGAGGGCGACGCCACGCGTTCGGTGTTCGCCGCGGCCACCAAGGACTACCTGATGTTCTTCACGAGCCTAGGCAAGGTGCATTGGGCCAAGGTCTGGGCGATGCCCGAGGCCGCGCGCGACGGCAAGGGCCGCGCCATCGGCAACTTGGTGCAGCTCGAAGCGGGCGAGAAGGTCGAAAGCGTGTTGCGCGTGCCGCACTTCGACAAGGACAACTTCGTGTTCTTCGCCACGCGCCAAGGCACGGTCAAGAAGACCTCGATGGCCTTGTTCTCGCGTCCCAAGCGCGGAGGCATCCGCGCCATCACGCTCTCCGAGGGCGATGAACTCGTCGGCGTGGCGCAGGTCAAGAAGGGCGAGACGATCCTCTTGTCCAGCGCCGGCGGCCGGACGATCCGCTTCCACGAGACCAGCGTGCGCGCCATGGGCCGCACCGCGGGTGGCGTGCGCGGGCTGCGCCTGCTTGGCGACGATCGCCTCGTGGGCCTCGTGGTCGCCGGCACGGACGGCGTGTCGGTGCTCTCCGCCTGCGCGCACGGCTACGGCAAGCGCACGGCGATCGCCGAGTACCCGATCAAGGGCCGCGGCGGCCAAGGCGTCATGGACATCAAGACCACCGAGCGCAACGGCAAGGTGGTCGGCACGGCGCTCGTGCGCGACGGCGACGAGATCCTGTTCATCACCACCGGCGGCAAGGCCGTGCGCATGGAGGCTTCGGGCATCAACGCCATCGGCCGCAACACGCAGGGCGTGCGCCTGGTCGACTTGCGCGAGGGCGATGCGCTGGCCGGACTCGATGTCGTCAGCGAGGCCGATCTCGAGCGCTACGTCGCCGAACGCGCGGCCGCTGGGCCGGTGGAGCCGCTGCCCGACATCGAGGACGGCGGCGATGAAGATGAAGGCGACGAGGTCGGGGACCTCGTCGACGACGAGGCCGACGAGGCCGACGCGGACGCCGACGAGACGGAGGAGTGATTCATGGGCCTGAAGGAACGCTTCGAAGCCGACGTGAAGGAAGCCATGCGCGCCAAGAACGAAGTGGCGCGCGACACGCTGCGACTGCTGCTGGCCGAGTTCAAGCGCCTGGAAGTGCAGGAAGGCAAGCAGTTGACGCCGGAGTTGGAGCTCGAGGTCCTGCTCAAGGCCGTCAAGCAGCGCCAGCAGTCGATCGACGAGTACGAGAAGGCCCAGCGCCCCGAGCTCGCCGCCAAGGAGAAGGCCGAACAGGTCTTCATCCAAGGCTACTTGCCGAAGGCCATGGACGAGGACGAGGCGCGCGCAGCGCTCAAGATGTTGATCGCCGAGACGGGCGCCGCCTCGAAGAAGGACGCCGGTCTGGTGATGAAGGCCGTCATGGCCAAGCATCGCGGCGTGCTCGACGGCAAGTTGGCGCAGAAGCTGCTCGGCGAGTTGTTGCCCTGAGCTTGGTTGTTGCCCTGAGCGGCGTTGTTGCCCTGAGCGGCAAGGACCGCGCATGGATGCGCGCACGGCGTTCAAGCGCTGGCCGACGGGCGCCAGGCCCGTGAAGGAGACGAAGCCGCAGCGGGCCGAAAGGTCGCGCGGCGGCCTCGACCGCCGCGAGGACTGGCCCAACGCCATCACGCCCACGGCCGTCGAATTCCGGCTGTTGGGGTTCCGACCTCCACGCAAGCGCCTGTTGGCGGACTGAAGCCACGCGCACCGCTCTGGTTCGCGCGCGTGCGCGGTTGCAGACTCATGGCATGAGCCATGCCGAGTCCGACCACCTCGTCGCGCGCCACACCGGGCTGGTGGCGCGCGCCGCGTGGATCTCGGGCCTGACGCTCGCTTCGCGCCTCGTGGGTTATGCGCGCGAAACCTTGGTGGCGGGCCTCTTCGGCGACAAGAGCGCCGCCCTCGATGCCTTCGTCACGGCCTGGCGCATCCCCAACCTGTTCCGCGGGTTGATGGGCGAAGGCGCCATCGCCACGGCCATGCAAACCGAGCTGACGCGCTCCGAGCACGAGCGCGGCGTCGCCAGCTCGAACGCGCTGTTCCGGGGGCTGTTCCTGCTCGTGGGAGCAGCCAGCGCGGTCTTGGTGGGGGTCCTCGTGTTGTGCGTGCTCTCCATGCCGGACCGCATGCCGGTGACGGATTGGCCATGGCTCGGCTCCGACCCAGGACCAGTGCGCGAACTCGTCGCGCGCATGTTGCCCTTCGTCGTCTTCGCCTGCCTCGCCGCGGTCGCGGGTGGCGCTCTGCAGGTTCGCGCGCGCTTCGTCGCGTGGGCTGCGGCGCCGGCGTTGATGAACCTCGCTTGGATCGCAGCCCTGCTGTGGACGGCTTCGCGCCACGGTTGGACGGCGCTGGTCGGTGCGGCCGAGCTCGAACGCCAGCTCGCCATGGCCCGGGACCTCGCTTGGCTGGTGCTGGGCGCGGGTTCTGTCCTGCTCTTCGCGCAGCTCCCATCTGTGGCGAGCGAAGGCCTGCTGCGCCGGACGGCGCCGATCCCGTGGAAGGAGGTGCGCGGCGTCTTCGCGCGCAGCGTGCCCATCGCCATCGGCGTGGCGGTGTTCCAAGTGAATATCTTCGTCGCCGGGCTGTACGCCGAAGCCTTGCTCGCCGACGGCGGCCCATCGATCTTCTGGTGGGTGACTCGCTTGCAGCAGCTGCCTCTGTCGCTCGTCTCGGTCGCGGCGGCCAGTGCGGTGTTTCCCTTGCTCGCGGCGCATGCTTCGCGCGGCGAGCTGGTCGCGTGCGCCAAGCTCCACAAGGACACGCACCACGCGATCTTGTTCCTCGCCCTGCCGGCGACGGCCAGTCTGGTGGCCATCGCACCCGAGATCATGTCGGCATGCTTCGAACGCGGCGCGTTCGGCTCGGAGGGCGTCCAGCGCGGCGGCGACGCGTTGCGCTGGCTGGCCTTGGCCATCGTGCCGGTGGGGGCCGCGAGCTGGTGCGCGCGGGCGCACTACGCCTTGGGGGAGACGCGTACGCCGCTTCTGGCGGCCTTTGCGAGCGCCGGAGTGAATCTGGTCGCGGCGCCGGTGTTCATCCTCCAACTAGGCATGGATGTGGCCGGGCTGTGCGCCGCCAGCGCCTTGGCGGCGGCGGTCCAAATGGTGATTCTGGGCCTCTCCTTGCGACGGCTGCTCCCGAGAACGGGAGAGCCCCGCTGGCGTCGCCTGTTGCTTCCGATCGTCCTCGGGCTCGTCACGGCCTTCGTGGCCCGCGCAGTCTTCATCACGGCTTCATCTGGCCCGACGACCGTCCTGCACCTCATCGTTGCAATTATTTGCGGCACAGCCACTTACATTCTTGGCTCCGCGCTGGCCGGTAGTCCCGAGCTAGTGGGTTTGCGAGCCCGGTTCGCACGTCGCCGGCCCTGAGGCTCCCATGTGTAGGGGCCGCACGCGCACCACTGTGCAATATGTGGTACTGTTGTAAGCGACGGACCCACTAGGGGTTGGGGCTGGAAACGCGAGATTTTTAGAAACAGGCGCCGGTCTCGATGGCAGAATCCGCACCACGCAGCCGGTCGGGCGGTTGCGCCCCACGACCACTAGACACATCGCCTAAACCAACTGCAGCCAAGAGCTTATAGCTGAGCTAGCCCTCTACTGCCTGGTCTAGACCCTTCAACCGCGGGTGCGTTTGCGCCCGCGGTGGTGTCACCTCGCCCCCAAGTCGCCCCCGTCCTACGGAAGTCCTGAAGCTGTGAACCCCATCGTCCCCTCGCTCCAGAAGGGCGGCCGTGCCGCCGAGCCCAAGACCGTGGATGCCCTCGCCGAACTGCAAGCGGTTGCTCCCCCGAGCGACTTGCCGGATCCGCAACTGACGGAGAACGCCGTCAAGGTGCTCGAACGCCGCTATCTCAAGAAGGACGCGAACTCGGGCAAGATCTGCGAGACGCCGCGCGAGATGTTCTGGCGCGTCGCGACCTGCGTGGCGCATGCCGACCTGACGCTGCCGGGCGGCTCGGCCGACAAGGCCCTCGCCGTGGCGCGCGAGTTCTACACGCTGATGGCCAAGTGCCTGTTCATGCCGAACAGCCCGACGCTCATGAACGCCGGCCGCGAGATGGGCATGCTCTCGGCTTGCTTCGTGCTGCCGGTCGAAGACTCGATCGAAGGCATCTTCGACTCGATCAAGGCCACGGCCATGATCCAGAAGGCGGGCGGAGGCACGGGTTTCTCGTTCTCGCGCCTGCGTCCGCAGGGCGACCTCGTGCGCAGCTCGGGCGGCACGACCGAAGGCCCGCTGTCCTTCATCCAAGTCTTCTCGAAGGCCACCGACGCCATCCAGCAAGGTGCGTTCCGCCGCGGCGCGAACATGGGCATCCTGCGCGTCGACCACCCGGATGTCCTGCGCTTCGTCAACATCAAGGACGACCTGAGCCAGCTGACGAACTACAACATCAGCATCACGGTCACCAACCGGTTCATCGACGAGCTGCGTTCGAACCCGAACACGCCGCACATGGTCATGAACCCGCGGACCAAGCAGTGGTCCAAGCTCGAGAAGACCGACGACAAGGGCAAGTCCACCGGTGAAGTCGTCACGGTCGGCGAGCTGTGGAACATGATCATCGAGCACGCCTGGAAGACGGGCGAGCCGGGCGTCGTCTTCATCGACCGCGTCAACGAGAAGAATCCGATCAAGAACGTCGGCTTGATCGAGGCGACGAACCCCTGCGGCGAGCAACCGCTGCACCCCTACGACAGCTGCAACCTGGGTTCGGTCAACCTGGGCGCGCTGGTCAAGGGCGAAGGCGGCAACGCGCGCTTCGACTGGGACGAGTACAAGTCGATCATCCACACGACGACGCGCTTCCTCGACAACGTGATCGAGGTCAACAAGTACCCGCTGCCGCAGATCGACAACATGTCGAAGACCACGCGCCGCATCGGACTCGGCGTGATGGGCTTCGCGGACGCGCTGTACAAGCTCAACATCGCCTACAACAGCGAGCAGGGCACGGCCTTCGGCGAGCGCATCATGCAGGTGCTCAACGACGAGTCTCACCTCGCCTCCGAGATCCTGGCCGAGGAACGCGGCGTGTTCCCGGCGTGGGAGGGCAGCGATTGGGAGAAGGCCGGCCGCCGCCTGCGCAACAGCTACACCACGACGGTCGCGCCGACCGGCACCATCTCGATCATCGCCAATTGCTCCGGCGGCATCGAGCCGATGTTCAGCCTGGCCTTCATCCGCCAGGTCATGAAGGACAACCAAGGTCGTCCGACCATCATGCGCGAGGTGAACTACGTCTTCGACGAAGTCGCCAAGGGCCGCGGGTTCTACAGCGACGAGATGATCGACGACATCGTCAAGGAAGGCACGCTTGCCTACCGTTCGGACATCCCGGACGACATCAAGCGCGTGTTCGTCACGGCGCACGACATCACGCCGTACTGGCACATGAAGATGCAGTCGGCCTTCCAACGCCACTGCGACTCGTCCATCTCGAAGACCATCAACTTCCCGCACGAAGCCTCCGTCGAGGACGTGCGCCAGATCTACGAGATGGCGATCGACGAGGACGTGAAGGGCGTCACCGTCTACCGCGACGGTTGCCGCGACATGCAGCCGATGGCCCTCGCGGGATCGACGAGCAAGAAGGATGGCGCCGCCGCCCCGGCGACGGCCAACACCGAGGTCGCCGGCACCGCCAGCGCCACGCCTTCGTCGCTGGACGACATGCGCACGACGATGAACGCCGATGGCGAGGAGTTGTCGCCCATCAAGTTGCCGGAGATCATGCCGTGCGTGCGCATCCGGCAGATGACGCCCTTCGGCAACATGCACGTGAAGGTGTCGGTCGACCCCGTCGCCCAGCGCGAGCGCGAGGTCTTCGCCCAGCTCGGCAAGGGCGGCGATGTCGCCAACTCGGACCTCGAGGCCATCTGCCGCATCCTCTCCCTGTGGCTGCGCTCCAACGGCAGCCTCAAGATGGCCCTCAAGCAGCTCGAGGGCATCGGCTCGTCCTTGTCGGTTCCGACCAAGGACGGCCGCATCATGTCGCTGGCCGACGGCCTCGCCACGGCGTTGAACCGCTACCTCCAAGCCAAGGAGGAGTCGGGTTTGCACGGCCTGCTGCTCGGCGGAGCGACGCCTGACGTCGCCAAGGCTTCGAACGGCTCCAGCTCTTCGTCGACCGGCGCCGACCTGCCGCCGTCGAGCCTCAAGGCCGCCAAGCAACCCTCGAAGTCGAGCACCCAGTACAAGCTGAAGTGCCCGGCCTGCAGCAGCAACCTCTCCTTCGAGGAGGGTTGCGTGAAGTGCCACGCCTGCGGCTTCAGCCAGTGCTGATGGCCGTCGGACGCAAGGACGCATAGAGCAAGAGCGAATAGAGCAAGCCCCAATAGGGCAAGAACCAATAGCAGCGTCGCCAACCTCGACGCACGCGACTCTCTCTCCAGCGCGGGGCTCCATCGACGAGATGGGGCCCCGCGTGTTCATGCAGGGCGTGGCGCGCCGCCTCGTTCACGCTCGCGTCGACGAACTCGCCTGCGTCCGGCGATCAGGGACAGAAGACCACGCGCAGGCCGTCGGACAAGTTGAACCCGCTGCCCCCAGGACCGGCTGGATCGCGGAACTGCAGTTGGAAGTGCCGCACGCTGCCGGGGGCCAAGGTACCCGCGAATGGTGCCGCGTTGACATCGACCGCGCGCTCGAAGGCGCCGATGAAGTTCGAATAGAGGTACGGACCAAGCCGCTGCACCGACCCACCGACGCAACGGTATCCGTCGCCGAAGGGAACTTGGGCGGCGGCCCCACCGAAGAAGAAGATGCCCTTGCGATTCGGCGGCGCGAAGTCGACCAACAAGCGCAGGTTGTTGGCCGCGAGACTCGTGCCTCCGAGATGCGAGATGCGCGCGCCGCCGCTGAAGCTGTTGGGCGTCGAGGTGCAATAGGAGGCCGGCGGCGTGCAAGCCGCGAGACGCACCACCAGCATCGGTCGCTCGGCGAGCTGCGGCCATTGCGACGAGCGGAACTCCCAGCGGTCCGTGCCCGCCGATTGGATCAGCCAACCAAGGTTCGCCGCGCCGTCGACCCACGCTTGCACGCTCGCTGTCACATCGAAGGTGCGCGTGGTCTTGGCGACCGCGCCGGTGGAATGGTCGGCGCTGGCGATCGCCTCGGTGCCGAGCTGCACGCCCGCGCCGAGCGTGTTCCAAGTCGACGATTCGGTCCAAGGCACGAGCATGCGATGCAGCCGTCCGCCGGTGGCGCTGTCCGCGTTGGTGCCTTCGGTCGTCAACACGAGGAAGGCGCGCTCGATGGTTGCGCCCGGCGGGATGCGTCCGGGAGCGGAACCGACGATGTCGTCGAAGCGCAGCAAGCCCTGTTCCTTGTCCGCATCGCCATCGCAACGCACGACGGAGGCTTGGCCCAAGTTCGCGCCAGGCTGGGTGACGCCCGTGGTGCCGTCGCCGATGTAGGTGTCCTTGGTGCTCGCGTAGACTCCGTGCCCGGCATCTTGGCCTTGGCGGAAGCGCAGCGTCTCGTAGGTCGAGAGTTCCGCCACGCGCGCCTCGAGGTCGAGCGGCAGCGTGAAGTTGTCGTCCGTCGTGTTGTTGCGGTCGGGACCCGTCGAAAGGCCGGGCGTGTAGACGGGCGAGCGCGTGTCGAACTCGACGAGGTCTTGCGCGGGCCTGAACTTGACGACCCTGAACCAGCCGTTGCCACCTTCCGGATCGGCTTGGAAGTCCTGCAACACTTCGTGCACGACGCCGCCGAACGCGTTGGTCCCCGTGCGTCGGCCGTTGCCGTGGATGTGTCCGCACAAGACCATGAAGACCTGTCCGTAGGGTTCGACAACCTTGGCTCGCACTTGCGCGGCCGAGTTGTCCCCCGCGGCGTCGGGTGTGGCGCCACCCGTCGTGTAGTTGGCTGGATTGCCGGTCGAGAGGTACTCGTGCGTCGACACGATGGTGGGCAACCGCGGGCATTGCGCCATCACGGCTTGCGCCCATTCGATCGCGTCGTCGTCGGCGCGCCACTCGAGCGCGATGTGCAGCAACTCCTGGCCGCCCGCGATGAAGCGTTGGGCGTGGCTGGTGCCGTCGGGCGAGCTGGCGTGGTACCAAGGTTCGCCGACATAGCGCGACGGGCCGAACCACTGGATGTAGGCGCTCGCGCCCGAGGCCTTGTTGCTCACCGTGTCGTAGTCGTGGTTGCCGCAGGCCGCGCTGTAGGCGAAGCCCGGCACGTTGGAGATGATGTCCATCGCCTGGTCGGCGCGCGCCCATTCGGCCGAGAACGCGGAACCGTTGTCCACGATGTCGCCGACATGCGTCACGAAGACCACGCCTTCCGCTTGGCGCGCCGCGACGATGGCCTGCGTCTGCGCGAGGAAGGTCGGGAACCAGGCGATGTTCTCGGAGTAGTACTGCGTGTCAGGGATGACGGCGATGGCGAAGTCGCCGACTTGCGGCGCGATAGCCAGAGCCAGGGTTCCGAGGATCATGCAGTTGGAGTCTGCATCGGTGCGGACAAGGCTCGATCAAGTTCGCGCAAGGATGGCGAGCGCTTCGTCGATGCTTGCCTCGAGCGCGCCTCGGCTTTAAGGCGCCTTTGCAAGCTTCCGGGACCGTTGCACTTGCTCGGGGCGGCATGCCTCGGGCGAGGCTCGAGCCGATTCGTTCGACGCAACGCGCGTCCGATCCTCGCGTCGCTCACGCAAGTCCGCAACCCAGCAGCACGACAACATGAAGCACCTCGCGTTCCAGTCCTTGGCCGCCACGACCCTCGTCGGCCTCGCCTCCGCACAAGGCATCCCGGCGTTCTACCTGTCCGAGTTGGCCATCGACATCCCCGGCACCGACCAGTCCCAGGAGTTCGTCGAGATCCGCGGACCGGCCAACACGCAGATGACGGATTGGTACCTCTTGACGGTCGACGGCGATGGCGGCGCCAGCGGCGTGGTCGACCAGTCGATCCCCTTGTCGGGCTTCACCACGGGCTCGAACGGCCTGCTCTTGATCCGCGACGACATCAGCGTGCTCAGCCCGGCGCCGGACGCGGCCACCGCGGTGTACGTGCAAGACTTCGCGCCGGACATCGAGAACGGCACGAACACCTACATCCTCGGCTACTTGGCGCCGGGTGGCGCGGCGCCCGTCATCGGCACGGACCTCGACCTGAACAACGACGGCACGCTCGATGTCACCTTGGCGAGCTTCGGCTTCATCCACTTCGACGGCTTCGGCCTCGTCGAGAGCGACATCATCAACGTCAACAACAGCTACGCCGACGACTTGGGTTTCACGGTCATCGGCCCCTTCACCACGCCGGCCTTCACGCCCGATGGCGTGCACCGCATCTTCAACGCGGACGGCACGCCGTGCTCGTGGGCGGGCGGCGACTTCGTCGGCGTCAACCCGGGCGGTCCGTACGACTTCGACTTCGCCACGGGCGAGGTGTTCGGCTTCGACATCCACGGCTTGACCGCCGTGCAGGTCAACCCCGGCTCCTTCAACACCCTGCCCGACGCGGATGGCGACGGGATCGCCAACGGCTGCGACAACTGCCCCAATGTCGCCAACCCCGACCAGGCCGATGGCGACAACGACGGACTCGGCGACGCCTGCACCGCCATCGCCGGCTTCTGCTTCGGCGATGGTTCGGGCACCGCTTGCCCGTGCGGCAACGCTTCGGCGGTGGGTGCCGGCGCTGGTTGCCTCAACTCGCTCGGCTCGGCCGGCCTGCTTGCCGGCAGCGGCATCCCGAGCATCACGGGCGACACCGTGGCGCTGTCGGGCAGCGGCATGCCCAACAGCTCGGCGCTGTACTTCCAAGGCACGCTGCGCCAATCGGGCGGCGCCGGTGCGCTGTTCGGTGATGGCCTGCGCTGCGCGGGCGGTTCGGTCGTGCGTCTCGGCACCGCGCTGAACGTCGCGGGATCGTCGAGCTATCCGTCGGCCGGACAACCCTCGGTGTCGACCAAGGGCTTGGTCCTCGCGCCGGGCACCCGCACCTACCAGGTATGGTACCGCAACTCGGCCCCGTTCTGCACCTCGAGCACCTTCAACCTCACCAACGGCGTCGAGGTTGTCTGGAATCCTTGACAGTCTTGGCTGGTTGAACACGAAGGCGGGCCGACCTTGATCCCGAGCACCAAGTCGGCTCGTCGCCTGCACGGGGGCGTCCGCGGATTCGCGGGCGCCCTCGCCTGCATCGTCCTGGCGTTGGCGACGGTGGCCGGTGCCTGCGCGCAGGTCGAGTCCCGGCGGCGCGGCGATCCGTGGCGCGACGAGGCCCGCTTCGGCATCGCGCTGGCGGCGCGGCCCTTGGTGGTCGCGCACCGCGGCAGCAGCGGGAATTGGCCGGAGAACACGGTTCCGGCCTTGCTGGCCGGCGTGCGCGAGGGCGCCGATCTGCACGAGTTCGACACCTTCGAGTCCGCCGAGGGCGTGCCCTATCTCATGCACGACCGCACACTCGACCGCACCACGGATGCCGACGAGCGCTTGGGGCGCGCCGCAGTCGCCGCGACAGGCGCCGAGTTGGAATTTCTTGGGGTGCTCGACGCCGGAGCCTGGAAGGGGCCCCCGCACCGAGGCGTGCGAGTGCCGACGCTCGAGGAGGCCTTGAACGCGTTGGGCCCGGGCCAGACGGCCATGATCGAACGCAAGGACGGGCGTCCCGAGCCGATCCTCGCGCTGCTGGACCGCATGGGGCGCATGGAGTTCGATGTCCTGCAGAGCTTCGACTGGGCTTGGCTGGCCGAGGTCCGCGCCTTGGAGCCGCGAGTCCAATTGGGCGCGCTGGGCTCGGGGCCGATCGACGCCCAAGTGTTGGCGAAGCTCGAGGCTCTGGATGTCGACTTCGTGCATTGGAAGCACTCCGACTTGGATGCGCGCGTCGTGGGCGAACTGCGCGCGCGCGGTTGGGTCGTGGGCGCCTACACCATCGACGATCCCACGCGGCAAACGGAACTGGCGGCGATGGGCGTCGACTTCCTGACGACCAACGAGCCAGGAGCCTTGGTGGCCCGCCAAGGCGCCGGGTCGGTTCTGCGTTCCACGCCCGCCAGCGCTCGCTGAGATGGCTTGAGCCGTTCGCGTCGCGAGCACGCAAGTGCCCGTCCAGAAGAGGCTTGGGATTGCACTGGCGTGCCCGTGTCCCCAGAATCTCAAGAACCCTGATGGGTTCGGCCCCGACTTGCGCCTCCACATTGGAGGACGCGCGCCAAGGGACCACCCGCAGACCATCACGACATGCAACGCGCCCTCCACCTCTTGTTCCTCGCCGCGCTCTCCCTCTGGCAGGTTGCTTGCGGCTCCACGCTGACCTCCTATCCGCGCCAGTCCCAGAAGGTCTATGGCCTCTACGCGACGGGCCAGTTCGACCAAGCGGCCACCGAGATCGCCAGCAAGTCCTACGACGGCAAGCGCGAGAGCATCGACGCCGTGCTGTGGTTGCTCGAGGAGGGCAAGATCCTGCACGCGGCCGGGCGCTTCGAGGAGAGCAACGTCGTCTTCTCGAAGGCCGAGGCGAGGATCAACGAGTTCAAGGCCAAGGCGGTCATCAGCGCCAGCGAGTTGGGCTCGGAGGCGGCCTCGACGGTCACCAACCCCAACGCCATTCCGTACGCGGGGCGTTGGCAGGACCGCATCTTGCTGCACACCTACAAGGCCCTGAACTACATGGGCCTGTGCGACTGGGAGGGCGCAGCGGTCGAAGCGCGCCTCGCGTACGAAGCGCAGCGCGACGCGCGCGAGGCCTACGCGTCCGACATCGAGTCCGCCGGGCAGGACGCGGAGACGCAGCAAGCCAAATCGGCGGTCGAGAGCGCCGAGAACCAAGAGAAGCTCGCCTCCGAGTACGGCGACGTGAAGTCGTACTTGACGCCGGCCTACGCGAACTTCTCGAACCCCTACACCTCGTATGTCTCGGCAGTGGCGCGCAGCATCGACGGCGATCCGGGCGAGGCGCTGGTCGATCTGCGCGATGTGGCCGCGATGGTGCCCGAGGCGACGATCGTCGGCGAGCACGCCAAGGCCTTGGACGAGCGGCCGGCGCAGACGGTGGCGAACACGCTCTATGTGTTCTTCGAGTCCGGGCCGGGTCCGCAGATGGTCGAGGCCAAGCTGGCGGTCTTCGTGCCCAAGATCGGCTACGTGGCGTTGGCCCTGCCCAAGGTGTCGCCGCAGCTCGTCGCGCCCTCGCGCATCGTCGTGCGCGCCAAGGACGGTCGCGTGCTCGCCACGAGCGAGCCGCTCGCCTGCGCGGACAACATGGCGATGGCCGAGTTCGACGCGAACTGGGGCAAGACCATGCTGCGCACGATCACCAGCACGGTCGCCAAGGCGATCTTGACCTACCAACTGCAGAAGGAGCACGGCACCGCCGGCTTGATCCTCGGCAGCCTGTACAGCGCGATCATGTCGAACGCGGATCTGCGCTCTTGGCGCACCGTGGGCAAGCAGTTCCAAGTCGCTTGCGCGGATCTCTCCCTTGGTCGCGATGTCGAGGTGTGCCTCGCCGACAGCCAAGGGAACGTGATCGCCGTGCGCCATTTGCCCTTGCCCGCCTCCGGTCCCGCCGTGGTGCTCGCCACGAGCGTCATGCCAGGCCATCTCGAGGCGCATGTCGCCGCGAAGCCCAAGCCCAAGCCCGAACCCACGCCGCAGGCGGAGGCGTCCGCGGCTCCGTGACCTGCCGCCATCCGCGGCGCACGATCCACCAAGTCCCGACCCCCGAACCAAGCATCCCATGAAGAACCTCCTCTGCATCGCGGTCCTGGCCATCGCTTCGGCCTGCCAAGCATCCAACACCACGCCGTCCGCCATCGAGCGCGATCCCAACCTCGCCAAGGTGCTCTATGTCGGCGAGGTCTCGCTGATGCCGAGCGCCGAGTCCATCGTCATGTCCAACGCCAACGGCCTGCTCGCCGTGCAGGCGCGCCTCAAGAACGGCCAGCCGCACGAGCGCAAGCTCGAGTACCAGTGGGAATGGCTCGACGAGCGTGGCGTCGTCGTGTCGAGCACCAGCACGATCTGGATCCCGATCGCCATCCGCCCCGGCGAGCTCGCCAGCGTGCAAGGCACCGCCCCCACGCCGGACTGCGTCGACTTCCGACTCAAGCTCAGCAAGCTCCCGAACTGACCAGCGCCCGTAGTAACCTGCCGCCATCCAAGCAACGGCCAGGCAAGACGCCGGCCGCACCCCGAGCAAATCCCCGAAACATGAACACCAAGCTCTTCACCCTCGCATTCTGCTGCCTGCCCCTCGTCGCTTCCTGCGGCTCGCCCGCCAAGCGCGTCGATCCGTCGGGCAACGCCGGACTGACCACCACCGACGATGTGAACTTCAAGGACTGGCAGGTCGCCGCCGCCTCGATGGTCGAGTCGCTCAAGAACGACCCCGTCATGGCGCCGTACAACGTCGACAACCGCGCGATCATGATGGTCAGCAAGGTCAAGAACAACACTGGCGTGCATCTCGACACGAACCTGTTGACCGACAAGATCCGCATCGACTTGCGCAAGAGCGGCAAGGTGCTGACGACGACCGCCGTCGGCGCGGGTGGCAAGGCCGAGGAGGAAGCCTCGGCGCAGGTGCGCGAGCTCAAGGACGATCCGATGTTCGACAGCTCGACCGTCCAGCAGGACGGCACCGCCGTGGCGCCCAAGTTCGCGCTCGGCGGAATCATCACGCAGATCAAGACCAAGACCGGGCGCGACAAGGAGTCGTACTTCAACTTCAAGTTGACGCTTACCGACCTGAAGACCGGCCTCGCCGTCTGGGAAGACGAGAAGGAAGTGGTCAAGCAGGAAACCCGACCGCTGATCGGCGGCTGACAACCAGAGGAAGCACCATGATTCGCACGCTCATCGCCTTGTTCATCCTGTGCAGCGCCAACGCGTGGGCGCAGGAAGCCGGTGCCACGGCCGCCGAAAGGGCCGCGTCCCGCTACCCCGATCTCAAGAAGCTCGCCTCCGGCGCGCTAGACGCCGAACGCGACGCCTGGCTCGCGGAGCAGGGCTTGAAGCTCGGGCCGGACAATCGCGATGGGCTGTGGATCTTGTGGGCGCAGGCTTCGATCGGCGCGCCGACCACGAGCGACGGTTGGGCCAAGGCGCGCCTCGCGGCCTTCGCGGAGGCGCGCATCAAGGCCGAGACGAACTACATCCGCGAGACGGCGGTGCGCATCGAGGTCGAGACGCTGCGCGACTACTTCGCCGACGATTCGCTGCGCGACCCGCGCAACCTCGAGTTGAAGGGCCACGACGAGCGCATCCGCGCGAAGGTCGCGCAGGTCGGCGAAGCGTTGCTGGACAAGGCCCTGCAGGACTTGGATGCCAAGCCGACTCCGGGCGCGAGCCTCGAGGACAAGCGCACGCTGCTCAAGAAGACGCTGCGTCGCGTCTCGTTCAAGCAGGCGGCCGGCCAGGTTGGTGGCATGCGCATCATGACCACCATGGAAGGCACCAGCGAGAACGGCGGCACGAGCGTGGGCGTGATCCTCGCTTGGTCGCGCGACAATCAACGCCTCGCCGCCGCCATCGCCAGCGGACGCGGCATGTCCGATCCCAAGGGCGCGGCCGCGCAGAAGACGCTCGCCGAGCGCATCCCCAACGACTCCGAGGCGCTGTACGACCGCCTGGGCGTGCGCGTGCTCGTCGACGAGAAGGGTGATCGCGTGCTCGTCGGCTACGGCCAGGCGGCCCCGCTGGCGACGAGCAACATGAGCGAGGAACGCATGGAGCGCGTGCTCGAGGCGGCGCGCGAGCTGGCCTACGACGACGCCCTCGCCAACATGGCCGACTTCCTCAACGCCACGCTGGTCTACCAGAGCCAGAGCGAGCGCTCGTCCGAGATCGAGGACTACACGGCCAAGTTCGTCCAGGACGGCGTCTCCTACGAAGAAGAAGGCGTGGTGCGCAACTTCGTGGACACCCTGCACGAGCAGGCCAAGCGCCGCGCCTTGGCCACGGCCAGGGGCTCGAACCGCTTCCTCGAATGGCAGGGCAACCACCCCGACCACGGACATCCGCTCGTCGGTTGCGTGGTCGTGTGGAGCCCCACGACCGCCAAGGCGGTTTCGGATGCGCAACGCGGTGGGGCGGCGGGCGGCACCCAAGGCTACGACGCCAAGGGCGCCACGCCCGGCGTACGCCGCAGTCGCGAAGATGACGGCGTTCCCCAAGGCGAGGGCGCGGTCGGAGGCGGCGGTTCCATCGGTTGCGAAGGCGTCGAGGCTGTGGGGGTCGGCTCCGATCGCGCCAGCGCGGTGCTGGAAGCGTTGCAGGAAGCCGTGCGCCAGGTGAACGGCGCGAAGGTCAGTTCCGACCGCGTGGTCTCGCTGAAGTTCGAGGATGCGGTGACGGACATGGCTTCGAGCTTCCGCTCGCAGTCGCTGTCGGCGCAGGACATCTCGGTGCGCACGTCGGGACTGGTCAGTTCGTACGAGGTGCTCGGCGAAACCCCCGAGCCGACCGGTGGCAAGGTGCGCGTGGTCGTGTGCGCCAAGGTCCCGCGCTTCGATCCCGGCAATCCGCGTCCTGGCGCGCGTCCCACGCTCGTCGTCCTGCCGCCCACAGCCGCGCGCAGCGTGTTCAAGGTCATGGGTGGCAACTACAACGCCATCGACGCGACGGCGGCCCTCGAGGCGGAGATGGGCCGCGACTTGCACAAGACGCGCTCCTTCACGCTGCTCGAGCGCGAACGCCTGCAGGCGATCGTAGGCGAGCAAGCGTTGATCGCCTCGTCGTTGGCCGACCTGCAGGAACAGGTCAAGCTCGGCCGGATGCTGGGCGCCGATTACCTGCTCGTGTCGAGCATCCAAGACCTGCATGCCGACCGCGAGGAGAAGACCATCCAGCTCACCGGCCGCAAGGTGGTCAAGCGCCACGGCACCGCCGTGATCGACTGGCGCCTGATCTCGGTCGCGACCGGGGAGGTGCGGGACACCGACCAGGTCTCGTTGTCGCTCGACGAGGAGTCCTTCGCGCAGTTGCAGGCGCGCAGCCCGGGCGCCCAAGTCGCGCCGACCATCTTGTCGGCCTGTTCGCAGCGCATGGCCGCCGACCTCGGCCGTCGTGCTTCGCCCATCGTCGTCGTGCACGTGGCCGGCGACGAGGTGTACTTGAACCGCGGCATGGGCGTCATCGCGCAAGGCGAGGAGTTCGATGTCTGGCGTCAAGGCCAGCAGCTCGTCGACCCGCAATCGGGGCGCAAGCTCGGCGGCGCCGACTCCAAGGTCGCGCTCGTGCGCGTGGTGCGCGTCGAAGGCGACTACTCGGTGGCGCGATTGGTCAGCGGCGCGGTGAAGGCCGAGGACGCCGGCGCCATCTGCCGGACGCCACGACCCTGAGCTGGTCGGCGCTCGCTGCGCCAAGACCGACATGGCTGCGCCTGATCCAAGAGGGTCGGCGCGGCCGTGCGCTTTCAGTGTCCTGCCTGGACGCGCTCCTCAACCGCCCAACACGCCGCCGTCGTGGCGACGCAGCGCGACCACGGCGGAACGCGGCGGCAAGGCCGGGTCGTGGTCGGGGAAGCGGCTGGTGGGCGCGCCGTGGTGCACGCCGCGCGAGTTGCCTCGGGCGTCGGACTCGCCCGGATGCTGGACCGCCACGAAGAGCGTCGAGCCGTCCGGGGTGAAGCACGGGCCGCAGACTTCGGCGCCCACGGGCGCGGAGAAGAAGCGCTTGGTCAGCGCGCGGCCCTCGCCATCCACGTCGCAGGCCCACACGCCATCGGCGATGCCGACGCGCGCGCCGCCGTCGGAGGCGATCCACAAGCGTCCGCGCGGATCGAAGGTGCAGTTGTCGGGGCAGGTCAGCCAGCCACCCGCGTCGATGCCGGGGTGGTACTCGCCGGGCTGGTCGGCGTCGCGCGGATCGCCGCCGAGCAGGAAGACGTCCCACGCGTACCGTTCGGCCGCGTGCCGCGCGCGTCCTTGCGCATCGCGCGGCGGTTCGAGCTCCAATACGTGCCCGTGCTTGTTGCGCGCGCGCGGATTGGCGGCGTCTGCCGCCGCACGTCGCGTGTTGTTGGTCAGCATCGCGTACACCTTGCCCGTGCGTGGATTGGCTTCCACATCTTCGGGTCTGTCCATCGGCGTGGCGCCGACGAGCGTCGCCGCGGCGCGCGCTTCGATCAGCACATCGGCTTGCGACTCGAATCCGTTGCCGCCATCCAGCAGGCCGTGGCCATGCACCAGGGGCAGCCATTCGAGCGTCCCGTCTTCGTGGAAGCGGGCGACATGCAGGACCCCATCGTCGAGCAGGTCGCGATTCGCGGCGCGCAGGTTCGGGTTCCATGGACGCGCGCTGGTCCAGCGATAGATGTGCTCGTCTTCGTCGTCGTCGCCCATGTACACGACGACGCGTCCGTCGGGATCGACCGCGCAAGTCGCGCCTTCGTGCTTGAACCGCCCGAGGGAAGTGCGCTTGACCGGTTCGAACGACGGATCGTGCGGGTCGTATTCGACCACCCAACCATGTCGATTGGCCTCGTTGAGCTCGCGCTCCAGCACGAATCGCTCGTGGTGCGCGGCCCAGGCGTACTCGAGCTCCGCGCCGACGCCCATGCGCTCGTGGTTGCGTTCCTCGCGCGTGCCGCGCGCCGATCCCGCGAAGACCTTGTTCACGTTCTCCTCGCACACGAGCACCGTGCCCCAAGGCGTGACGCCACCGGCGCAGTTGTTGAAGGTGCCCACCACGCGGGTGCCCGATGGATCCTCGCGCGTGCGCAAGCGCTGCGATCCCGCGGCCGGACCCGAGACGCGCAGCACGGTGTGCAAGGCGTCGAGCCTGCGATTCGACGCCGAGCCCGCCACGGGCTTCCACCGGCCATCGACCAGCACGATCTCGACCACGCTGTGGCCTTGGGCCGACATCTCGCAGTCCACCTGCGCGCGCGTGGCGCGGGACAGCACTTCGGCCTCGCCATCGAAGCCGGGCATCATCATGTGGAGGCGCGAACCTTCGTGGTTGGCGCACAACAAGCCCCGCGTCGAGCTGTTCGAGCCCAGCGGCAACGGCACGAAGGCGAGGAAGTCGTTCTCCGTGCCGAATTGCAGGCGTTGGGACGCGGCCGTCTGCGCGCCGACATCGAAGGCGGGCGCACCCGGCAGCACCGCGTCGCCCCAGGCCAGCACGACCTGCGCCGAGTGCCCGGGGGCGACATGCATGCGGTCGTCCACGCCGTGGCCGAGTCCTTCGAAGCGCAAGCTGGATGGGTCGGCTTGGCGCGGCGTGGCGCAACCAGCGGGCAGCGTGAAGGCGGCGGCCAACGCCGCGGATCCGCGCAAGATGTCGCGTCGCGACAAGCGCGCGCGCGCCAGTTCGTCGAAGGGGCGGGGCTCCATGACGAGGCACGATAACGCGCGTCCGGCCTCGCCGCGCGTGAAGCGACGATCAACCCCGCTCGCGATTGGGCGAAGCGCTACTTGCCGTCGGCCGGCTTCTCGCCCACCGGCCGACCGTAGAAGTCGGACTTGCCGGACTTGTCCTGCAGCCGGTCGAACTGGAACACCGCGCCATCGTCGCGACGCAGCGTCAGCATCGCGCCGGCGACTTCCACGCCGAACTTGCGCGACTGGCCGACGGGCTCCGCGATGGCCTTCACCGCGCGGTCGGTGCGCATGCCGATGAGCGTGCCGAGCACGAGCTTGCGCTCCGAGTCGACCGAAGCCGCGTAGATGCCGGATTGGAACTCCGGCTCGCCCAAGGTTCCGTTCACGAGCGTGTAGCCGATGTGGATCTCGATGGCCGCGTGCGACCCCGACACCACGAAGTACCCGGTCTCCTGGCGGCCCTGCGTGCGCAGGTTCTTGTCCTCGATCTTGCGCAGGCGCCAAGCACCTTGCACCGAGTCGAGCACCTGGCTCTGAGCCAAGGTCGGCGCCGACGGCTTGGGTCGCTCTTGCACGGGGGCGAGCGACAACGCGACAAGGCACACGCAGGCGGCGGCGGTGAAGTGCATGGCGCCATCATCCATCGAGCGCGCCCGGTCCGGCAAGGGGGCCGGGCCTCGGGCGTCGAGCGCGCGTCGAGCGCACCCGGGCGCTAACATGGTCCGAATCGGGGCGTACCGCTCCATCGCCGCCCCGGGAGACAGATGAAGACCATCCTCGCCAGCTTGCTCGCGTGCGTCCTCGCCTTGTGCGGGTTGGCGCGCGCGCAGCAAGACGAAACGCACGCCTCGGCCACGGTCTACGCAGTCCAAGAGGGCTCGGACGTCAAGCTCGCGGTCCTCGTCGAGATCGACGAGGGTTGGCACCTCTACCACGGGCCGACCGAGGCCGACATCGGCGAGAAGGGCGCGGTGGGACAACCCACGACCGTCGAGATCTCCGGCGCGGGCTTCGCGTGGGGCGATTGGCGCTGGAGCGAGCCGGAGACCAAGACCCAGGACTTCGGCGACGGTCCGGTCAAGGTGTACGAGCACGTAGAGCAGCTGCGGCTGTGGTTGCGCGGGGTCGCGGAGCCGGGCGCGAAGCTCGAGGACCTTCGCGTGCAGGTCAAGGGACTGACCTGCGAGAACGGCGATGGTGGCGTGTGCACGCCCTACGACGAGACCAAATCGGTCGAGGGCGCGGGCGTCGAGTCGTTGTGGAAGCAGTTCCCGCCCGACCTGACCGCCACCAAGGCTCCGCCGAAGCCCGCAGAGGCCGCTGCCTCCACCGCCACATCCACGGCGGCCGCCGCGACCACCGACTACGGCTCGGGCGAGACCGAAGGCCAGGGCTTGTGGGCCTTCCTGCTGTCGGCGGTGCTGTGGGGCTTGTTCACGCTCTTGATGCCCTGCACCTACCCGATGATCCCGATCACGATCAGCTTCTTCACCAAGCAAGCGGCGGGAGGCAAGGGCTCGACGCTGCCGCTGTCCTTGGTCTACGGCGCGGGGATCGTGCTCATCTTCGTGCTGATCGGCGTGGTCGTTGGACCTGTCATCATCGCCTTCGCCACACACCCGGCGACGAACCTCGTCATCGGCGGCATGTTCCTCGTCTTCGCGCTGACCTTGTTCGGCGTGATGAACCTGAATCCGCCGGCGTGGATGATGAACGCGGCCGGCGCCGCCTCCAGTCGCGGCGGCTACCTCGGCGTGTTCTTCATGGGCGCTACGCTCGTGATCACCTCGTTCACCTGCACGGCGCCGTTCGTGGGCACGCTGCTGTCGACGGGCGCCTCGCAAGGTGGAGTGGGCCGCATCGCCCTCGGCATGGGCGTCTTCGGCTTGACCATCGCGCTGCCGTTCATGGCCCTCTCGATGGTGCCCGAGAAGGTCAAGGCGTTGCCCAAGGGCGGCGAGTGGATGAAGACCCTCAAGGTCTTCCTCGGCTTCGTCGAGGTGGCCGCCGCGTTGAAGTTCCTCTCCAACGCCGATCTCGTCTGGGGCTGGGGTTGGTTGTCGCGCGAGTTGTTCCTGTTCCTGTGGACCGGGATCTTCCTTGTCGCCATGGCGTACCTGTTCGGCTGGGTGCGCATGAAGGACGAGTACGGCTCGGAGGACGAAGCCACCGTGTCGCCCAAGCGCATGGTCGGCGGCTTCGCCACGGGGTTGTTCGCCATGTACTGCCTGTACGGGGGCCTCGGCCACTCGGTCGATCCCGTGATGACGGCCATCATCCCCAACTACTCGAGCAAGATCGGCGGTGGCGAAGGCCCGGCCGAGCAGATCGGCCACGCCATCATCAAGGACGACTTCGAAGCCGCGGTCGCGCGCGCGAAGCAGGAAGGCAAGCTGGTGCTGGTGAACTTCACCGGCTTCACTTGAGTGAACTGCCGCGTGATGGAAGAGAAGATCTTCCCGCGCCCGGCGGTCGCCGGGATCCTCAAGGAAGGCTACATCGAAGCGCGTCTGCACGTCGATGGAGGCCCCGCGTTGCAGGAGAACAAGCGCCTGCAGGCTGAATTGACCAGATCGGTGGCGTTGCCGTTCTTCCTCGCCTACGACCCGGCGGAGCGCAAGGTGTTGCGCAAGACCGCGGGCTTGCGACCGGAGGACAAGTTTCGCGCCTTCCTCGAGGGCAAATGACCTGCGTGCCGCGTCTTGTCAAACTGAATTGACAAATTGGTCCGGTGGCCCGCTGGCGACCCTCCCTGGCGGCCGATCCCACGCGGCGCGGCCTGCTTCGACGCCCGCAACCAGGCCCCGCAACCAGGCCCTGCAACCAGGCCCTGCACCCGGGTGCCGATCATCTTGGCGCCGATCAGGCCGCGCACCGCGCTCGATGGCGAGGCGCGGACTTGCGGCTTCGGGACGCACACCGTATTCCTGCTAGGGGAAGCGGAGCGTGTTTGCGCTTTCCACGTGCTCCTGTTCAAAGCAGGTGCCCCCCACGAGCCCGTCTGCATCGGAGGTGTCTTTCGTGCATCTACCCCGCCCAGCGCCGTCCAGGATCGTGGTTCCAGGTCTCGCCCTGGCCATGCTCGTCGCTCCTTCGCGTTCCGACTGCGGCTTCGCGGCGTCCACTCCACAGGAGACCAACGCGCGCTGCGTCGCATCCGGCAACAGCGCGACGATCACCTGCACTCGGCCCAGCCAATGGTCGAACCCTGTCGATGGTTGCGGCTCGGGCACTCCGTGCGGCGCTGGCGGCCAATGGACCGGGCGCATCGTCGTCGAGGAGCTCGACTGGCCCGGGCGCAACGATCCCGTGGCGGGGACTCCGTCGTCGAACCAAGGCCAGGTCGCCATCCAAGTCTCGAACCACGGCGGCAAGTTGCGCGACAGCCAAGGCTCGCAGCTCAACAACGAGTTCCTCGAGGGCGCTTGCATCGAGCTGCGGACTTGCTGGGAACTCGCCTGCCCCGCGAGCTACAGCTGGAACCTCGGCTTGTACTCGACCACGTACAGCCGGCTCGTGTACTCGATGCATTGCGAGTGCTTCGAGCTTTGTCCTTGCACGTTCACGCCGCCCGTGGGCCCTTGAAGTTGGACGCGCGCAGCAAGGCGCCGGCTTGGACCTTGGCGGTGCTCGCAGCCGCCTTCTTCGCGTGGTGCGGGTCCGACTCGCGCACCACTTCGCCCGCGACCGAAGCACCGACGGCTTCCCGTGCGCGTGCGAGCACGCAGTCGGTCTCCTTGGCGGCGGCTCGATCATCCACGGACGATGCATCGCCGCGCGTCGCGTTGGGTGCGTCGACCACGCCCCTCGAAGGGGACGTGCAGCGCGCCCCAGGCGAGGCGGCGGCCTCCACGCCCTCGTCCATCGTGGGACACCTCTACGACGAGACGCACGCGCCACTTGCCGCGCGCGCCGTGGCGGCCACGCGTCCACACGCGGACTTCGGCTGGCGGCTTCCGCTCGTGGGAGCGCGCGCCATCACGAACGACGCGGGCTTCTTCGAGCTGCGCGACTTGTCCCCCGGCGAGTGGCACCTGGAGCTCGAGTCGCGTCCCAGCCAGGTCCTGCGCGCCATCGCCAAGGTCGTGGTGCCCGAAGCCGGCGCCGCGGTGGTGGACATGATCGTGCCCGGCGCACGACGCCTCGTCTTGATCCTCGAGTCGGAGGAGGAAGACGTGGGCTTCCCGGTGGAACTGCGGCGCATCGACGCGGAGCGCACTCTCGTCGCGCACGCGGTGGCGCGTGGCTCGCGTTCGTCCTTCTGGGACTGGTTCGACGCGCCCGAGCCCGAGCCGCTCGTCTTCGACTTGCTCGAGCCGGCTCTGTACGAGCTGCGCGTGCACGCCTTCCTGGAGCGCGACCCGCACGCGCCCAGCTTGGCATGGCCGGTCGATCTGCGCGCTGGAGATCAGACCTTGCGGGAGGTCGTGGACCTGCGCCGCTTCCGTCGCGCGCAAGCGGCGAATGATCCAGTGGCGCAGCCCGGTGCCATCGCCGCCGATGCCGAACGCGCGAGCTTGAGCGGCACCGTGCTGCTCGCCTCGGGTCTACCTTTGGCGGGTGCTCCATTGGCTTGGCTGCCCACGCGCTTGCCTTCCGTCGTGCGCAAGCCCGCGAGAACGACCACCGACGACATGGGCCGCTTCGTGTTCGCGGGCGCCGACGCGGATCTCGCGTGGTTGGCCCACGTGCAGGACGCGCGTTGCTTCGGCGTGGTGCGCATCGCCAAGACGGGTGCCCCGCCGCGTGCGCCCATGCACATCGAACTTGGCGAGGGCCGCCGCGCCGACATCGCCTTGGAGCTTCCGCCGGAGCTGGTCGCGGAGGGTTGGCTGCGGCTTGAAGTGGTGGCGCAGCACGAGCCCGACGAACCGCTCGCCGCGGCGTGGTTCCTCGATCCGCGGCACCTCGAAGACGGCGTGCGCGCCAAGGTCGCCCTGCGCGGCTTGCCGCCGCTCTTGTGCTTCTTGCGCGTGCTCGCCCCGGGCTTGGATGGTGCGCCGCGCGCCTTCGAGTGGCCGTTGGACTTGCGCGCCGGGGACGGGCTCGCGAAGCACGAGTTGACCGTGGAAGACCTGCGCTAGCCCACGCCCCACGCAGGGCTTGGGCTCACAGCCCGAGCAGCAGTCCACCCTGGTGCACGACGAAGCTCGCGACCCACGCCAGAGCCGTCATGTACACGAACAAGAACACGGGCCAACCCCACGAACGCGTCTCGCGCTTGATCGCGGCCAGGGTGCTCATGCACTGGCAAGCCAGCGCGAAGAACACCATCAGGGACAAGCCCACGAGCGGCGTGTAGACCGGGCGTCCATCGGCGTGCGCCTCGGCCTTGATGGCCTCGCGCAGCGTGTCCGACTCCTCGTCGACGCCGCCTCCGATGCCGTAGACGACGCCCATCGTCGACACGAACACCTCGCGCGCGGCGAACGCGCCGACGAGGCCCACGCCGATCTTCCAGTCGAAGCCCAACGGCTCGATCAGCGGCTCGATCGCATGGCCGAAGCGTCCACCCCAGCTCGAGGCCAACGAGTCGGACGCGAGGCGCGCGTCGGCCGCTTCGACGGCGGAGGCTTGTTCGGCCTCGGGCAAGGTCGCGGCCGCGACCACCGTCTGCGCGTGGCGCGCTTGCGCCGCTTCGTCCTTCGGGAAGCTCAAGAGGAACCACAGCGCGATGGTGCAGGCGAGGATCACTCCACCGGCCTCGCGCAGGAACGACGACGCGCGTTGGCCCATCATGCCCAGCACGCTCGGCCAATGCGGCGCGCGGTAGGCGGGCAACTCGAGGATCAGCGGAGCGCCTTGGCCGCGGAACAGCGTCCGGGACAGGACCGCGGCCGCCACCAACGCGACCAGCGTGCTGAACAGGTACATGGCCGCCATGAGCAGCCCTTGCACCGGCACGAACCCGGCCACCACCACGGGCGGCCACAAGGCGCCGATGAGCAGCGTGTAGACGGGCAGGCGCGCGCTGCAAGTCATCAGCGGCACGACCAGCATGGTCAGCAACCGGTCGCGTCGCCGTTCCATCGTGCGCGTGGCGAGGATGGCCGGCACGGCGCAGGCATAGCCCGACAGCATGGGCACGAAGGCGCGACCCGACAGGCCCATCGCGCGCATGACGCGATCCATCAACGCGGCCACGCGCGCCATGTAGCCGGTGTCCTCCATCAATCCGATGAAGAAGAACAAGAGCAGGATCTGCGGCAGGACCACGACCACGCTGCCGACGCCGGCCACGACGCCCTCGACGACGAAGTCGGCGAACAAGCCCGCGGGCAAGATGGAGCGCGCGGCGTCGCCGACATGGCCCATGGCGCCCTCGACCAGGCCGATGAGCGGATCGCTCCACGCGAACAAGGCTTGGAACACGACGACCATCAAGCCCAGGAACAGTCCGAAGCCCAGCAACGGATGCAGCAGGACGGCGTCGATGCGCTCGCTCGCGGTGCGCGAAGGCGAGGCTCGGACCACGAAGCCCGACATGCGCTCGTCGATCCACGCGTAGCGCGCCGCGATCAACTCGTCGTCGGTGGATCGACCACCTTGGGCGGCTGCCTGTCGCGTCGCCAGCGCGCGGGCGCGCAAGTCCGGAGGGACGCCTTCCAACTCGTCGCGTTCCTCGACCGACAGCAGGGCCCATTCCGCGAAGGCGCGCGCGCGTGCGTTCGAGCCCAGCGACCAGGACTCGGGCACGCACCGGGCGACTTGGGCGAGGTCGGCCTCCAGTTCCCGCGGCAAGGCGCGGCGTGGCGAGCGCGCGTCGTTCCCGTCCTGGCGGCCTTCGCCCTTCGGACCTCCGTCGCCGGCGAGCGCCTCGGCGACGCACTCGAGCAACGAGGTGAAGTCGCGATCGTGCAAGGCGGACACGAGCACGACCCGCGCGCCGAGTTCGCGTTCGAGCGCGGCGACATCGACGCGTTCGCCGCGCTTGGCGAGCTGGTCGGCCATGTTCAGCGCCACGACGACAGGCGTGCCGAGCTCGAGCACTTGCAGCGCGAGGTACAAGTTGCGCGACAACTGCGTGGCGTCGAGCACGAGCACGATGGCATCGGGACGCGGTTCGCCCGCGACGCCGGCCACGCACTGCAACGCCAACTCCTCCTCGCGGCTCCGGGCGGCCAATGAATAGGCGCCCGGCACATCCAGCAGCTGCACCTTGGTTCCGCCAGGCAGCGCGCATTCGCCCGCCACGCGTTCGACGGTCACGCCCGCGTAGTTGCCGACCTTCTGGCGCAGACCGGTCAGGCGGTTGAAGAGCGTGGTCTTGCCGGTGTTGGGGTTGCCGGCGAGCGCCACCAGCGGCCGGCGATCGGTGGAGGAAGCGTCCATGCGCGCGCCGTCAAAGCGGCTGCACCTGCAAGGCCGCCGCTTCGTCGATGCGCAGGTTGACATGGCCCCCGCGCACCTCCAGCTCGAGCAAGCCGCCCAAGGCGAGGCGGCGCACCAGACGCACCTGCGTGCCAGGGAGGAAACCCATCTCCATCAAGCGCCGCCGGAAGGAACGCTCTCCGCCGACGGCTTCGATGCGGGCCGCCTGTCCGGGGGCCATGGTCGCGAGTAGTGCCATGATTTTGAGACCTGATCTCAGTTTAAGGGCCGCTGGCTTCGGACGCCAATACGGGCCCTTGGAGTCATCGCGGTCTTGCCCAAATCATGCAGCGGCGCCCTCGAACCGCGCGCCGAGCGATTCCAAGCCAGCCAGAGCCAGCCCGAGTCTGCCAAGCGCCACGCCGACCGCTATGCTCCGCGCTCGATGGACGCCAAGGAGATCGCCGGTCGCCGCGCGGCCGCGGAAGCCCAACCCGGGATGTTGCTGGGCCTGGGCACGGGCTCGACGGTGCATTGGACCCTGCAAGCCCTGGGAGAACGCGCGGCGCGCGGCGAACGTGTGCGCGGCGTGCCGACCTCGCTCGACACCGAGCGCAAGGCGCGCCAGTTGGGCATCGAAATCCTGCGCCTCGACGAAGTCGTGGCGCTCGACCTCGCCATCGACGGTGCCGACGAGATCGACGCGCGCTTTCGCATGATCAAGGGCGGCGGTGGGGCCTTGCTGCGCGAGAAGGTCGTCGCCTCGCTGGCTAGGCGCGTCGTCATCGTCGTCGGCGCGAACAAGGTGGTCGAGCGCCTTGGCACGACCTTCGCGCTGCCGATCGAGGTCGTGCCCTTCGCGCTCGCTCCGGTGGCGCGGCGCCTCGCGTTGCTTGGATGCGATCCCAAGTTGCGCTTGGGCAAGGACGGCCTCGAATACCGCACCGACAACGGCAACGCCATCCTCGATTGCGCCTTCGCGCACGGCATCGCGGATCCCGAGCGCCTCGAGCGCGACATCGACGCGATCCCCGGCGTGGTGGAGTCCGGCTTGTTCCTGGGCTTGGCGCACGCGCGCGTGGTGGGCCACGACGACGGGCGTTGCGAAGTCGTCGAGCAAGCCTGAGGCACCGCGCCGCCAGTCCGCCACAGGCGGCGTCCCGCCCGACTGGTGGTCGGACGGGACGCAGGGACGAGAGGGCGCCGCGGCGCCCGCGAAGTCAGAGCGACTTGATGTAGGCGAGCAGCGCCTCGATGTCCGCGTCGACATTGGTGCTGGTCAAGGTCGTTTGAACCTTGGAGGCACCTTGCGCGAACTGTTCATGTCCGCGCACGTCGTGGAACTCGTTGAAGAACTTCTGCAAGCCGGGATACGGCGTTTGGCCCGGGAAGGCCGGCGTGCCGTAGACGGGCGAAGTCATCTGCGACTGCGGATCGAGGATCGAGCGCAGGGTGAACGACGAGTGGTCGTGGAAGTAGGGCGCGGTCGCGAACACGCCGAGCTTGGTGGGGATCGAGAACAAGCCCGGGCTGCGCGAGAAGATGCGCGTCGAGCTGCCCGCGTCGCAGTTCCCGTCGAGCGCCGGGTCGCACGGGCACTCGTAGCTGTTCGGGTCGTCGCGACGGAAGTCGTCGTGGCCATCGACGTTCATCGGGACATAGGTCTCGAGATCGCTGTAGCCGTCCGCGTTGCGGTCGAGCTCCGGCACGCCGTCGCCATCGTCGTCGACGTTCAAGCCCGAGTTGATGTTCCTGATGTTGAGGGCCACGATGTTCTCGCGCAGCGAGAAGCAGTTGGGGTCCACCGCCGGGCCGAGGTTGTCGCCCGTCGTCAACAAGGGGTTGAGGAAGTCCTGCGTGAAGAAGCGCGGTCCGGCAAAGCTGCCGTTGACGACTTCGCGCGGGTGGCACACGGCGCAACCGGCATTGCGGTTGCCCGGGTTGAAGCCCGTGTCGTTGGTGCCGAAGAACAGGTCCTTGCCGATCTGCGCCTGGGCGGTGAGGCCGAAGGTGGTCGGATCACGGTGCGGGTTCAACGGGATGGGCAACGTCTCGTGGAAATCGATCATCGCCTGCTGCTCGGCGGCGCTGAACAGGCCGGTGCCGCCGTTCTCGCCGTGGAACATCGGGCCGGTCTCGCCGGCGTTCAGGCGCTGGCCCTTCCACAAGAGCAGGCCGGTGGCGCGGATGCCGCCATACATCGGCATGGTCGAGCGCGGGCCGGCGGGGCGCTGCCACACGTTGCCGTCCTCGCCGCCCTCGAAGTGGCACGAAGCGCAGCTGTTGTTGAAGTGGTCGGCGATCTGCGCGCGCGAGGAGTCCTCGAACATCTCTTGGCCGAGGCGCTGCGAGGCCGTCATCTTGTCGACGCCCGTGACGAGCGGGAGCTGGCTGGCGACCTTGGAGATCTGGCCGGTCTTCCAGTTGACCCGCAAGGTCGACAGCGTGCGCGTGCCTTCGTTGTGGATGTGCACCAGGGCGTCGTCGTTGATCGTCTTGGTGTCGTCGATCACCACCATGCCCAGGGGGATGTCGCCCATGGCCGTGGTCGTGTCGAGCGGCTGGCGCTCCTGGTGGCGGAAGCGCGGCGGGAACGCCGTCATGTACTCGAAGTTGCTGCCCGCGACCTTGTACAGGAACAGGTCCTCCGAACCGCGGTTGAGCATCAAGACGCGGCTGCCTGCGTTGTTGTACGACACGAGTCCCGGCTGCCCGGCGTGGTGGCCGAGCTTGTTCGTGGCGTTGTGCTGGGTGCGCACGAAGATGCGCAGGCCGTTCGACAGGTAGTTCTGGTTGTTGCGGGTGACGAGCGCCTGCGCCACGAACACGCGGCCGTCGTAGGCCGCCGCCGCGGGAATGGCGAAGCTGGCCGTGTCGCCGAAGACGGGCACGGTCACGCGGCCTTCGACGTAGAAGGTGCCTTGCGACACGATCGGCGAGGCCTGCAGGATCTCGCGTCGACCAAGCAGCAACACCGCGCTGTCGCCGGGGCGGAGGCCGTCGATCTTCAGCGTCGCGATCGAGCCCAGCGTGGGCACGCCCGATCCTCCGAGCGAGATGAGGTCGCCCGCCGGCGTGGTCGCCGACGAACCGAAGGGCACGTACTCCGCGGGCGTGCGCGTGTCGGCGATCTGGTGGTGCAGGCGGCGCGACAGGTCGCCGGCCACGCCGAAGCTGTTGGCCACGAGGTCGACCATGGTCAGCGCGGGGTACACGCGGTTGGCGTGGTCACCCGTGATCGCGCCGGCGAAGTCGAAGTTCACATCATGGTTGATGTTGTGCAGCACGTGCGGCACCAAGGCGCGCGTGCCATCCGGCGAGATCGCCACATCCTCGAGGAAGCGCGGCTCGCCTTGGCTCTGGATGGTGCGCACGGGGGTCGGGTTGAACACCGGATCGAAGTCGTAGTCGTCGGTGTTGATCTTGGCTGCGACGGAAGCGCCCGTCGGCACGCCTTGCGCGTTGAGCTGCACGGACACGACCGACAGGTACGGCGACTTGTGGTGCGTGATGACGAGCTTCGAGCTGTCCGACCAGATGGAGAAGCCGCGCGGGTTGCCCAGGTCCGCCATGCCGTCGCGGTTGGCGTCCACATCGGCCATCGTCATGCCGGCCGGGATGGACGACAGGTCGTTGGGGAAGTCGAGGGCCGCGACCTGCACCAAGGTCGACGCGTCGAAGAAGCGCAGCGTCGCCGAACGCATGCCGCCCACCACGAAGTACTTGCCGTTCGGCGCCGTGGCGACGCCGTAGGGCTCCACGCCCACGCCCGACAAGGTGGTTTGCACCGCGAGCGTCGCGGTGTTGATCACGCTGACCGTGCCGGGCAGGGAACCGGCGGGGAAGCCCGTGATCTCGTTGGCCTCGCGCGGAATGTTGCCGCGCTTGTTCGTCACGAAGGCGCGCGAGCCGTCGGCGGAGAACGAGATGGTGCGCGGATCGACGCCGACCGGGATCTCGGCCACGATGCTGCGCGTGGTCAGGTTGACCACGGAGACCGTGTCGTTGTCGCGGTTGCAGACCCACAGACGGGTCGGGTTGTTCGGTTGCATGCCCAGCGAGTTGACCTTGATGTGCTGCGCGGACGCGGCAGGAGCCAAACACAGGGCTACGAGGGCTGAGGCGAGGAGGGTCGGCTTCATAGGATGGGTCGGGATTCGAGGCTCGGCGGTATGGTCGAGACGCCGTGCAACGAGACGAAGCCCCCCGCGGCAGGAGGCTTTCAGACCTAGATGAGGCTACCCCGCCGCGGGTTCCACGGGGGGCGCCGGAATGGGCATGGAGTGCCAAAATCCGCGCAAAGGGGCAAAAATCTCCGGAGTTCGGCCTCTGTCGTAATATGCGGCTTTGTATGGAGCGGCGTGCTATGCGCCGACCGCGGGCCCTCTGCGCAATCGTTCGGGAGGAAATTTCTGCCCGAACACGCTGTGGGGACCGGCAATCCATGCGCATCGGGCCAGGGTCGGTGCCCTGCTTCGGAGACTCCAGTTTGCTGTAACACTCTTATTTTTAGCGACTTAGGCCATTTCCGTGCGTCTTGGCCGTGCGCTTGCTCCCAAGGAGGCGCAATGGAGATCCAACTTGGTCCCCGTTCCACAGAAGCAGATGGACGAGCGCTCGGCACGGGGCGCTCGTCCACGCCTCCTTCCGCGCCGACCCCGGTCGAGGCGTTGGAAGAGCGTCGCGCGGACTTGGTCGCCGCGCGCAAGGCGGATGTGGAGCGCAAGAACGATCGCCAAGGCGAGCGTTCCGAGCGTCCCGCGAAACGCAACTTCGGGGACGACCTGCGCGCCCGGCGCATGGAGCAAGCTCCCGCTCGCTCCGAGCGTGGCGCCGCGAAAGCGCCTGCGGGCTCGGATTCTCCCGCCCACGCCCACGAACCTCGAGCAAGCATGACGGGCGACGAGGCCCAAGTCGCGCCGACATCGCCCGCGGGGCGCGCGGGAGCTGCCGCTCCTGTCGCCGCCAACCAGCCGCGGCCGATGCTCGCGCCGCCCTCGTCGCCCTTCTCCAACCCTGCGGAGGCCGGCGCGACGCAAGCGTCCGGTGTCGTCGACGCAGTCCCCGCGCTTGCGACTCCTCTCGCGCCAGCAGCACCCGTCGCGTTCGCCGCGCCGGTGGGCGAGCTTGGCTTGGCGTCGCAGGTCGTGGACGCGCCAGCCCTCCTCGAGGCCGCGCTCGGAACCACGGACGCGTCGACCAAGACCGGCAAGGAGGCCGCGGGACAGTCCGATGCGCGCGCAGTCGTCGCCGAGCCCGGACGCTTGTCCGAAATCCTTGACAGCAAGCCGCAGGACCCCGCATCGGCCGCGCGGCTCGCCGACGAGCGCGCCACCCGCCAGGCCGAGACGCGCGAGCGCGCCGCGGACCTCTTGCGCCAGATCGGCTTGCAGTTGTCGCCGCAGACGCGCACGGCCATCGTCGACCTGCATCCGCGCGAACTCGGCCGCATCCACATCCGCATGAGCGTCGAGGGCGGGCGCGTGCGCGCGAATTTGCGCGCCGAACGACCCGAGGCGCTGGAGGCGCTCGAACGCCATTTGCCCGAGTTGCGCGCCGAACTGGCGCGCGCCGGCTTGGACGCGCAGGAGTTGTCGCTCTCGCTGGGCTTCGACGGCCGCCGCGGCGGCGCCGAGGCCGGCGATGGACGACAAGCTCGCGCAGCCGCGCCCGCGACGGACCTGCGCGCGGCCACCCCGGACGAACTCGCCTTCGTGGCGCGCCGAGTCGCGCGCGACGGGGGCGTGGACACCTTCGCTTGAGAGGACACGCACGATGATCACCGGAATCCAAGCCACCGATCCCATCGCCGGAGCCGCGCAGGCGACCGGCGGGCAGGCCATGGGCAAGGACGCCTTCATGAAGCTGCTCGTCAACCAGATCCGAAACCAGGATCCGATGGCGCCGACCGACAACCAGCAGTTCATCGCGCAGTTGGCGCAGTTCAGCTCGCTCGAGCAGATGCAGACGATGAACGAGAACATCGTCGGTCTCGCCGTCCTGCAGCAGAACAACGCCTTGCTCGAGCAGTTGACGAGCTCCAGCGCGCTGATCGGCCAGCAAGTCACCTGGGCCGACGCCACCACCGGCGTGGAACGGTCCGGCGTCGTCTCGAGCGTGAAGATCGTCGACGGGCTCGCCGTGTTGCGCGTCGGGGCCGAGGACGTCCCGCTGGCGACCGTGGTGCAGGTCGACGAACCCGCGCCGCCGCCCGCCAACGACGCGAACGACGGCGCGACCACGAACACGAACTCGAACACCGACACGAACGACACGAACGACAACGATGCCGCAGACGGCGGCACCAACGGGGAGGGCTGAACGATGGCTTCTTTGTTCACCGCGCTGAGCGGACTCAAGGCGCATCAGGACTGGATCGATGTCATCGGCAACAATCTGGCCAACGCCAACACCTCGGGCTTCAAGACTTCGCACGCGACCTTCTCGTCGAGCTTCCACAGCACGCTGCGCCACGCATCGGGGCCGGCCAACGGCTACGGTGGCCGCAATCCCGTGCAGATCGGCATGGGCGTGGCGTTGTCGGACATCGGTCGCGACTTCGGCCAAGGAGCCTTGAACAGCACCGGTCGCGTGTTCGACCTGGCGCTCTCCGGTCGCGGGTTCTTCGCGCTGCAGGGCGGCGCCGACACGTACTACACGCGCGTGGGCACCTTCGGCCTCGACGGCCAGAACAACCTCGTCGACCAACGCACGGGATATCAGGTGCTGGACGGCACCGGTTCCGCCATCACGCTCGACACGGACTCCGTCTTCGCGCCGCAGGCGACCAGCATGCTCGAGCTCGTGGGCAACCTGCCCAAGGAGGTCGGTGGCCCGCTGCAAGAGGTGCTGACCGGCGCCGAAGGCATGAAGCACGGCCAGCCCGCGACCGTGGCCGCGACCTCGACCGGTCCGTGGGCCGTGCCCGCCGGCGAGACGTGGTCGTTGAATGTCAGCGTCTCCGGCGGCGCTCCGCAGCAAGTCTCCGTGACCAGCGCGTCCGGCTCGATCGACGCGGCGCAAGTCGCCGCCGCCATCGACGACCTCGACGGCGTGTCGGCCAGCGTCAACGCGGCTGGACAAGTCGAGGTCGCCACCGATCGGGTGGGAGAGGACGCCTCGATCCGCTTCACCAGCGGCCCGACCAACCGCGACCTCGTGTCGACGCTGGGCCTGCCGACCACGCTCGTGTCGGGCACCGAGGCCGCGGTGGGTCCCACCACCGACCTCAACGACCTGCCAGGTCGCGTCGATCCGTACCAGAACGGCGACCAGATCCTCGTGTCGGGCGTCGACGCCGACGGCACGCCGGTGAACGCCACCTTCACCTACGGCGTGGACGGCACGACGGTCGACGACTTCGTCGCCTTCCTCGACGGCCTCTACGACGACGCGACAGTCTCGTTGAACGCCGCCGGGCAACTGGTGGTGGGGGCCGACACGGCGGGCGAGACCGAGCTCCTGCTTTCGCTCGAGGACGCCAGCGGCAATGTCGGATCCATGGACTGGACCGACTACGCGGTGCAGACGACCACCGAAGGCACGGCCTCCGACGAGGTCGTGTCCTCGATGGAGGTCTACGACTCGGCCGGCGTGGCGCACACCTTGACCGTGACCTTCGCGCGCCAGCAGGACGGCAGTTGGACGGCGACCGCCAGCGTGCCCGCCGAGGACGGCGTCGTGCTGTCGAACCCCATCGCGGGCATCGCCTTCGACGACTCGGGCGATCCCGTGGGCCTGGGCGCGGTCGACACCGAGGTGCTTGTCCAGTTCTCTGGACAGACCAGCCCGCAGTCCATGTCGCTCGAACTCGGCTCCGCCGGCGACTTCGGCGGACTGACGCAGTACGGTTCGGACGGCGAAGTGCTCGTGAAGACGCAGGACGGCTTCGGCGCCGGGCAATTGGCGAACATCTCCGTGGACGCCGACGGCACGATCCTCGGCTTCTACACCAACGGCCAGTCGCGTTCGCTCGGCGAGGTCGGCGTCGCCGTATTCGGCAACCCCGAGGGCCTCACGGCCGGCGGCGACGGCTTGTGGATGGCCTCGGCGAACTCGGGCCAGCCGGTGCTCGGCGCGGGACTCGCCGGCGCGGCGGGCGAAGTGGTCGGCGGCGCGTTGGAGAACTCCAACGTCGACACCGCCGAGCAGTTCGTGCGCCTGATCGAGGCCCAGCGCGGCTTCCAAGCCAACGCGCGGGTCATCACGGCCCAGGACGAAGTCCTGCGCGAGACCGTCAACCTCATCTGATCCAGCACACGGGTTCGGCCGGACTGCCCCCGGCCGCGTCCGCGCCCCGTCGCCACTGCCCGGCGGCGGGGCGCATCCTTTGAGGGCCGCGTTTTCTTCCGGGTCGAGGCGGAAGTTCCTTCCCGGGCCGCGCTCCCGGTCCTTCCACGAGCCCCTCGCCGGCCCCGGGAGGGGGTTCGCGCACTTGGCCTCCCGCTTGCTCCCCATGCAGCGCCATGGACAGCGGACTCAACCTCAGCGTGGGCGGCCTCTCCACCAGCGAACGCCGGATGGAGGCCATCACCCACAACTTGGCCAACCTGGGCACGACGGGCTTCAAGCGCTTCCTGCCCGTCACGACTTCTACCGGCCGCGGCGCCGGGGCGAACTCGAAGACCACGCTCGTCACCGACTGGTCGCAAGGGGAGCTGCGCCGCACGGGCAACCCGCTCGATCTGGCGCTCGACGGCGCGGGCTTCTTCGTGCTGGAGACGGAGAAGGGCCCCGCCTACACGCGCGCCGGCTCGTTCCACCTCGACGAACAGGGCGTGCTGCAGAGCGAGGACGGCTTCGCCGTGGCGTGGAGCGCGGGCGCGGGCTCGCTGCAGGCGATCGGCGACCCGATCGTCGTCGATCCGCGCGGAGTCGTGCGCCAAGGCGCCAACGAAGTCGGACGCCTCAAGGTCGTCGACTTCGACGAGCGCGAGCGCCTCGTGCGCATCGGCAGCGCCGCCTGGATGGCGCCGCGCGGCGTGCAGGAGAAGGAGGCCGAGGCGAGCGTCCACCAAGGCGCGCTTGAGCAAGCCAACGCGAACAGCATGGACGAGCTCGTCTCGATGATCGTGGCCCAGCGCCACTTCGAGAACGGCAGCACGGTCATGCGCACCATCGACCAGAGCTACAAGCGGCTGAACCAGCCGAAGTGAACCAGAAGGAGACCAGATCATGATTCGCGCGCTGATGACCGCCGCCTCGGGCATGAAGGCCCAGCAGATGCAGGTCGACACCATCGCCAACAACATCGCCAACGCGAACACCAGCTCGTTCAAGAAGAGCGAGTTGTCGTTCCGTTCGATGCTCTACCAGACCTACCGCGAGCCCGGCGCCGTGACGGCCGGCGAGCAGCGCACGCCGACCGGCCTGCAGGTCGGCACGGGCACCGAGGTCTCCGGCTCGTCGAAGATCTTCCAGCAAGGCGAGCTGGAGCCGACCGGCGGCCAGTTCTCGCTGGCGATCCAGGGCGAGGGCTTCTTCCGCATCCAGATGCCCAACGGCGAGTACCGCTACACGCGCGATGGCGACTTCCATCGCGACGCGAACGGTTCGCTGACGACCGCCGAAGGCTACTTGCTCGATGGCGCGCCGCAGATCGGCCAGGACGTGATCAGCGTCACCATCGGCGAGGACGGCACGTTCTCGACGCTCGCCAGCGAAGGCGGCACGCCCACGACGGCCGGCCAGTTGCAGGTGTGGCGCTTCCCCAACCCCGCCGGCCTGAAGGCCCAGGGCGGCAACTACTACACCGAGACCGGTTCGTCCGGCCCGGCCGCTTCGAGCGTCGCCGGCCAGACGGGCACGGGCGTCCTGAAGCAGGGCTATCGCGAGCGCAGCAACGTGCAGGTCGTCGACGAGCTCGTCTCGCTGATCCTCGCGCAGCGCAACTACGAGGTGAACAGCCGCGCCATCCGCGCGAGCGACGAGATGCTCCAGCAAGTCAACCAGATGGTGCGCTGAGGCCTTCGCCATGATCGCAGCCATCGGCACAGCCGTCCTCGCCGCGAACATCGCGCTGAAGCCCGAGGCTTCCGTGCGCGGCGCGACCGTCACCTTGTCCGAGGTCGCCGACTTGTCGGCGCTGGCCCCGGACGAAGCCGCGCGCCTCGGCCAGCTCGAACTCGGTGGCGCGCCCGCCCCGGGTTGGACGCGCCGCTTCGAAGCGGCGCAAGTCGCCAAGCTGGTTGCCGCCAGCGGCTCCAAGGCCGTGGTGTCGGGAGCCGACGCGTGCAAGGCGACCCCCGCCACGCGCGTCGTCGAGGCGAAGGATCTGGCGCGCCTCGCCGAGGACGCGCTGCGCGCGCGCTTCGCGGGCCACGACTGCGAGATCAACCCGTCGGGCGAGCCCAAGCAGCTCGTGGTGCCCGAGCCGGACGACGCCGCGAGCTTCCAGTTGAAGGCGGTGCTCGACGAACGCGCGTCGGCGAGCGGCGCCTGGACCGTCGGCATCCAAGTCTGGATCGACGGCCAGCCGTGGCGCACATCGTTCGCGACCTTCGAAGTGTCGCAGTACGCGCAGCAAGCCGTGCTCGTCCAGCCGGTGCGGCGCGGCGAGGCCGTGCCGGCGGGCGCGCTCGAGCTGCGTCGCGTGAAGCTGGCCGCGGCCGGGGCCGCGCGCGCCTTGTCGGCCGAACAGGCCGCCGGCGCGTTGGCC